>JASLHB010000047.1 GCA_030149965.1 Wohlfahrtiimonas sp. | reverse complement strand
ATTTCCGATGATTAACTAATATAGTTGAGATTTCCACTTCTATATATTATGTTAAATTATAAAATACCTAGAACTGTTAGGCGCTTTATCATCTACAAGTCGTAAAAGTTTCTTGATTGAGAATAAGATAAACCTAAGTTATCTTTCTCAAATATTAAACTTGAAAAATTTGCGATGTAATTCATATCAGGCATAATGAATTTACCTTGGAATATAAATCCCTTCTATCTCTAGAATAAATATATAGTTCTTCTAACGTATCAATTTTAATCAAAATCTATGTTGCTCAATTTTCATAGAACCTATAATTATACGTAAAGTTTAATTCTACGCGCGTACGATTAGTTCAATTTAAGTACAATATACCATCATAAAAGTTGAACAAAATTTAGAACCTTATCGGTTATCCCACATCACAAACTTCCCTCTTTAAATTCATTACGAGCTTTTGAAACTTCTGCTCGAAACCTAAATTTTTAATAATTTTTAATAATTTTTAGAAAAACTATGAATCGCATTATTTGTAATTAATTATTTTATCGATCATTTGTATGACTACTTAAATTGGTATACGTTTTATATGAGATTATATTTCAACGCATAGACCGACGGTCAGTCGTTTTATGCCTATAATAAAAGCTCATTAAATCTATTAAACTTAATGAGCTAAAAATAATATAGATATTATTTAAGTTGTTTCAATCTATTCACATCACGAACCGCACCAAATGCTGCTGAAGTTGCTAAAGCACCATAAACTTGTAATGCTGCAGATATTTTACGCGGTCGAATTTCTTTAGGTACAAAACCCAGCTTGGCTTGTTCAGATAATCTTGATTCAATTTCTGATTCAGATAGATTCAAATGAATTGAACGGTTTGGAATATCAATAATGATCTCATCGCCTGTTTCCACAATGGCAATCACGCCACCTTCTGCTGCTTCAGGCGAAGCATGACCAATAGATAATCCTGATGTTCCACCTGAAAAACGTCCATCAGTTAATAAAGCACATGCTTTTCCTAATCCTTTTGATTTCAAATATGACGTGGGATACAACATTTCTTGCATGCCCGGCCCACCTTTTGGGCCTTCATAACGAATGATCACAACTTCATTCGCTTGTACTTCATTATTCAAAATACCTTTCACCGCTGAATCTTGGCTTTCATAAACTCTTGCTTTACCAGTGAATTTTAAGATTGAATCATCCACGCCAGCAGTTTTTACGATACAACCATCTTTCGCAATATTGCCATATAAAACAGCAATTCCGCCATCTTGGCTATAAGCAAATTCTCCACTGCGAATACAACCATTTTCACGATCATCGTCCAATGAATCAAAATAACGATCTTGGCTAAATGCTTCTGTTGTTCTTACGCCGCCCGGTGCAGATTTAAAGAAATGATGCACTTTCTCATCATTTGTTTGTGTAATATCCCACTTTGCAATCGCTTCAGCTTGATCTTTGGAATGAACCGTTGGGCAATCAGTATGCAACAAATTCATACGTGCCAACTCACCCAAAATACTAATAATACCACCAGCACGATGAACATCTTCCATATGATATTTGCTCGTAGATGGCGAAACTTTAGATAAATGAGGTACTTTACGCGATAATCGGTCGATATCTTGCATAGAGAAATCTACGCCAGCTTCATATGCGGCTGCCAATAAATGCAATACGGTGTTACTTGAACCGCCCATTGCAATGTCCAACATCATAGCATTTTCAAATGCTTTAAATGATGCAATATTACGCGGCAATACATTTTCATTATTATTATCATAATAATCACGAGTATTTTTAACGATAATGCGCGCTGCTTCTAAAAACAGTTCTTCCCTATTTTTATGCGTTGCCAACATTGAACCATTGCCCGGTAAAGATAAACCTAACGCTTCAGTTAAGCAGTTCATTGAATTTGCAGTGAACATTCCTGAACATGAACCACAAGTTGGACAAGCATTTTCTTCAATGGCTTGGACTTTATCATCAGCTTCTTTATCATCAGCTGCCATTACCATTGCATCTACTAAATCCAAACGCATATTTTCATTGTTCCAAACCAATTTACCTGATTCCATTGGTCCGCCAGATACAAATATGGTTGGAATGTTCAAGCGCATTGAAGCCATCAACATTCCTGGCGTGATTTTATCGCAGTTCGAAATACAAATCATTGCATCCGCACAGTGAGCATTCACCATATATTCTACTGAATCAGCAATCAAATCCCGGCTTGGCAATGAATACAACATGCCATCGTGCCCCATTGCAATACCATCATCCACTGCAATCGTATTAAATTCTTTCGCAACGCCACCAGCTTTTTCTATTTCTCGCGCAACCAGCTGCCCAATATCTTTCAGATGAACATGTCCCGGAACAAATTGCGTGAATGAGTTCACAACCGCAATGATCGGCTTTTTAAAATCTTCATTATTCATTCCTGTCGCACGCCACAAAGCACGTGCACCCGCCATATTACGACCCTGCGTCGAAGTATGCGAACGATATTTTGGCATATTCTTTCCCTATTAAGCTTTTTTAAATTTTATTTGCGTTAATTTACCAATAATGTCTGATCAATTTCCGTGACATGATCCTTTTATTCTGCCTTTTGGGCATAACATTACACATCAATTGTATAGCATGCTTATCGTGGCAAATGCAACTTTATTGCAATCAAGGCAATTTTCACAGTTTATTATCCTAAAATTTTGCATTTTTAATGTATTTTTTTGTTTAATAAAAATTATTTTATTGAAAATATTCTGTATTAAAAATATACAATCATTAATCATCAAAACCTTATAGCTAACTGATAATACCAACGAATAATCAATGTTTTCATCTAAAAATATAATTTTGTCATTTTGTCTAAAAAGCGGTTTTTGTTGCAAATTCTGCAGGTTTTTGTATCTTCTTACGTGAGGAGGCGTTTTATATATTAAAAAAATATGCACAAAATGCGCTGATAATTTAATTTAATAAATAACGTAAAAGTAAAAACTTTAGGAGGATTTATGGCTGAACCCATAAAAGTCGATGATTCAAAGCTTCTTTATGATGAAGCAATTGTGAATCGTATTTACAATGATTCAAGATTCAAAGCACTGGTTGCTGAAAAACAAAAATTCAGCTTAATCTTATTGGCACTAACTTTAGGCCTTTATATATTAATCATTGTTGCATCTGCTTATGCACCAAGCTTTGTTGGCATGGCAATGGCAGAAAAAATGGTAACAACTTGGGGGATTCCTGCTGGTTTCTTCTTAATTATTTGGACGATTTTAGTGACTTGTTACTATGTACATAGAACGAATACTTATTTCGATCCAAAAACTATCAGAGTTTTAAAGGAGATCGGCAATGAGAAATAATGTTCTAAGACAATTCTTATGCTTGATCGCATTCGGTTTATTTGGTGTTGCAGTTGCACAATCAACTCAATCAGATGGCAAAAACTGGACAGCAATCATCATGTTCTTCGTGTTTGTATTGGCAACCATTGCAATCACTTTTTGGGCATCGAATAAAACTAAATCAGCATCAGATTTCTATACAGCTGGTGGCGGTATTTCTGGCTTCCAAAACGGTTTAGCAATCGCTGGTGATTATTTATCATCTGCATCGTTCTTGGGCTTGTCAGCATTGGTATTTGCATCAGGCTACGATGGTTTGATTTATGCATTTGGTTTCTTCATCGGCTGGCCAGTAATTTTATTATTAATGGCAGAAAGATTCCGTAACTTAGGTCGTTTTACATTTGCAGACGTAACAGCATTCAGATTGCAACAAACTCCAATCCGTATTTTGGCGGTATTCTCAACATTAACAATCGTATTACTTTACTTGATCGCACAAATGGTTGGTGCTGGTAAATTGATCGAATTATTGTTTGGTTTGAACTATAACATCGCTGTATTCATCGTTGGTATCTTGATGATGGTTTACGTATTGTTAGGCGGTATGTTGGCAACAACATGGGTTCAAATGATCAAAGCAGTATTGATCTTGATTGGTGCGACATTCATGTCAATCGTTGTATTGTATTGGGTTGGTTTCAACATCGAAAACTTATTCGTTAAAGCAACTGAAGTACATCCAAAAGGCATCGAAATCATGTCACCAGGTTTGAAATATCCTAACCCAATTGATACGATTTCTTTAGGCATTGGCTTGATGTTTGGTACTGCAGGTTTACCACATATCTTAATGCGTTTCTTCACTGTTAAAGATGCAAAAGAAGCACGTAAATCAGCATTGTATGCAACAGGTTTCATCGGTTACTTCTACTTGTTAATGTTCATCATCGGTTTCGGTGCAATCGTTTACATCATGAACCAACCTGATTACACAACAGCTGAAGGCGCAATTATCGGTGGCGCTAACATGGTTGCAATCCATTTATCACACGCAATTGGCGGCAATATCTTCTTAGGCTTCATGTCAGCAGTAACATTTGCAACATTGGTTGCGGTTGTTGCAGGTTTGACATTATCTGGTGCATCAGCAATCAGCCATGACTTCTATGCAAACGTGATCAAAAAAGGTAAACCGATCATGAAAACTGAATTAATGGTTTCTCGTTTCACAACAGCAGCTCTAGGTGTGATCGCAATCTTATTAGGTTTATTGTTTGAAGAACAAAACGTTGCATTCTTAGTTGGTTTAGCATTCTCAATTGCAGCTTCAGCGAACTTCCCATTGTTATTCTTATCTATGTACTGGAAAGGTTTAACAACAAAAGGTGCAGTAGTTGGTGGCGCAGCAGGTTTAATCACTGCAGTTGTGATGATCGTATTAGGACCAGAAGTTTGGATCAATGTATTGGGACATGATAGTGCATTATTCCCATACAATAACCCTGCTTTATTCTCTATCCCAACAGCTTTCATCGTGACATTCATTGTATCTTCAATGGATAAATCAAAAGCAGCGGCAGAAGAGAAATCTAAGTTTATCAGCCAGTACGTTCGTTCTCACGTTGGTGGCGAAGGCATCTCTGAAGCAGTTCAGCAGTATCGCCAAGTTAACCATCCTGAGTTCTTAGAAGAACAAGCAAAGCAGTCTGTCTAAATCATATTCAATAACAATTGAATATAAAATAAAAACCCTGACTAATATTTTAGTCAGGGTTTTTTATGTCATTGAGTTAATATGTTAAGAGGAATGTAAAAAATAACTTGAAAAGTTATGTAAAGATAATATAATAAATACAGTTTCAATATTCTATTCTAAGAAACTATTTTATACGATTACTCTCCCCCCTCAAAAAAGCCCTGATCATTTCAGGGCTTTTTACTGTCGTTATAATTATTTAGCAGAACTTTCTAAAGTGTAATTTGCATCATCACCTTGAGCTAAAGCCTTCACCAAAATAGGCATTAACTTCTCTAACTCTTTTTCTAATGTATAAGGCGGATTTAAGATAAATAAACCACTGCCATACATGCCAAAGTCATCATTTTTTCCTTCATAAACAGACAATGTAACATTCAAGAAATTATCATTTTTAAATGTTTTACCTAGTTTGTTTGGTAAATTTAAACTTTCATCTCTTGGCAACAGTGGATACCAAATCATGTACGTTCCCGTTGCAAAGCGTTTATGTGCTTCTTGCAATGTATTGATCACAGTTTTGTAATCAGACTTATCTTCATAAGGCGGATCAATCAAAACAACTGCTCGGCGCGTTGATGGTGGTAATAAGCTAATCAACCCTTGGAAACCATCACTTTGCTGAACTTGGTATTTAACCCCTTGTCCTTTAAAGTTATTGATTAGATGCTCATTATCCGCTGGATGTAATTCAAATAATTTCACACGATCCACAGAACGCACTAATTTCTGTGCAATCACTGGCGATCCTGGATAAAGTTTTTTATCCATTTGGAATTGCACTAGAAATTCTAAAAATTCGAATAATTCTTTAGGTAAATCTTTCTGTTTTTGCAACAAGCCAATACCTTCATGGTATTCACCTGTTTTTTCAGAAAATTCCGAATTAATATCATATAAACCTGCACCAGAATGCGTATCGACATACCAATATGGTTTATCTTTTTCATTATAGTAATTGAGGATAGAAAAAAGGACGTAATGTTTTAATACGTCCGCATGATTCCCTGCATGGAATCCATGTCTATAACTTAGCATAAATTATTTTTTAGACTCAGAATAAGTAATATATAAAAGCGCAGCAATCATAATAATTGCGCCAATCCAAAATTGGGTGCCAACAGCCCAACCAAAGAATATAAAGCCCAATAAAGTATTCAATGGCAATTTGATGTAATCAAAAGCTTGCACATAAATGGCATCAGCTGCTTGATATGCTTTCACTAAAGTGAAATGGGCAATCATGGTTAAAAAGCCTAATGCCAACAAATAACCTAATAACTCTAATGTGAATTCAAAACCTAATCCTGCAACTCCATGAGAAAAGTTCCCTGTTAATGCGAGGATAAAGTTGATTGGAAACATCAGCAAATATAGATAGAACAATAATGTTAACGGATGATCTTTATCCGTTAAGTATTTAATCAGCAATGAATAAATTGCCCAGAATAATGCTGCAGCTAAAGGTAGAAATGCCACATAATTCATTGCTTGATAGCTTGGACTTAAAATTAGCATTGCACCAATGAACCCAATAATCGTCACAATAATGCGCGTAATGGTTGCTTTTTCTTTTAAGAATAAAGCTGCACCAATGCTAGCAAACAATGGTGAAGTCATCAATAATGCAACGCCTTCACCAATAGGAAATTGTAAACTTAAAGCTTTAACCCACAATTGTACGCCAATGATTGCGGACAAAATGCGCACTAAATGAATCCAAAAGCGTTGCGTTGTTGCTACTTGCTTTATTCCCGCTTTTAAAAACATCGGGAATAAAAACAGAAATGCAAAACTATATTGGAAAAATGCAGTCCATTCTGAGCTTATGGGATATTGATTACTGATAAATGGTGTAATCACATTGATTGCAGCAAATGTAACGCCTGTTGCAACCATCCATAAAGCACCTTGAACTGATTTTTGCATTTTAAAGTTCTGTTCCCATGTAACCTAAAGCATTCAATGAACGTTCATCATCAGACCAACCTTGGCGAACTTTAACAAATGCTTTTAAAAATACTTTTTTATCATATAATTTTTCTAAATCTTGACGAGCTTGCATGCTTGCTTCTTTTAAAGTCGTGCCATTTTTGCCAATCACAATACCTTTTTGAGTTTCGCGCTCCACCCAAACAACAGCATTGATTCGCATCAATTCAACTTCTTCTTCAAAGCTTTCAATTTCCACAGTCAATGCATAAGGCAATTCTTGATTCAAACGACGCGTTAATTTTTCGCGTAAAACCTCACTTGCCAAGAATTTACTTGATGCAGTTGTGATTTCATCTTCACTGAATAAGAATGCTTGTTCTGGCAAATAATGCGTCAATGACTTAATCACTAACTTCATTTGCTTATCGTCCAATGCTGAAATTGGAATACATTCTGCAAATTGGTATTTGCTCATCATTTCGGATAAGAATGGAAATAACACTTCTTTATCTTTTACATGATCCACTTTATTCACGATCAAAATAACTGGTTTCTCAATATACTGTAATCGTTTTAATGCCAATTCATCATCTGGTGTGAATTTTAAAGCTTCCACCATATATAAAATCACATCAGCCATTTCTAATGAGCTGGTTGCTGTTTTATTTAAATGACGATTTAAAGCTGAATGTTCTGCTTTATGTAATCCTGGAGTATCGATAAAAATTGCTTGGCAATAATGGTCGGTATAAATCCCTGTAATTGCATGGCGAGTTGTTTGTGGCTTACTCGATGTAATACTAATTTTTTGACCAATCAAACGATTCATTAACGTTGATTTACCAACATTAGGGCGGCCTATGATTGAAACGTAACCAGCATGTTGATTCATAATAATTTTTCAAGCATCAATTCGGCGGCATTTTGCTCGGCACGTTTCTTGCTTGTTCCTTCTGCAATAGATGTTAATGAGTTAGCATGACAAGCTACTTTAAATGTCTGGGCATGATCCTGACCTTCAATGGCAACCACTTCATACTCTGGGATGTTTTTATTCATCGCTTGTAAATGTTCTTGCAATCGACTTTTAGGGTCTTTAACAGCTTCGGTTACACGCGTAAATGATGTTTCATGTATCGTATGTAACTCAGAATCATACAAGGTTAAAACTGTTTTCTGAGCAGCCTCAAAGCCACCGTCTAAAAAAACAGCTGCAATGATTGCTTCTACTGTATCTGCTAGAATACCTGCGCGTTTCGCACCATCATTCTTCCGTTCACCATAACTGATCACTAAGTGTTTCGGCAGTTCTAGTGTTTTAGCAATTTTATGCAAAGTGCTTTCTTTAACTAAATGGGCACGAATATTTGATAATTCACCCTCTTTAGCATCTGGAAATCGTTCATACAATGCGTGTGCAACGATAAAATTTAGACAACCATCGCCTAAAAACTCTAAGCGCTCATTATGAGTGCGAGAAACTGATCTATGTACCAAGGCTTGCTTTAATAAAGCAATATCTTTGAAGTGGTAACTAATTTTTTTCTGTAACTGTTCCAACATGACTACTTAAGTATTGTAAAAATATGGTCGCAATCTTTCAATTGTGTCACACATTTATAGTTCATCCATATAAAATTGGCTTTACCAACGAGTTGATCGTCAGCAACAAACCCCCAGAAACGACTGTCTGCACTATTATCACGGTTATCACCAAATGCCAAATATTGACCTGCTGGTACTGTGAATGGGAATTGTTGTTTTAATCCCATGCCGTGATCTGCTGTTGTATTATAAGGCGCAACTTGAATGCCATGTGCAACTATTCCATCTTTAGATGGTAAGAACTCTGTATAAAGCATTTCAGAAGTTGGCTCTAAAGCCGCACTGATATACTCATATTTAACAGGCTCACCATTAACAACAAGCACCTTATTTTTGTAATCAATGACATCACCAGGAATGCCAACAATACGTTTAATATAATTAATGCGTGGATCTACTGGATATTTAAACACAGCAATATCACCACGATTCACACCTTCACCTTCTTCGCTAAAGATGCGTTGATTCGTAATAGGATAACGCAAACCAAATGACCAACGATTAGCAACAATCATATCGCCAGCATACAGAGTTGGCTGCATAGAACCGCTTGGAATAATAAAAGGTTCTGCAATAAATGATCGCAATACAGTTAAAACTAAAACCACTGGAAATAAAAATGCAGCCCAATCCACTACAACAGGCAATTTATCGTCTTTAGCTCTTTTCTTTTTAAAGAAAATTTTATCAGCTAAAAGAATTAAGCCTGTAATCGGTGCAGCAATAACTATTGCAATTGCTAAATAGTGTGTGAATTGGGAAAACATAATACGTCCTTATTGCTTACCAGTTTGTAAAACGGCGAGGAATGCAGATTGTGGAATTTCCACATTACCCACTTGCTTCATACGTTTTTTACCAGCTTTTTGTTTTTCTAACAGTTTACGTTTACGACTAACATCACCGCCATAACATTTAGCCAATACATCTTTACGCATCGCTTTTACTGTACTTCGAGCGATGATATTCGCACCAATAGCAGCCTGAATTGCAATATCAAACATTTGACGAGGAATTAATTCTCGCATTTTCTCAACTAATTCACGGCCACGATAAACAGCATTATCTTTATGAATGATCAATGCTAAAGCATCCACCATTTCACCATTGATTAAGATATCAACCTTCACTAGATTTGCTGGTTCATAACGCACAAATTCATAGTCAAATGATGCGTAACCACGCGAAATGGATTTCAATCTATCGAAGAAGTCTAGAACAACTTCACTCATTGGTAATTCAAATTGCAATTGAACTTGTGATCCTGCGTAAATCAAATTTTTCTGAACACCGCGTTTTTCAACACATAAGGTGATGATATTACCTAGATATTCTTGTGGCGTTAAAATGTTCGCTCGAATGATTGGCTCACGTAATTCTTTAATTTTATTAGGTGGCGGTAAATCATTCGGGTTATCAATCATCACAACTTCATCATCAGTTTTTTCTAATTCATAGATAACTGTTGGTGCTGTTGTGATCAAATCTAGATCATATTCACGCTCTAAACGTTCCTGAATGATTTCCATATGAAGCATTCCTAAGAAGCCACAACGGAAGCCAAAGCCCAATGCTTGTGATGATTCAGGTTCAAAATTTAATGATGCATCGTTCAAACGTAATTTTTGTAATGCTTCACGTAAGTTTTCATATTCAGTAGATTCCACTGGGAATAAACCTGCAAAAACTCGAGACTGAACCTTTTGAAAACCTGGTACAGCTTCATTCGCTGGATTATTTTCCAACGTCAAAGTATCACCAACTGGTACACCATCAATATCTTTAATACCAGCAATTACAAAGCCTACCTGTCCTGCTGACAATTCTTTTTTATCTTCACGTTTTGGTGTAAACACACCAACATGGCTGACTTGATAAACACGTTTACTGCTCATTACTTGCATCTTATCGCGCGGACGTAAAACACCATCAAAAATACGTACTAATGAGATAACGCCAACATAAGGGTCAAACCATGAATCAATGATCAAAGCTTTTAATGGCGCATTAGGATCACCTTTTGGTGCAGGTACTTTAGTCACTAATTCTTCTAATACATCTTCAACGCCCATGCCTGTTTTCGCAGAACATGTCACTGCATCCATTGCTTCGATACCAATGATATCTTCAATTTCAGCTGCAACTTTCATTGGATCAGCTGCTGGCAAGTCAATTTTATTCAATACAGGTACAACTTCTAAGCCATGATCAATCGCCGTATAGCAGTTTGCTACAGATTGTGCTTCCACACCTTGTGCAGCATCTACAACTAATAATGCACCTTCACATGCAAACAATGAACGTGACACTTCGTAAGAGAAGTCAACATGCCCTGGCGTATCAATGAAGTTCAAGTGATAAACCTCACCATTTCGAGCTTTATAGTCTAAAGATACAGAGTGTGCTTTGATTGTAATACCACGCTCTCTTTCGATATCCATAGAGTCCAAAACTTGAGCCTCCATTTCGCGGTCGCTTAATCCATCACAAAGTTGGATGAAACGGTCGGCAATCGTGGATTTACCATGATCAATGTGGGCAATAATGGAAAAGTTTCTAATATTCTTCATGCAGTTAATTTCTATCAAATAAAGAGGAGAGAACTCTATATGATTTCTCTCCTGAATTCAAATTAGGGCCTGTAATTATAAATTAATTGGCAAGCTTTTGTTGGATTTTATGTAAATACTCTCTGTAAACCGTTTCAAACTCATCTGGTAATGGTTTTAAAAGCCCTAAATATTCATACAACTCAATTTGGTAGAGCTTATGTTCAGCTCTATGAGATTTACTACTGTATGGATAAGATAAGCTATACAACAACACTAAAAAGCTCACAACTAAAATTGCATAGCCTTTAATATCTGGCGATTCTGATGGCGCACCAAACTGATTATTGCCTTCAACACCAGGTAAAGAGAATAATAAAATCGCCCCACCAATCATGAATACATAAACGATCCATTTAATGATGGCATCAATTTGTTGTAAAATATGCTTATGAGAAACTTCTGTTAAATATGTATCTAAAACCTTCTGCATAGAGAAGAAATTATGACTCAAAGAATTAGTTTGCAAAAAATCTTTCGCAAACTTAATCTTCGCATTACTCAATGCATAATAATCATTAATAAATATACTGATTAAAAATGTACCCAAAATTATCACTACAAATATCATAGAACCAATGGTTAGATTATCAACATCACAAAATCTTTGACTAACAACCATAATCACAAATACGAATGCAAAAAGTACAAAGAAAAACGATGGAATGAAGCCACCATTACCCATCCAAGATCTTAGATACAATGGCAATACATTCAAACAAACCATTAAAATCGCCATTGCAAATACAATACGGCACAAGAATCTCAATCGCCCTATTCTCACACTACTATTAAAAAGTGGCGGTTCAACACTAATATCACGATCATCAATCTCAATATGATCATGACTCTTCTTCGTGATTCTCTTAAGTTTTTCTACACGACTTTCTTCTTCGGCCTGAACATTCGTATCATTTTTCATTAGAGTAAATTCTTGTGATTCTAAGAATCGACTGCGAATATCTGGCTGCTTTGGTTTTACACCAGCAGATAAATGATTATTTGTTTCAAATGTATTCAACGTTAAAGAAATATCTGATACATTTGCATTTGCTTCTGAAGCCAGAACAGGTGTTTTTTTCTTTATATTTGGTTTAGGTGCTGAAGCATTGGCTAATTCAGGATCAAACTCTGCCAAATCATCCATATTGAAATCTAAATCAATATCTACTTCAACACCAGCATCATTCAATGCTTCTTTATACTCTTCAGCATCTGAATTACTTAATCCTGAAATTAATGTTTTTTCTTGACCATTTTGTAATGAAAAAAACTTTACGTGAATATCATCTATAGATTCATCGAATAATTCTGATAAATTTTCAAGGATTTCATTCTGATCAACATCAGTATTAAATTTTCCTCGAAAAACTATTTTATATTTCATTAAACAAGCCTTTAAGAACTAAATAAAAAACTTCAATTACATTATTTATGCGGTTTGTCAGTATAAACTAATCGCCCAAAAACATATGGCCAAATTCGCATAATTTATACTCAGCGACATTAGCGCACATATTCTTAAATAATATTATAATTATTTGGTAAAGTATTAACAATTAGCATATTTTTTGACTGAATCACGGATTTTATCACTCTGATAAGCGTATTCTGGTTTTCCACCAAACTCAAACTCCATTTGATACATCATTTTCTAGAGGGTGTAATGCGCATTTTTCTTATTTCCATTATCTTAACACTAAGTTTATTCCAAACCTCTTTTGCCTCATCAACGGCCATTGATGGAGCATCACTATCTATTTTGTACACAATTCCATTTGCAGGCTTAATAGCCTCAATTGCCTTCCTACCTTTATTTGCACCACAATTTTGGATACATCATTATGGAAAAATAACTTTTGCATGGGGATTAGCCTTCTTTATACCTTTAATCATAACATTTGGTACACCTATCAGCGTTTCAGTTTTAACTGATACAATTTTATCTGAATATATTCCATTTATACTACTTTTATTAACATTATACGTCGTGTCTAGCGGTATACAAATTTCAGGAACATTTGCCCCTAGCCCAGCATTAAATGTAACAATTCTATTAATTGGCACAATGCTTGCATCAATCATGGGAACAACGGGTGCTTCCATGTTACTCATCCGCCCTATATTACAAGCCAATCAAAATAGACAATGTAAAGTTCATGTCATCATTTTCTTTATTTTCTTAGTAGCTAATATTGGCGGCGGCTTAACGCCTTTAGGTGATCCTCCACTATTCTTAGGTTTCTTGGAAGGCGTTAGTTTTTTCTGGACGCTTCAATATATGTTGATGCCTGTTATTATTACCTCTAGTTTTCTACTCATACTTTTCTATCTCATTGACAGTAAAATATTTGAAAAAGAAGGTATTATTGCACAACCTTTGAAAACTAATCGTATTGTGATCAAGGGGAAATTTAATTTCATATTAATAGGCTTTGTGTTAGCTGGCATTATTATGTCAGGATTTTGGAATCCTGGTATCAACTTCAAAATACATAACACGAACGTTGCCTTAGAAAATATTTTCAGAGATATCATCTTTATCATAGTGATTATTATTTCACTACGCTTTACGCCTAAAATATTACGTCAAGAAAATCAATTCAATTGGGAGCCAATTTTAGAAGTTTCTAAGATTTTCTTGGGCATCTTCTTTACGATTACACCGGTTATTTTGATCCTGCAATCGCCGGAACATCCTACAACACAGTTTTTAATGAGTTTTGCTCATGATGAGAAAGGCGCCCCAATTAATGTTATTTATTTTTGGATTACAACAACTCTATCTGCCTTCTTAGATAATGCTCCAACCTATTTAGTATTTTTCAAAATGGCAATTGGTGATAATCCTGATGGTGCAACATATTTAATGAACACTATTCCAACCACGCTATTAACCATTTCAATGGCAACTGTATTTACTGGCCCATTAACCTATATAGCAAATGCACCAAATTTTATGATCAAAAGCATTGCAGAACAACAAGGCATTAAAATGCCAACATTTTTTGGTTATGCATTCATAGCAATTGGCACATTATTGCCTGTTTATATTTTGTTAAATGTAATCTTTCTCATATAACTTATCTATTAGCTAGAAAGCATTATCCACCCAAGTAATCATAGGCGGCTCAATAGATGTATCAATCCCTATCACATCAATTCTTGCACCGCCTTGATGATTCGTCTGCTGCAAATATCTTTCAGCTGTCTTTCTCACCTTTCTTTGTTTTTGTACTGTAATACTTTCCAATGGATTGCCATGAAGCTTTGTATTACGCACACGAACTTCCACGAATACAATTGTCTCTTTATCTTTCATAATCAGATCAATTTCCCCCATTCTACAAAGATAGTTTTTCATAATGAAATGCAAACCTTGAGCCTCTAAATATTCACGTGCCAAAGCTTCTCCCCATTTGCCAATTATTTGCGGTTCGCTCATTGCATCATTTCCTGTATAATCCCAAACCTTAACTTTATGAATCAGAGAGCTCTATGTCAACTTGTTACGTTGTAGCGACCCCCATTGGAAACATTGAGGATTGGTCTCCGCGCGCCATTGAAACTTTAAAAACTGTCGATTTAATCTTTGCTGAAGATACAAGACACTCCGCAAAATTAATGCAACTATTTAATATTTCAACGCCAATGCGCTCTCTACATGATCACAACGAAACTGATCGTATTGATGAAATTTTAAATTTATTAAACGATGACAAGTCTATTGCCATTATCTCCGATGCAGGCACTCCATTAATCTCTGATCCTGGCTTTAAAGTTGTTAGAGCTTTGCGTGAACATGAACAGAAAGTTATTCCAATTCCTGGCGTTAGCGCATTAATTACAGCACTTTCTGTTTCTGGCATTGCAACGGATCGTTTTAGCTTTGAAGGATTCTTACCAGCTAAATCTTCTGGTCGTAAAAGCAAAATGGATGCTTTAAGAAAAGATCCTCGTACATTAATCTTTTATGAATCTAGCCATAGAATCATCGAAATGTTGAAAGATGCCATTTCTGTATTTGGTGCTGAACGCTATGCTTTCATTGGCAGGGAAATGACTAAACGCTACGAAAGCTATCTTTCCAATACATTAGAAGAACTCTTAACTTATTATCAAGATCACAGCGATGAACAACGCGGTGAATATGTTGTCGTGATTGAAGGATCAAATGTAGAAACAGAAGAATCTGAAGGTATTGATCTTGATGAATTACTAAAAATTTTACTGGAAGATTTACCGCTCAAGCAAGCTGTTAGTATTGCCATGAAAATCACAAAATTATCTAAAAATCATATTTATCAAACTGCACTGGCAATTCAAAATAACGTATAATCATTCGTAAACTTTAAGGAATCGAGAGTCAATAATGTTGGAATCATCTGTTAATACAAGTTCTAAATTTACAGCAGACGAAAAAGGCTTAACAGCTAAATTGGCAGGCCTTTTCTCTATTAGAATGCTTGGCATATTCATTATTTTGCCAATTCTAGTGACGTACAGCCAAAGCTTAGAAGGTTCAACACCAGTATTAACAGGTCTAGTTTTTGCAAGTTACGCCATAACTCAAATATTACTTCAACCAATTTTTGGTATCGTTTCCGATAGAATTGGTAGAAAGCCTGCTCTAATTACAGGATTAGCACTTTTCACATTGGGCAGTTTAATTTTAGTTTTTGCTTCTAGTATACATATCGCAATCCTAGGCAGAATCATCCAAGGTTCTGGTGCTGTTTCTGCTGTTGTATTAGCATTGGCGACAGATTTAACCCGAGATCAAATTAGATCAAAAGTTATGGCTTTCATTGGCGTAAGCATTGGCTTAACATTTGGTATTGCGATTTCAATATCGCCGATCATTTACTATTTAGCCAAAGGTTATGGAATTTTTGGTTTATGTGCAATTTTAGGAATTGCGGGCATTTATATTGTCATCAAATACATCCCTGATATTCCTGTAACGACAAAAACAAATGATCAAAAAGAAACGATGAAACAGCTCACTCAAATTGCGTTTAAAGAAAATAACGTTGTGCGCTTGTATTTTGGCGCATTTATGCTGCACCTATTGTTAACAATGACATTTGCGACATTGCCGATTTTGTTCAAACAATTAGAAATTTCTACAGTTTCGTCTGCATTCTATTATACAGCAACATTCTTTTTCTCTATTGTTGTGATGTTCATCTGTGTTGGCTTAGCAGAAAGATTTTACAAACATCGCATTCTATTTTTGTTTGCCATTGTTTTATTAGCCGCATCTTACTTATTGATGTTGATTTCAGCTGATGGTAGCCGCTGGTTAATCATCTCTAGCTTGGCATTATTTTTCTTTGGATTTAACATCATGGAAGCATCACAGCCTTCATTGATGTCTCGTTTTGCGGATCAAAACTACCGCGGTACAATTATGGGCGTTTTCTCGTCATCACAATTTTTAGGTGCATCTATTGGCGGCATGCTAGGTTCAATCATTAGCGGATATATGGGCGTTCAATATGTTTTCTACCTCACATTTATCTTAACAGCTTTATGGTTTGTAATTGCATGGCCAATGCAAAACCCAATTAAGCCTATTAAAAAAACAGAATCAGAAACAACCGATGAAATTATCGCATAATGGAAGACTTAAAATTTAAAGTTGCACAAAAAATGGTTGGGTTAATTGATATGCCCTATCTATATTTGAACTTCGATGGCAATAAAATTTTGTCAGATATCACCACATTAGGTAAAATAGCCTCAATTACAACATTCGCTCAACATATTGGGCCAATGAAAGAAACCTTGGGTGATCATTGCCCAAGAATTTCAACAATCATTAATTACCCAAATGGCGACTTTAATACTTACAATGCGATGCAAGAGATGAAAAATGCAATTGCTGCAGGCACAGATGAAATTGATTTAGTGTTTCCTTATCAAGCATTGGTAAATCGCCAAGCAGGATTATGCTTGCAATTTCTAACGAAATTGAAAGAAGCCGCTGGTAATTATCCTCTAAAACTCACCATTGAAGCAGGCATTTTACAAGATGCTAAATGGATCAGAAAAGCTTCAGAATTAGCTGTACGCAGTGGCATGAATTTCATCAAAACCACATCTGGCCGTAATCGCCAACAAGTTACATTAACAATGGTACAAATGATGTTGAATGTCATTCAAGACATCAATCCGAATGTCGGTATTCACATCCAAACCAATAACAATAGCTTCTCTGAAGCTTCACAGTATTTGGAAGAAGTCATCAATCGATTTGGCACATCATGGGTTGACGCTTCACATTTTCGTTTGAGTGGACCGAACTTAGAAAGCTCTGTTTTAGAGATTTTAAAAGAAAACCACGATATTTTATTTGACTAGATTTGAGAATTTTATGAATCCACAATTAACCATTGCACAAAAGAGCGTTTCAAAAGTTAGCCGTTTAATTAACCAAATTTTTGAGCAAACTGGAAAATTAAGCCAAGCACAACGTGAAGATACCGAGCGTTTTACAATTTTCTACAAGCAAATTGAATCAGAAATCGCAAAAGAAATTCTTTATGCCTATCCTGATAATACTGTTGAAACTCGCTTTGATGGCATTCATGGCAAACCAAATAACCGTGCATATTGGTATGTGAGTGGCATCGTTGGTAAAGAAAACTTTTTAGGTGGTAACTCTGACTTTGCTGTATCTGTAGCTTATATGGTTGATGACAAATTAACAGCTGCATACGTTTACATGCCTGTATCACAAAAAGAATACATGGCTGTTAAAAATGAAGGTGCAACTGTGAACGATATTCGCATGCGTTTACCTAAACACAGCGGTAAATTATCAGATGCTTTATTAGTGACTAATGATAAATCTTTAACAAAAGAGTATGCATTGATGACATCCCATTTACATCATTTATCAATGGGCGTTCGCGTAACTGGCAACACAGCTTTAGCAATCTGCGATATGGCTGAAGGCAAAGCATCTGCTGCTTGGTCAACAGAATTCAATGCATGTGATCATTTTGCTGCAGTTTTAATTGCATTAGAAAGCGGCGCCTTAGCAGCTGATTTCAAAGGTAATGAAGTTGATTTAAGCTCTGAAAATGTTGCATTTGCATCACCTAAATTATTGAAACCTTTATTACAATCTATTCATCAAGCTAGATAATCTATGCGCAATTGGAAATTTCAACACACAAACCTGATCCTCTGTTTAATGGCAATACAAAGCTCTGCTTTTGCATTAACCATACGAGAACAAGCATATCAAAAAGTTGATTTTGCTGTTGTTGAAGTTTCTAAAGATGATCATTTGCAATTGTTTTGGAAACAACCCGATTTGGATCAGGCTTATCAGTCATTCAATGGGTTGACCAAAACATTAGCAAAACAGAAAAAGACTGTTTTATTCGCAACAAATTCAGGCATATTTGGGCAAGATCAATCGCCCCTTGGCTGGCATGTTGAAAAAGGTGAAAGACTACAAGCACTGAATCAAGTGACACGCAAAGATGCAACTGGCAACTTTTCATTGATTCCAAATGGCGTATTTTTCATAGATAAATCTGGCAAACAATATGTGCTAGAAACAGAACAGTTTCTGAAGAATCAAAAGCAATATAACATTGCAGATGCAACACAATCAGGGCCAATGCTTGTCATTGATGGGAAATTGCACCCAAAATTTTTTGCCTCATCTGATAGTTTGAAGTACCGCAGCGGCGTTTGTGTTCACAACGATAAAACTTATTTTGCCATCACACAACAACCCATCAATTTTTATTATTTTGCCAAGTTCTTTCAAGATGAATTGGGCTGTGACAATGCACTCTATTTAGATGGCACATTATCACAACTCTATTATCAAGGAAAAATTTATGGCGCACCTTTTTGGAATGTGCGCCCTTATGTCGGCATTTGGGCAGTGACTAATCCATCACAATAGGCAATATTAGAATTATTTCTAATCCACCTGATTCGCCATTTTTAGCTTTAATCGTGCCATGATGACTTTTTACCATATGCCCCGCGATTGCCAAGCCCAATCCAGCACCATGAGAATCTTCAACTTCTGTATTTTCTGAGCGATAAAATGCTTCAAACAGACGATCTAAATCAGCAGGATTAACACCAGGACCATCATCAGAAATAACAATATGCAATTCCTTACTGCTTAATTGAAAATCAACTTCAATCTGATGGCATGTGTAATGAATGGCATTCCTTAAAATATTCTCGATGCCGCTTCTGAAATTCTCCACATTCAATGACAATTTAACATCAGGAATATCTTGAAAAATTAGTATTTTGCCATTTGCTTCTGCTTCAAATGTTGCCTCTGCCAATAGCTCAATCAAAGCATCTTGCAAATGTGTTAATTCATATTTATCGCGACTCAAAATTAACTCACGTGATAATGACAACATAGACTGAATTCTGTTCTCAATTAAGATGAGGTTTTGTTCGATACGATCAATATCTGGCGCTAAAGCCGGATCAGCTTTACGGCGTAACATGCCATTTGTTAAACGAATCCTCGTTAATGGCGTTCTCAATTCATGTGACATATTACCAAACAGACGATTTTTCTCAGCTTCTGCTTCTTGTAATGCATTGACCATTTTATTAAAGCTTTGCCCTAAATAACCAAATTCAACTGCCCCTTTTTCCAATTTAGGATCTGTCACCCAATCGCCCTCTGCAACTCTTTCAGAGGCTTTCTTCAATCGTAAAATTGGACGGTACAATGAATAAGTCAAAATAAAAATAAAAGGCAGACTTGCAAACATCATGACAATAATCAGCAAAAATGGTGAACTGAACATTTGGCTAACATAATAAGATTGAGGCAATTTAGGAAAAAGCAAATAAAACTGATAAGGCAATTTCTCAACTTCAAATGGCCCCATAATCATATTGGAATTAATCGCCTGTTGATGCGGCTCGTCTTCATCTACAACAGCAGTGATAAACTCACGATAATCCTGATTATCAACACTTGCGATCGAATAGGCTAAATATTCCGGATCATTCGTTTTAGGAATCGCGATAAATCGCCCCCGATTCCCATGCTTTGTGCGAAGTAATCGATACAATCGTTGCTGAACCTTTTCTCTCTCAACTGTTGGTACTTCTCTGATTCGACGTTGATCCAACTTTGGAATAACGATCGCAACTGAAACCACAACAATACAGTAGATTAAAAAAACAAAAAAGATTCGCACGCTTAATAAAGAAAAGAACTTTTTCATCTTTCATTACTCAATGAACATATAGCCTAAGCCATGAATTGTTTTAAACCATGGCAAACCATTATCTCTATCAGGAATTTTTTTACGCAAATTACTCACATGCATATCAATCACACGATCAAATGCTTGATGGCGCTTACCCAATATTTCTCGGCTCAATTCATCTCGGCTAATTGCTTTGCCACGATTTTTAACCATATACAATAACAATGAAAATTCTGTATAAGTTAGCTCGATCGGCTCATTAGAGAAGGTTGCTTGAAACTGCGTCTGATTCAACTCCAACTGATCGATCTTGATCACTTTAGAATCTTGTGGAATATCTTCTGCATTCACACGACGCAAAAGAGCACGAATTCGGGCAATCAACTCTCTATCATCAAAAGGTTTACCAATATAATCATCCGCGCCCAATTCCAACCCTAATACACGATCAATACTATCGCCTTTAGCAGATAACATTAATACTGGTAATAATGGCTTAGTTTGTCTAATTTCGCGCAATGTATCCCAACCATTTTTTTTGGGCATCATGACATCCAGAACTAAAACATCTGGCGTTGTATGTTTAATATATTCAATGCACTCTTCGCCATTATTACAAACATCTACTTTAAAGCCTTCGAATGTTAATAGCTCTGATATCAAAGATTGTAGTTGTAAATCATCATCAACCAATAAAATATGTTCCATCGTCGTTATTCTCCTTGCTTTGTCGCATTATAGTCACAATTTATCATTTCAGATAAAGATTTACGCCCATTTACAATAGCTCAACTCTCTTTTACATCTTGTATTTTACTATGTACTCAATCCGGAAAACATCATTCATAAAACTTAACAAAGGAAGCAACATGAAAAATAGAATCGCATTAACCGTAATCGCAATCGCCGCTTTATCAGGTTCAGCAATGGCTCAAATGCACCAAAATAATCATAAAATGATGGATAAAGAAAATCATTATATGAGCCAATCACTTAAGTTGACAGATGAACAAGTAGCACAAATGAAATCATTGCATGAAGAAATGCAGCAAGAGAATAAAACTGCACGCGATGCTCGCCATGCGGAAATGAATAAATTTTATAACAATCCTAAATTTAATGCAGAAGAAGCAAAACAATTAGCACAAAAACAAAAAGACGATCGCATTGTCCGTAAAATGAAACATCGCCATGCAATGAATCAAATCTTAACGCCAGAACAACGCGCTCAACATGAACAAATGATGCAGAATCATCAAGAAAAGCGCCACTCAAAAGGTAAGAAACACGAGAAAGGCAATCGCCATAATAATTAATCAATTAGTTACAGAAATAAACCCGCAAATATGCGGGTTTTTCTATTTAAAAATATTTATAACTTAAAGTTATAATTAAGTGAATTTCCTCATTAACAACTCATTTCGGATAAAAGTAAAGCCTAAGCATCAAAGATATTTTCATTGCAAAGCTTAATTATTTGTACTATAAAAATTAAGAGCCTACAAAAGGCTTACATAAAAATAGCAATAAGACATTCAAGGATATTAGGACGGAGTTTTTATTATGAAGAAACAATTATTAAGTTTGGCAGTAGTATCATCATGCTTAATGGGCATGAGCTTCGCAGAAGAATTAACCGGTGTATTGAAGAAAATCAATGATAGTGGCTCTGTGACAGTTGGCCATCGTGAATCATCCATTCCTTTTTCTTACTAT
This sequence comes from Wohlfahrtiimonas sp., assembly GCA_030149965.1. GTDB lineage: Bacteria > Pseudomonadota > Gammaproteobacteria > Cardiobacteriales > Wohlfahrtiimonadaceae > Wohlfahrtiimonas. The sequence continues at coordinate 8,320 of JASLHB010000047.1, read as the reverse complement.
GACAATAACCAGAATGTCATTGGCTATTCTCATGATGTCAGCATGAAGATTGTTGAAGGCATCGAGAAAAAACTTGGCAAAAAAGTGAATGTTAAATTCTCTCCAATCACGTCACAAAATCGTATTCCACTAGTGAATAACGGTACAATCGATTTTGAATGCGGTTCAACAACACATAATACAAGCCGTGCTCAAGAAGCAGGATTCTCCAATACCATTTTCATTATCAACATTAAATTAGTGACAGATACAAAATCCGGCATTAAAGATTTCAATGATTTAGCAGGTAAAGTCGTCATTACTACAGCAGGAACAACTTCTGAACGCGTCTTAAATGAAATGAATCAAAAAGATAACATGGGCATGAAGATTCAATCACTTAAAGATCATGGTGATGCGTTTATGATGCTTGCAGGTGGCCGCGGTGCTGCATTCGTTATGGATGATTCATTACTCTATGGTGAACGTGCTAAGGCTCGTGACCCTCAAAAATGGGTTGTGACAGGTACATCACAAGGTAAAGAAGCTTACGCATGTATGTTCAAAAAAGATGATGCTGGTATCAAAGAAATCGCCGATACGGCCATTGCTGAAATGTCTCAATCTGGTGAGTTAGCAGCCCTTTACAACAAATGGTTCACTCAACCTATTCCACCACGCGGCGTTAATTTAGACTTCCCTGTTTCAGTTGAAATGACAGAACTCTTTAACAACCCGAACGATAAACCTTTCCAGTAAATAGTTAACCGGTAACACACATTAGTAATTTCGAAGTCACCGCTTAGGCGGTGACTTTATTGTGAGGATCAAAATGTTTGGATTAGATTTTAGTTTTCTGCTCCAACCAGCTGTTGGAACAGAAACATATTTAGATTGGATACTTGAAGGGCTAAAATGGACCGTCATTACATCATCACTCAGTTGGTGCTTGGCGCTCTTTTGTGGAACCATCATTGGTACATTGCGCACTGTTCCTAACCGCTTCTTAAACTTCGTTGCAGCAAGTTATGTGGAAGCCTTGCGTAATGTCCCGATCATTGTTCAGCTTTTCTTTTGGTTCTATGTATGGCCAGAATTATTACCTGGCAAATTAGGTCAATGGATCAAAGATCTTGACCCTCATGTACAGATTCTATCAGCAGGGATATTATGCCTTGGCTTATTCACCTCTGCCCGTATAGCAGAACAAGTACGTTCCGGTATACAGTCGTTGGCTGGTGGACAAAAAAATGCTGGCTTAGCCATGGGTTTTACCATGACACAAACCTATCGTTATGTGATCATGCCGCAAGCGTTCCGCATTGTGATTCCACCTTTAACATCAGAGCTCTTAAATATCTTTAAGAACTCTGCGGTATTACAAACCATTGGCTTAATGGAACTCTCCCGCCAAGCTGCACAGATCAATGACTATACAGCCAAAGCCTATGAATCATTCATTGTGATCACGGTGATCTTTATCATCATCAACGTACTCTTAATGTGGGGCATGCGTTTTATTGAAGTTAAAACTCGCGTACCCGGCCTAATTGCAGGAGGAAATTAACATGGGTGATTATTCATTTTTCTCGGTATTGGTAGATACTTATCCATTATTACTTAAAGGGCTTTGGGTAACACTACAAGTAACCTTTGTCGCTGTTGTCGTGGGTATCATTTGGGGCACAATCTTAGCCATTATGCGTTTATTCATGCCAAAACCTTTTGCATGGTTTGCAGCCTTGTATGTGAATACATTCCGCTCTATTCCACTCATCATGGTGTTGATGTGGTTCTATTTGATCATTGGGCCTGGCATGCAAAAACTCTTAGGACTAGATGGTGCCAATACAAGTTTCCGCTTAGTTTTAGCCATGGTTGCCTTCTCTTTATTTGAAGCAGCTTATTATTCTGAAATAATCCGCGCGGGTATCTCTAGTGTCAAAAGTGGCCAAAACTCAGCTGCGTTAGCATTAGGAATGACCAAAGCACAAGCGCTGCGCTATGTAATTTTACCGCAAGCCTTCCGTAATATGGTGCCCTTATTGTTAACCCAAGGCATTATCCTATTCCAAGATACATCTTTAGTTTATATCATCAGTTTGACCGACTTTTTCCGAGCAACCGATATCATTGGTTATAACAATGACTACAAAACTGAATTCATTTTATTTGCAGGTCTTGTGTACTTTGTTATCTGTTTCTCCGTGTCATCTGGCGTACGTTATTTTCAAACAAGGAATAAAATATGATTCATTTTAAAAATGTTGGCAAATACTACGGCAATTTTAAAGTCCTCAATGACTGTACTGCTGATATTGCTGAAAAAGAAGTTGTGGTTGTTTGCGGTCCATCAGGCTCAGGCAAATCCACATTGATCAAATGTGTGAATGCATTAGAACCCATTCAGGAAGGACAGATCATCGTCAATGGTACCGATGTGACGGCTAAAGGTACGAATCTTTCTCACTTACGTTCACAAGTGGGCATGGTGTTCCAGCACTTTGAATTATTCCCTCATATGACTATCGAGAAAAACCTCATCATTGCACAAACGAAAGTTTTAAAACGTAATTCTGATGAAGCACATAAAATTGCTATGGATTTACTGGATCGAGTTGGCTTACTTGCGCATGCACATAAGCATCCAAGTCAATTATCAGGTGGTCAACAGCAACGTGTCGCAATCGCTCGTGCTCTCGCCATGAATCCTGTAGTGATGCTTTTTGATGAACCAACTTCAGCCCTTGATCCGGAGATGATTCATGAAGTATTAGATGTCATGGTGGAGCTTGCCCAAGAAGGAATGACCATGATGTGCGTAACCCATGAGATGGGCTTTGCTAAACGTGTAGCGGATCGCATCATCTTTATGGATCAAGGCGAGATTATTGATAATCTACCTAAAGATGAGTTCTTTAATGGCAATCCAAGTGATCGCGCAAAAGATTTCTTAAAGAACATTTTCCAATTTGATTAACAAAAAAGGGAATCATAAGATTCCCTTTTTTAGATTCATTCTCTTTACCAAAAATTAAAACCAATCTTCAACATGATAAAGCGACAGTAACTTTTTCAATTGCCCAGATGGATTCGACAATTTTAGATTGGGATAATCTCGCTTATAGCTAATTAACAAAGCAACTAATGCACTGTCAAAACTAGAGATCTCATCCAATTTTAATATTGATGGAGCAGTCATTTTAAATAATGCACGAGTAAATTTATCATTATCAGGAATTGTAAATTTATTAAAAACTCCTCGTAATTGATATTCACCTGAATTATTCAAAGCTTCACAACATACATCCATAACTGTACCTTATTTATTTTTCTGAGCCAATGCATTGATCATACCATCAATGCCTTTCGCATTCACCAACTCACGGATTTCACCACGATAACTTGTCACAATGCTCACACCTTCAATAGAAACATCATAAACCAACCATTTACCACCTGATTTAATCATAGAGTAATTCACAGCAACTGGTTTATGTCCAGATGAAGTAATCTCAGATTTCACAGTCACTTCATTTTTATTTTTAGCATTAGGTGGCAAAGCAAATACATTCACTTTATCATCTGTATATTCTAATAATGCATTGCCATAAGCATTGATCAAAAGCTTTTTAAACTCCGTCATAAATTTTGTTCTTTGTTCTGGCGTTGCATCTCTCCATGAACGACCCATCACCCATTGTGACATTGTGTTAAAGTCAAAATATGGCACAGCTGTTTTTTCAATAAAACTATAAAGTTTTTTAGGATCTTTCTTTAAAGTTGATTCTTCTTTTTTCAATGCATTGATTAACTGAGTCGATGCTTTCTCAATTGTTTGTTCTGGCGTATCAGCAGCATGGCTCATTGAAAACAATGAAAATACACCCACCAAGGCTATCGATTTTAATATATTCATAACTTTCATACGTCTTATTTTCCTATTAATAAATATTCAAAAATAATTATAAAATAATTACTTCTGGTTCTAAACAAATTTTAAATTGATTCTCCACTGCTTTCATAACTTTCAAGCTATGCTGATGCAAAGTTTCACCTGTTGCACCACCTAGATTAACTAGAATCAATGCTTGCTTTTCATACATACCAACATTATTGTGGTAATCACCTTTAAATCCAAGCATATCAATTAATTGCCCTGCAGGTAACTTCACATAACTTTCAGCATAAGGATATGATGATAATTTTGGAAATTGCTTAAGCAATTCAATAAAATGAGCCTCTGTTACCACTGGATTTTTAAAAAAACTGCCTGCGCTGCCAATTTTATTCACTTCAGGCAATTTCGATTGTCTGACCGCAATCACTGCTTGATAAATATCTTTTGGCGTTGCTTCTGTAATGTTTTGACTCGATAAGTGATCCTGTAATGCAGGATAAAATTTCTCATATTTGACTGGTGTCTTCGATAAACGAAAATCAACACTGATGACTAATCTATCTTTTAATTCCGCCTTAAATGCACTGTCTCGATAAGCAAAACGACATTCCTCATTATTATAATACTCAAACTTTTTATTTTGAATATTATAAACACAAACATTTTCAATATAATCTTTTGCTTCAACACCATAAGCACCAATATTTTGTACTGGCGTTGCACCAACTGTACCCGGAATATATGCCAAACATTCTAAACCAAACCAGCCTGAAGTCATTGCCGTTGTTACAAATTCATGCCAATTTTCACCTGCATGTGCGCGCACTAAAACTGAATTCTGATCTTCCTCAATAACATCAATGCCTTTCAAGCCATTATGCAAAACTGTACCTTGATAATCTTTAGTAAACAGTACATTACTACCGCCACCTAAATAAAATACAGGCTCTAACAATTGATCTAATTCTGATAATTGGTCAATACTTTCAAGATGATAATAATCATTAGCATGGGCAGCAACGCCCAAAGTATTCAAATTTACTAAATTAAAATTATGTTGGATCATTATTTAATATCTTACTATTTATTTTGCTAAACGACTTAAAGCATTTTTAGCTTCAGAAACATTAGAGCTTGCAGCACGTTCATACCAAGCTTTTGCATCATCTAAATTATATACAGACTCATATTCTTCAAAAATACGGCCTAAATTATATTCAGCATTTGGATCTTTTTGTTTAGCAGCTTCACTGTACCAAAAAATTGCACGCTCTAAATCCTGATCAACACCGATTCCGCGCTCAAATGCACGTGCAACAGCATTTTGTGCAATAACATTGCCAGATTCTGCTGCAATACGATAATAATCGTACGCTTTCAAATTGTCTTTATCTGCACCTAAACCATTTTCATACAATAAACCTAATGCCAGATTAGCTTTCATCAATTGGTTATTCGCAGCACGCTGATACCAAAATTTAGCAGTTTCATAATCTTGCTTGACACCTAAAGCAGATTCATACATATAACCCAACTTATACTGAGCTGAAGGAATATCTTCATTAGCTGCTCGCTGGAATAATAACAATGCATCGCTCACTTTTTTAGAATCATCATTAAACTGCAGGTAAAAATCACCTAAAGGCTCATAAGCCAATGCAAAGTTCTCATTTGCAGCTTTCTGATAATATTGCATCGCTTGATTAATATCAGCTGTAATTCCTAAGCCTTTTGCATATATATGCGCTAAAGCATAATCAGCAATAGCATTATGACCTTGCTGGGAAGCTTCTTTAAACCATGCAAAAGCATTTTTCAAATGCGCGGCATTCATATCATCATTGTCTAAATAATAATTAAACAAATAGATATTGGCATCCTCAAAACCATTCAATGCTGATTGTTTATAAAATGCCAATGACTTTGTATCATTTTGGGGAACTTTAATCCCTCTTTCATACAATTGCGCCAAAATATAATTAGCACGTGCATTATTACGTTCTGACATGATATTCAATATTACCAATCCATTCTCAACATACTGAGAATCTTGGCTAGCCAATAATAATTCCGCTTCTTCCAATATCTCAGAATCTTTCAATTGAGCAGAATCTTTCAATATGCCATCCAACTCTTGTTTTTTCTGAGTTATTTTTACAGCATTAGAATTATTTCCTGCGGCATCAATAAGCTCAGATGAGCTTAATGCTCGAATGTTCTTAGCTTTATCTTGATCAGCAAGATTTGTAGCATAAACAAAGAAGGCAGCCAACCCTGTAAATGCTACAACGAAAGTTATGCTATTTCTCATCTTATTCTGCTAAAAATGGTACTTGATAAGTCTCGATTTTACTTTGCTCATATAAACCTTGAATGAATAAAATCGTTTCAGCTTGTGACATATCAGATTTTAAACGCTCTTTTAATTGAGCTTGTTCATCTGCACTGTATTCAGACAAACTACCTGGAATCACATCTTTCACCATCACAGCAAATAACGCGCCATTTGTTGCAAATGTATTCAATGTTGCTGGTGTCGTTTTTTGTGCTTCAAAACCTTTGATCAATGGCTCGATCAATTGAGGATTTTCTTGTGCTGTTGCCACGATTGTACGAATCTCTATGCCATCAAAATCATTAACATCAAGATTCTGTGCAGCGCTGACTGCAGCTAAAGATTGTCCTGCTTTTAATTGCTCATTCATCGCAACAATCACAGCATCGCCTTGTTTCAGAGTTTCGATCGCCGTTAAAGTTTCTTGAATATTCGCTTTTGCTTCATCTAAAGTTAATGGGCGAGCATCTTCATAAGCTACAACACGCACAATACGAATTTCTTGGTTATCTGTATGATATGCTTCTGAGTTTTTACCGCCAGTTAATACCATTTCTTGTGCCACAACCTGAATCGTATTACTGTCCGCTAATTCACCAGTTTTAGAAGTCATATTCAACCAATCTGTTTTTGTTGGTTCAACATTAAATTCTTGTGTAATTAAATCTAAAGTATCTGAATTTTTTTCAGCTACTTCTTGGAATCGCTGAACATTTTCAGATGTTAAAGCTTCTTTTTTCTCTTTCAACAATGCAGCTTTTGCATCTGCCATCATTAAATCATCTGCAATATCACTGCCATCATTCACCGTTAACAAATGAATCAAATGTACAGCATTATCACTCATAACTGGTTTTGCATATTGCTCATCTTTTGCCATTGCAAATAAAGCTTCATCTATAGATTGCATATTTGCAGATTTTTTCACAATACCAGTTTCATAAAATAATCCATCTGGCAATGCTGTTACCTGAGCTTTAGCATCATCAAAAGTCAATGAACCATTTGTTAATTCATCATATAACTTATTCAATGTTGCAATAGCTGCATCTTTCTCAGCTTCACTGCTGAATTGAATAATTAATTGATCCGATGAACGTGTTTCATTGTCTTGCTGCTTAGCTTTCAACGCAATCACGCGCTCAGTCACTTCTTCATCTGATACAACCACATTATCTGTATTAACTTCAGGTAAAGTCACATATGCTAATTTAATGCGAGGTTCTGTGGAATATTTTGCTTTATTTTGTTCATAATATGTCGTAATCATCTCATCTGTTACAACAACATCTTTAGCAAACTGATCTAAAGGCAAAGTTACAATCGCAAGATTACGCTTTTCACGATCAATTTTTGCAAAATCTTCTAAGTTCGCTTCAGTAATGATCACAGAATTGCCAATCACCGAAACCAATAATTGAAACGTCAATTGTTGACGAAGATTTTCTTCCCATTGCGCTGGTGTTAAACCTTGCTGCTGCAAATAAATCTGGTAAAGGTTTGGATTAAATTGACCATCTGCATTATGCAAAAATGTGAATGATTTAATGGTTGTGCGGATTTCATCATCTGACGCAACTATTCCCATTTTCTCAGCTGTTTGTGCAATCACAATTTCTTGAATTAAACCATTCAAAACTTGTGCTTTAACAGCTCTCGCATCTGTGCCTTCAGGTAAAACGCCGCCATTATTTTGCAAATAATTAGTATAAGCATTCGACAAAACGCCTGTTGAGATTTTCTCACCATTCACTTTCGCAACTGTAGAATCATTGATACTGCTAAAGAATCCAGAACCACCAAAACCAAAGAAAGAAATGATAATCCCTAAGAATAGAAACTTAGCAAATTTACTCGTCGCTCGTTCGCGAATATACTGCATCATAATTGTTGTTTTCCTAAAATATAATCAATTGATCATTATAAAGATCGCAATTCTATCAAACCTCAAAGGTTAATAAAACTCATTTATCTGAAACGCTGATAAAGCGCCATCGGGATCTTCCCTACAGCATTTTCTAACCAGTCATCATCTAGCAACTGTAATTGCTTGGATGAATCTTGATGGTTTTGACTATTATTCATGGCCTTTTCTAATACATGCA
>JASLHB010000020.1 GCA_030149965.1 Wohlfahrtiimonas sp. | reverse complement strand
ATAACTCATTCAATTGTGAATGAGTTATTCTTGTCGGGGCATAGCGCAGCCTGGTAGCGCAACTGGTTTGGGACCAGTGGGTCGGGGGTTCGAATCCCTCTGCCCCGACCACTTTAAATTCACTCATATTTAATCATTAAATCTTCTATATTTTACATAGAATGGTGAATAATTTATAGCCTATACTGATCAAAGATATTCTTAGCTAATCAATTTGAAATATATGAGGTCATAGTCATGGGGCAGGCATTTGTGTCTGAACAAAGCAAAAAAGTATTGCCATGGATTTTAGGTATTACCATTTTTATGCAAATGCTCGAAACAACAATTTTAAATACAGCTTTGCCTTCTATTGCAAAAGATTTAAATGAATCACCTTTGCAGATGCAGGCTGCAATCATAAGCTACACATTAACGCTTGCGATATTCACACCATGAAGTAGTATTATCTCTGATAAATTTGGTACTAGGTATACATTTTTGACATCGGTTTGTATATTCACGATTGGTTCACTTTTGTGTGCATTATCGATGGATTTAACGCAATTAACGTTGTCTAGAATTTTGCAAGGTATTGGCGGAGCCATGTCAATTCCTGTTGCTCGTTTATCTATCTTTAAAACATATCCTAAAACTCAGATTCTCAAAGTCATTAGTTATGCTGTAACACCGGCCTTAATTGGGCCAATGTTGGGGCCGGTTTTGGGTGGGTATTTAGTGCAATATTTATCATGGCATTGGATATTTCTAATTAACGTTCCAATTGGTGTTATTTGCATTGTATTAGCATTTTTTTATATGCCTGATTATAAAGCTGAGAAAGTGAAAATAGATTTCTTGGGTTATATTATGTTTGCTGTTTCTATTGCATTATTGATTTTGGGTTTAGAATTTATTGCACACAGAGAGAATCAGCTGTTTTCGATGGCTATGCTTTGTTTAGGTGCTGTATTGCTAATGAGTTATTGGATTTATGCATTTTATACTGAGTCACCATTGTATTCGCCTTCCTTATTTCAAATACGCACATTTGTTGTGGGTGTATTTGGTGGAGTTCTTGCTAGGCTAGGAATTTCCTGTATTCCATTTGTTATACCGTTGTTATTGCAAGTTGGAGTGGATTATAGCCCTGAAATTGCAGGATGGGTTTTAGTGCCATTAGCTTTTGCTAATCTGATTAATAAACCAATGGTGACAACTATTATGCGTTGGTATGGATATAAATCTGTGCTAATCATTAATACATTAATGATTAGTTTGATTATTATAATTATAGGATTCATAGCACCTGTTGTTCACATTTCTGTATTGATGATTTTATTGTTTATTCTAGGGTTTTGTAATTCTATACAGTTCAGTGCTATGAATACATTGACAGTTGCTGACTTAACTGATGAAAATGTTAGTAGTGGCAATAGCTTGATGGTTGTTTTTCAGCAACTATCTATGACATTTGCAATTGCATTTGCAGCGATTTTTATGAATACTTTTGTGGATTTTCCAATGACAATATTTTCTGCACAAACAGAGCCATTTCAAGCAACGATGATAATAATGGGTTTATTTACTTTTTTTGCGACATTTATTTTTGTGATTCTACATAAAACAGATGGTGATGTTATGGCAAATCGTAGTAAATTATAATGATTTGAAAAAGCCCTTAAATATTAAGGGCTTGTATGTATGGGATTAAGTATTATGCCCAGCCAAGTAATTTTACTGCATCTTTAACTATTTGGATTGCAATTGTATATGCCGCATCGCGCATATCAATATTCTTTTCTTCTGCTACGGTATAAACTCTTTCAAATGCATTCACCATCATGAGCTTTAATTTAGTTAGAACTTCATCTTTTTCCCAGTAATAATTGGTGTTGCCTTGAATTTGCTCGAAATAACTACAAGTTACACCGCCAGCATTGCATAGGAAATCAGGAATGAATGTTATGCCACGTTCAAATAGTAAAGCATCAGCTTCATGAGCTGTAGGGCCATTTGCACCTTCACCAATAATTTTAACTTGAGATGAAAGCTTTGCGACAGTTTCGCCTGTAATTTGATTTTCTAAGGCTGCTGGAATGAGAATATCTACATCTTGGTAAAGCCAAGCATCGCCATCAACTATTTCATAGCCCAATGCTTTTGCTTTATCTAAATCAACGCTACCAAATTGATCTTTAATGTTAACTAATGCGTTTATATCTAAGCCATCCTTGTTTTGGATTGTATAGCTTTTTTGATCTTTTTGATTCCAACAAGAGATAGCGATAACTTGGCCGCCTAATTGTGTATAAAGTTCAGCAGCATATTGACCAACATTACCGAAACCTTGAATACTCGCAGTTGTTGACTTAATGTCTATTTTTTTCTTTGCCAATAATGCTTCTATTGTATAGATAACACCATAGCCAGTTGCTTCTGTACGACCTTGAGATCCACCTAAACTTACTGGCTTGCCGGTGATCATTCCAGGATAATGTCCACCATTGATGGTTTCATATTCATCTAGCATCCAGATCATGTGTTGGCCATTTGTCATTACATCTGGTGCAGGTACATCTGTATTAGGCCCTAATAGCTGATGAAGTTGTCTAATGAAGCCTCTGCAAATTTTTTCTTGTTCAGCTAAGGATAATGTTTGAGGATCGCAAATTACACCACCTTTTCCGCCACCTAATGGCAATCCCATTACTGCACATTTCCATGTCATCCACATAGATAGGGCGCGTACAGTATCTGCACTTTCATGTGGATGAAAGCGTAAGCCACCTTTAGCTGGCCCTAATGCTTCATTGTGTTTCATGCGAAAGCCTTTGAAGACTCTCGTTGTGCCATCGTCCATCTTTACTGGAATAGAAAAATGAATTTCTTTCATGGGTGAGCGAAGAAGATCTTTCATGCCTTGTTCTAATTCTAATGTTTTGGCAACATGATCAAATTGTTGTTGAGCATGATTGAAAGGATTGTATGTATTGTTGCTCATGTGTTTTTCCCCTGCGTAATAATATTACAAACCATTCGATTCTATTATTGAATTCCAACTGAATGCAAGAAAAATTCAAAATTTTTATTTTTAAGCAATTTTGTTGCGTGAGTAGTCTATATATTATATAAGGGCACAGAACCCTATTGTTGTATAATCATTTCAATCTAATAATTTAAGAAACGATAGAAAACCATGAAATTCTCACAAATATTTAATTTGAAAGCTTTTATTTATCATTTAATTTTTAGTTTTTTATTAATTGGTGGATTGTCTTTTTTTATTGTCAGTTTATGGTATCCCGATATTTGGGCATCAGAATTAGGCGGTTATAAATTAATATTTATGATTTTACTGCTAGATTTAGGCGTTGGGCCCTTGTGTGTAGCATTGTCTTACAAAGCACACAAAAGCTTTAGAGAAAGATTTTTAGATGTTTCAGTCATTACATTATGCCAATTAGCATTTTTTTTATGGGGCGCTTGGACCGTATCAATTTCTCGTCCGGTATATATTGTATTCGATACAGATCGATTTGAAATGGTGGTTGATCAAGATGTTGATCAAGCAAAATTGCCTGAATCTGGTTTATTCAGCACTTTGCCATTATTACGCGGTTTACAGATGGCAATTGTAGATTTGGAAACAACCGTTCCTGATGAAAATGAACGAATTGAAGTAAATAATGATTCTGTATTTGGCTTGGATATATCTAAGAATCCTTCATATTATGTGCCTTATGAAGGTGAAAACCTTAATAGAGTTCTGACGAAAGCACAGAATTATGAAATTTTTGCTAAAAATGTAAATGCAAAAGCCCAAGCGGATGCCATTATTAACAAGCATAAACTTTCTAATGATCAGTTTAAATGGTTACCAATACGATATTTTTCTCCACAAGATCAAGGTCAATTATTCATGACTGCTGTGATTGATGATAAAACGGCTGAGATCATTGATTATATTTTATTGGACCCTTACGAGATTTAAAACTTTATTTTTAGCAGTTGATCTTGATGACTCTCTTCTTTATGTGCTTTAATCAATCCCATTCTTTATTTATTAGATCTGAATGGAAAATATCATGCAATTTGTGAGCACAAGAGGGGAGAGCCAACATCTAGATTTTTCTGATGTTGTACTGGGTGGATTAGCAACAGATGGTGGCTTGGCAATGCCTGAAAATATGCCAAAAATTGATCAGGCAACATTAAACAAGTGGAAAAATCTTAGCTATACAGATTTAGCATTTAATGTGATTTCTCTATTTGCAAAAGATATTCCAGCAGAAGATTTAAAAGCGATTATTAATGCAGCATATACTGAAGAAAAATTTGGTATCGAGGAGATTGTTTCTCTTTCTGCATTGAATGAAGATTATGTTGTTGGATTATCTAATGGTCCAACATTTGCTTTTAAAGATATGGCAATGCAGTTTTTGGGTGAATTATTCCCATACTTGCTAGAGAAAAAAGATCAGCATTTGAATATCGTGGGCGCAACATCTGGCGATACTGGCTCAAGCGCCATTCATGCAATGCGCGGTAAATCACGCATTAATGTATTTATGTTGAGCCCAAATGCTCGTATGAGCCCGTTTCAAACAGCGCAAATGTATTCAGTGCAAGATTCAAATATTTTTAACTTAGCTGTTGAAGGTGTTTTTGATGATTGCCAAGATATGGTTAAAGCATTGAATAATGACGCAGCTTATAAAGCTGAAAATGCATTGGGTGCGGTTAACTCTATTAACTGGGCACGAATTTTAGCGCAAATTGTTTATTACTTTAAATCATATTTGGCTGCAACGAAAGAAGTTGGTGAGCCAGTTGATTTCGTGATTCCATCAGGTAATTTTGGTAATATTTTTGCTGGGATTTATGCGCGAGCAATGGGTTTACCAATTCGCAAATTAATTTTGGCAACGAATGAAAATAATGTTTTGGATGATTTCTTTAAAACAGGTATTTATCGTCCGCGCGCATCAAAAGATGTTTATTTAACTTCAAGTCCTTCAATGGATATTGCGAAAGCGAGTAATTTTGAACGATTCATTTATTTATTGTTGGGTGCAGATAAAACACGTGAATTGTGGCAACAAATTGATGAGCAAGGTTATTTTGATTTAACGCAAGAGCCTGTATGGCAAAATCGTGAATCTTGGGGAATTGAATCTGGCCAAAGTTTACATGAAAACCGAGTAGAAACGATTCGTAAGGTGTATGATGCGTTCAATGTAGTGGTCGATCCACATACAGCAGATGGTATTTTTGTCGCGGCTCAATATAAAGATGCGGGAGTTCCGCAATTATATTTAGAGACTGCAAAACCCATTAAATTTGCAGAAACAGTCAAGGAGGCGCTTGGATTTGAACCTGAGCGAGCGGCTGAGTTCGCAAATATTGAGGCATTACCACAGCGCTTTGAAATATTGCCTGTGGATGCCGATTTGTTGAAGCAATATATTGTTAATCAATTAAGCTAAAAGGACAGGAAACTTAAATGTATTCACTTGCAAAAGAGAAGATCAAGATTGTTTTATTAGAAGGAGTTCATCCTTCTGCCGTTGAATGTTTAAATAAATCTGGTTATACCAACATTGTTTCGTATGCAAAAGCATTGGAAGGTGATGAGCTAACTGAAGCATTGAAAGATGCTCATATTGTAGGGATTCGTTCTCGTACTCGCATTACAAAAGAAGTGCTAGATAAAGCACCAAAGTTAATGGCGGTAGGTTGCTTCTGTATCGGTACCAATCAAGTGGATTTAGAAGAAGCACGTGTTCGTGCGATTCCTGTATTTAATGCACCTTATTCGAATACTCGTTCTGTCGCTGAATTGGTGATTGCTGAAATGATTATGTTGATGCGCGGCGTTCCTGAAAAAAATGCAGTGTGCCATGAAGGTGGTTGGTTGAAATCAGCAACAGGCTCTCATGAAGTGCGCAATAAAACTTTGGGCATCATTGGTTATGGTCACATTGGTACGCAAGTGGGAATTTTGGCTGAAAACTTCGGCATGCATGTTGTATTCCATGATACTGAAACTAAATTGTCTTTAGGTAATGCTGAATCAGTAGAGTTGAAAAAACTATTGGAAATTTCTGATTTAGTAACTTGCCATGTACCAGAAGATGCATCGACTAAAAACTTGATGAGTCGTGAAAATATCAAGTTGATGAAGAAAGGTGCTGTATTGATCAATGCTTCTCGCGGTAGCGTTGTTGATATTGATGCATTGGCTGATGCAATTGAGTCTAAACATTTATCAGGCGCGGCAATTGATGTTTTCCCAGTTGAGCCAAAATCTAACCAAGATGAATTTGTTTCTCCATTACGTGGTTATAAAAACATCATATTAACACCACATGTTGGTGGTTCTACAATGGAAGCGCAAGAAAATATTGCAGGTGAAGTTGCCATTAAACTAGCAAAATATTCAGACAATGGATCAACAGTAAGTGCTGTAAACTTTCCTGAAGTTTCATTGCCAGTGAATCCTGAAAGTCATCGTATTTTGCATATTCATCGTAATTTACCAGGTATTTTACGTACAATGAATAACTTAGTGTCTAACTATGAAATGAATATTGATGCTCAGTATTTGCAAACAGCAGGTGATATTGGTTATGTGGTTTTAGATGTGAAATCATCTGAAAAAGATGCTGAGTCTTTACATAAAGAGATGCAGAATGTTGAAGGCACAATTCGTTGCCGTTTGTTATTTTAATTTGAAGTAAGAGGGAAGAATCGTGTCATTGCGTGATCAACTTTTAAAAGTCGGTGTGGTTTCTGAAGATCGTGCGAAGAAAGCAGAGCAAGAGAAAAAGAAAACTAAGCACCAAGCTTTTCGCGATAAAGATGTTAGAGCGAAGTTAGATGCTGAGAAGAAAGTTCAGCAAGATGCGGTTCTTGCCAGTGAAAATGCTAAAAAAGCTAAATCTCAAGAATCCAATCAGGCAGTGAGTTTAAAGCAGCAGCGTAAAGCATTGCGTGTGGAAGCTCGTAGAATTATTGACCAAAAGAGAGTGAATGTTGAAAAGGCTAATGACCAATTTAACTTCAGTTCTGATGGCAAGAAAATTCGTTATGTGAGCGTTACAGCAGAACAAAGAAAGCAGTTGGGTAATGGTAATCTTGCGATTTGTCGTAATGATCGAGATGGTTTTGATTACCCATTAATTCCTAAAGAAAATGCAATTCGTTTAATGGAGATCGAAAAAGTGATGGAGGAAAAATGGATTTATCTATTGATTGATCCAACTGAAGTCATCGATAATGCAGATGAATGGGCAGCTTGGGATGCTTATGAGGCTGAATTAGCCAAAGAAAATAAATAATAAAATGAATCTATCGCAGATGTTTGGAAAAGTAATTGTTAACTATAGATTGTCTTAAACGGATAAAATATATAACAATCTTTTCCCATTTGTATTAGAATAATCGATATTTTTAAAGATTAATGACACAAAAAAACGTCGTGTAGGAGAAATATTGTGCTGTCTTATAACCGTCTATTATTAGCACTAGGTACCATCGGGTTAACAATGGCATTAGCAAATGCTCAGTCATTGGTAGGAAATGCAGAGGATGCAAAAAAAATCGCAGAAACACAATGTGCTGCGTGTCATGGATTAAATGGTGAAGGCGTTGCGGCTTTGCCACATCAAGCAAAATTAGGCGGACAGCATGCTAGTTATTTAGCAGTGCAATTGCATGCATTGAAAGATTCAAAAAATGCATCTGGCGCTCGTTTTGAAATGACAATGAGTCCACAGGCTGGTTTATTATCTGATCAAGATATCGTTAACGTTGCAGCATATTACAGCCAGCAGCCATCGACTTTCTATAAGTTAGAAGATGATTTTGCTGCAAAACGTACAGCTGCAGCTGCGGAAGTTGAGAAATCAACAGCAGAATTAGCTAAATTGGAAGCAGCAGAAAAAGTATTGGCGGAGCAGTTAAAAGCCAATCCAACTGATGCAAACTTACAGAAAGAAGCTAAATCTTTGCCTCGTACTTTAAGAACTGCAAAAGGTAACGTTCGTAAAGCAGAAGTTGCTGTAGAGCAAATTGCACAAGATCAACATAAAGCAGAAGCTTTAATGGTTCGCGGTGAGCAAATCTACTTTGGTGGCGATATGAATAAACGTATTCCAGCATGTGCTGCATGTCATAGTCCAACTGGTGTTGGTAATGGCCCTGCTGCATATCCATCTTTAATTGGTCAGAATTATGAATATTTACACAACCAATTAGAAAACTTCAAGAATGCAAAACGTACGAATGATCCTGCTGGCATGATGCGTGATATCGCAGAACGTATGTCTGAAAATGAAATTGAAGCGGTTGCAACTTATATTAAGTACATGCAACCAAAATAATGAATTGAATGGAGTGGAAAATATGTCTTTAAAGTCAGTTTCACAAAAATTATTGGGTTCAGCGTTATTGATCGGTTCAATGTTTGTTGCACAAGCAGAACTTAAATATACTGAATTGCCAGAACCAGCTCAATTGGTTAAAACTTCTGATCCTAAGCAAGTTGAAGTGGTTGAAGTATTTTCTTATACATGCGGACATTGCTATCAATTAGAAGCGCCAGTTGCTGCTTGGGAAAAAACTAAACCTGAAGATGTTAATTTTGTACGTATTCAAATGCCAGGTGAAGGTGTTTGGGAAAGCTTAGCGCGTACATATTTTACATTGGAAGCAATGGGCAAAGTAGAAGAAGGTCATCCTGTAATGTATAAAGCAACGATGATTGATCGTTTGCGTGCATTCGATAAAGAATCTATTGCTAAATATTTGCAAGAAAATGCAGGCATTGATTCAGCTGAATTTGTGAAATTATGGGATTCTTTCCCTGTAACTTCTAGTTACAATCGTGCTTTGGATTTAGTGCAAAACCAATATAAATTGGATTACACGCCATTCTTTATCATTGATGGTAAATATTTAGTGAACGGTGAAACATCTCGTGCAACTTCATATGCTGAGATTGTCGATGCTGTGAATGAAGTATCTAAGCAATTATTGGATGAGAAAAAAGCTCAAGCAACAGCTGAGTAATTTATCCGACATGTTATGAATAAAAGGGCTATTGAAGCCCTTTTTTATTGAATTTTTGGAAATGAATATGATTTTTACACCACAAATAGATCCCATTATATTTTCGATTGGTCCTATTGCTGTGCGTTGGTATTCTTTAATGTACATTGTGGCATTATTGATTGCGATTGGATTAGGTAATTACCGTGCGAAAAAACCAAATTCAGGATGGACGAAAGATCACGTGGGTGATGCAGCATTTTATATGTTCATTGGTGCAGTATTGGGTGGACGAATTGGTTATGCGCTGTTTTACGGTTGGGAGCAGATTTTACAGAATCCGTTATTCATTCTAGGATGGAATGGGCATACAGTGGAATGGAGTGGAATGAGCTTCCACGGTGGATTACTAGGAACATTAGTTGCTGCATTATTGGTGCGTAAAAAGATTGAAAAAGGCTTTTGGCAAATTACAGATTTCTTTGCGCCATTGTTACCATTAGGATTATTTTTTGGGCGCGTTGGCAACTATATCAATGGTGAATTGTGGGGAAAACCAACAGATCAAAGTTGGGGCGTGTATTTCCTAGATTCTCCTTATACAAATCAAGTATTGCTACATCCATCACAATTATATGAAGCAGTAACAGAAGGATTAATTTTATTTGTAATTTTATGGTGGTTCACAGCGAAAGATCGTCCGCGTTGTGCTGCATCAGGACTATTTTTGATCGGATATGGCGTTGCCAGATTTGTTGTTGAGTTCTTCCGTCAACCAGATGCTCATTTGGGTTATCGTTTTGGCACGGATTGGCTGACAACAGGAATGATTTTATGCATTCCGATGATCATTGTAGGATTTGGATTAATGATGTACGCGTATCGTAGAAAGGGTTAAGCATGAAAACATATTTAGATTTAGTCAGAAAAGTTAAAGAAGAAGGCGCTTTTAAAGAAGATAGAACAGGCACAGGCACATATTCTATTTTTGGTCATCAAATGCGTTTTAACTTGCAAGATGGTTTTCCGCTTGTCACAACTAAAAAATTGCATTTGAAATCTATTATTCATGAATTGTTGTGGTTCCTTCAAGGCAATACAAATATTCAATATTTGACAGATAATGGCGTGCGCATTTGGAACGAATGGGCAGATGAGAATGGCGAATTAGGTCCAGTTTATGGTCATCAATGGCGCAGCTGGCCAACTGCTGATGGTCGTTATGTTGATCAAATTACAGATCTTGTGAATCAAATTAAAACGAATCCTGATTCACGCCGTTTGATCGTGAGTGCATGGAATGTTGCTGAGATTCAAAATATGGCTTTGCCTCCATGTCATTTGTTGTTCCAGTTTTATGTTGCGGATGGCAAATTGTCTTGCCAGTTATATCAGCGTTCTGCTGATTTATTCTTGGGCGTACCATTTAACATTGCAAGTTATGCAATTTTAACGCACATGATGGCACAAGTTTGTGATCTAGAAGTGGGTGATTTTGTTTGGACGGGCGGAGATTGCCATTTGTATGCTAATCATATTGAGCAAGCAGAATTGCAATTAAGCCGTGAACCATTTGCATTACCACAATTAAAAATTAATCCTGCGAAGAAAGATATTTTTAGCTTTGAATATGATGATTTTGAATTAGTGAATTATGAATCACATCCGCACATTAAAGCACAAGTTGCTGTGTAATATGGAAAAAGTCTATATCTATACAGATGGCGCTTGCAGTGGTAATCCTGGTAAAGGTGGCTGGGGTGCGATCTTAAAATTTCGCGGTCATGAGAAAGAGTTATCAGGTTATTGCGCAGATACAACGAATAATCGCATGGAAATGACAGCAGCGATCGAAGCTTTAAAAGCTCTGAAAAAACCCTGTGATGTTGTATTGATCACGGATTCACGTTATGTGCAGCAGGGTATTAATGAATGGGTGAATGGCTGGATTGCGCGTAATTGGAAAACGGCGAGCAATCAGCCTGTGAAAAATGTAGATTTGTGGCAATTGCTAGTCGCTGAGCGAGATCGTCATTTGTCCATTGATTGGCAGTGGGTGAAAGGTCATGCGGGGCATCCTGAAAATGAACGTGCTGATGAGCTGGCAACAGGCGCAGTTAAGAATGAAAAGGGATTGAACGATGAGTAGACAAATCGTGCTCGATACAGAAACAACAGGAATGGATCCTGCAACAGGCGATCGTATCGTTGAGATTGGTTGCGTGGAAATGATCGATAGAATGCTGACAGGCAATCACTTTCATGCTTATATGAATCCTGAGCGTGATATGCCCGTTGAAGCATTCAATGTTCATGGTTTAAGTGAGGAATTTCTAAGCGATAAACCATTATTCTCTGAAGTTGCTCAAGATTTTATTCAATACATCGATGGTGCTGAGTTAATCATTCATAACGCAACATTTGATATGAAGTTTTTGGATCACGAATTGAAATTGTTGAAGATGAATTCTTTAACAAGCCAGTGCAGTGTGATTGATAGTTTAAAAGTTGCACGTGACCAATATCCGGGGCAACGTAATAGTTTGGATGCTTTATGTAAGCGTTTAGGGATTGATAACTCCAAGCGTACATTACATGGCGCATTGCTGGATTCCGAGATTCTCGCGCAAGTTTATTTAGCAATGACAGGCGGACAAGATTCTTTGTTTGGTGGCGTTGATGCTGCAGAAGAAGAGAATGCAGCGAATCAAATGCAAATGAATGTAGTAGAAATTAAAGCAGAAGCAATCACAAATACAAGAGTAATAATGGCAAATGCAGATGAACTAAGCGCCCATGATGCTTTTGTAGCTAAGATTAAAAAGTAACAAAAAGCCAGCTAAATGCTGGCTTTTTTAGTATGTATATCTAGGGGAATGTAAGATTAAATGCGTTTAATCTTAGCGCCTAAAGATGTTAATTTATTTTCAATGCCATCGTATCCACGATCTAAATGATAGATTTGATCCATTGTTGTTGTACCGTCTGCAACTAAACCGGCTAGGATTAATGCTGCTGATGCACGCAAATCAGTTGCAGAAACTTCTGCACCAGATAATTTATCAACGCCAGAAATGATTGCCATATGATCTTCAATTCGGATCTGCGCGCCCATTCTGTTTAATTCATTCGCATGCATAAAGCGATTTTCAAAAATCGTTTCAATGATTGTAGATTTGCCATCTGCAACTGTTGCCATTGCCATGAATTGTGCTTGCATATCTGTCGCAAATTTTGGATAAGGCTGCGTTTTAATATCAAATGCTTTCAACTTAGCAATTTTAGGGAATACACGAATAGAGTTACCTAAAATCTCAACGCCGCAACCTGTATTCAATAATGCTTCGATTGTTGCTTCTTGGTGAACAGGGTTGCATTCGTTTACGATGATATCACCGTAAGTCATTGCACCGCCCACGAGATAAGTACCGACTTCGATACGATCAGGCATGATTGTATGTTCGCCGCCAGATAATTTATCAACGCCATCAATGATTAATCGACCTGTGCCAATCCCTTGAATTTTTGCGCCCAATGTTACGAGCATATCGCATAAATCCACAACTTCAGGTTCTTGTGCGCAGTTATCTAAAATGGTTTGTCCTTCTGCAAGAACGGCGGCCATGATGATATTTTCAGCGCCAGTTACTGTAATCATATCGAATGTGAAATGATTACCTTGTAGTTTCTTTTTAGAATCTGTTGAAGCAAATACATAACCATTTTTGAGTTCGATTTTTGCATTTAAAGCTTCTAAGCCTTTTAAATGCTGATCAACAGGGCGGCTACCAATAGCGCATCCACCAGGTAAAGAAACTTCAGCTTCACCAAATTTACTCACTAATGGACCCAAAACTAAAATAGATGCGCGCATGAGTTTGACTAAATCATGACTTGCTCTGATTTTATGAATGCTTGTTGGATCAACGATCACTGTATTGCCATTGATTTCAACTTTTGCACCTAAATCTCGGAGCAAATCAGTCAGAACGATCACATCTTGTAATTTAGGTACATTATGTAATGTTACTGGTTCAGATGCTAAGATTGTTGCGGCTAAAATTGGCAGTACAGCATTTTTTGCACCGCTGGCAATAACTGAGCCTTTTAATGGTCCATTGCCTTCGATGATTAATTTAGGAACATGATTAGAGTGCATGTACGCGCTCCCAATCTGCTGGCGTATAAGTACGAACAGCCAATGCATGGATTTCATCTGTTTGCATTGCATCGCCTAAAGTTGCATAAACTAATTTGTGCTGCTTCAGTTTGCTAATGCCTTCAAATGCTTGACTAACAACGATCGCATCAAAATGACGACCATCATCGCCGGATACGAGAATATAATCACATTGTAAACCTGCTTCGATTCTTTTTGTTACTTCTTCTTTGGTCATCATAATCATAGTTTCCTATTAATTTGAAAGAGTAGATATAATTTGTTGTAGAGCTTCTCTTGGATCTTGTGCTCTGGTGATTGGGCGGCCAATCACTAAATAGTTTGCACCTTCTTGCACAGCTCGTTGTGGCGTCATGATTCTTACTTGATCATCTTGCGCGCTATCATCTAAACGAATGCCAGGACAAACTGTTAATAAATTTGGTTGTAATTGCTTAATCATGTTTGCTTCAGCAGCAGATGAAACAACGCCATCTAATCCACAATCAGCAACAAGGTTTGCTAATCTTGAAACGATCTCATCTTTATTGCCAATTAAGCCAATTTCATGAGCCATTTCATCACTCATGCTTGTGAGCAAAGTTACCGCGATCAATAAAGGTGGTTTGCTATAGCCTGCTAAAATTTCTTTAGCATCCATCATCATTTTACGACCGCCTAAAGCGTGGAGATCCACCATCCAAACGCCTAATTCAGCGGCCATTTTTACAGCACTTGCAACAGTATTTGGAATGTCATGGAATTTTAAATCTAAAAATACATCGAACCCACGTTTTTGCATTGCTTCAACGATGCTTGGGCCGGCCATTGTGAAGAGCTCTTTACCGACTTTTAAACGGCAGAGTTTTGGATCTAACGCATCCATTAAATTTAATGCAGATTGTTGATTCGCAACATCGATGGCAACGATGATAGGTGATGTTGTTTGCATAGATTCCTCTTAACTATTTTTGAAGGGCTATAATATCAGAAACCGGTGCAGCTGTATTCCATGATTGGCAGCTAGGGCAGTGCCATTGTAATGTTTTAGAAATGAAGCCGCATTTCTCACAGCGAAACTGAGCATAGTAGTCAATGACTTGATGAAAAGTCCGATGATATAGCGTAAATAACTCTTGATGTTGCCCGTTACGTAATGATTGCAATTGATTGAGTAAAGTAATTCCTTGCAGATTTTTTGTTTGTTGAAGTTCACTTGTTAAATATTCAATCGCAGGCTCAACCGAATCATGCATAACAATGTAATGAGTTTTCCATAATTTCAAATAAAAGAAAGATGGATGTTCTGCAATTTGCTCATTAAGCCAAGTATTAAATATTTGCTGATCAATATTCATCATCGCGCGATACATGATCGGAACGATCAAAGGAATTAACGAAGATTGTTGTTCAGATAAATATAATAGTTGCTGAATTGTTTCTTGATAATGTTGTTGATTCAATGCGATATAAGCTTTGATTAAACTTGCACGCGCAGTATTCGGCGCGATGGATAGCGCTTGCTCTGTCCAGAATGTGGATTGATCAAAATCATTGTCATTAATGGATTGTTCGGCTAATTCACAATATAAATGTGCAACTTCTGTTGCATATAATATTTTGTGATTTTCAATGCGTTCATACATGCCAACAGCTTGAAGCCAATCATTTTGCTGTTTGTACAACGCGGATAACTTTAGTGCTGCAAAATCATGATAGGGCGTAGATAATAATTCACGCAATGTATTCTCAGAGCGATCAAAAATGCCAGCAGTACTGTAATCTTCAGCTAAAGAAATTAATACTTGATGACGATTTTGATCATTAATGGATAAAGTGCTGAGTAAATACTCATGCATTTCAATCGCTTTATCCACTTCGCCACGGCGACGATATGCATCACCTAAAGTTAACGTGAAGTTAATACCATCATCTTCAATATTTAATGGAATTGTATTATCTGTAGGAACAGATAGTTTTTCGACACTTTTATCTTTTGCAAGATAATAACGAAGGTTTAAATATTGGTGGAGTTTGCGTTTTCTAGAGCTATCAACTTTAGCTGCATACCAACCAATAATTAAACCTAACGGTAACAATATCCATATATATTCAAACATGAATTATAGCGCTGTTTCTGCTTGTAATTTTTTTAATGATTTTTGTGCAGCTTTTAGTTCACGTTTTTGGCGCCATGATTGTCCAAAGTTACCAATACTTAAAAGTAATGTCACAATAATTCCGCAGAATGCACCAGCCAAAAAAATGATACTGATAAACGCAGGCATGATTAATTGCACTTCATCAAATAGGAAGTCAAAATGAATGGTTGCACCTCTGTTTAAATAGAGAATGAAGAATACAAACGTTAAAAACAGTAAAAACAAAGCAAAGTTTATCCATTTAATAATCTTTTTCATTATGATCCTTATGTGGCATGAAAAGTATAATGAGCAATTATACCTAATTCTAAATAATTTGTAGTAGTAACGAATTAAAAAATGACTTCTATGATATTATTCAGTATAGTGTTTATTCACTAACCAATAAGTATTTGAGATGGCTTGATGGATGATCAGCCCCTAAGTTCTCAGTATTGGTATAAGTTTTGAATTATTGCATTCGGGGATTTAACTCTGTCTGAATGTTCTCTTGGGAATTGTTATATAAAAGTTTACGATGAACAAAAAAAATACGGTCGATTCATGTGACACGTTGAGTGATCACACTAAGCAGGTAGCTATTGTCTACCCTGAACTAAAAAAGTTAAATTCAACGTCAATTGTGAATAGAGAAACACTGCAGTTTCTTCAATCTGAATGTCAAAAATTTGATGGCAAACGCCCAACTGTTATTGTGACAACAACAGTATCAGATTGTTTTGATATAGTTGTATTGCTTGAGCGAGTTTTGGGTACAAATAAGGTACAAGCAATTTATCCACATACTGCACAATCTAGTCAATTGAATAAATCAGTTATTGTTGTGCCAATGATGACGATGCAGATAACAAATGCATTGAATGAACTAGCGACAGAATTTAGTAACTTCATTGTAATTTCACAAGATAAAAGCTCAAATTTCATTGCAAATATTGTGAAGCCATTATTGAGCCAATTACCAGATGATTGTAAGGTATTGTCGTTGTTGAGCTTGAATATAGAACAAGATATTCAGTCAGTGAAGAAAATAGATAAGGTAGAAAAAGTTACTGAGCCGAAAGGTAAGATGGTTATTAAAGTAGAAATTGAACCAGAAGTAACAATGGTGGAGGAGCCAAAATTTGGTTTCACTGTAGAAGCGGAAGCAGAAAATCCAATAATGGAATCGCAAGTAGATGCACGAAACACAGATCATGCGACTGATACAGTTGCTGAAGAATCTGTAGATGAGCATCATATTGTTTTGGTGGATCGTAATTACAAACGTTCATATTTGCGTAATCGTTTGAAAGGTTCTGATAAAAAAACTTTAGTCATCACTCGCACAAGACATAATGCACATCGTTTAGAAGAGTATTTATATCAAGGAAAAGTTCGTTCTCGAATTCTTCATGCAAATTTATCTGATGAAGCAAAAGAAAAAGTCATTGAGCGATTTGTTTCTGGTGATTTATCAGTACTATTATTACCAGAAGCTGTTGCTCAAACAATTGAACTTTCAGGTATTACAGATATTATTTTCTTTGATTTGCCAGATGTTGGATCAGAATTTAAAGAGCGTATCAGTACAATTGGTGAAAGATTCAATGTGCCAACTACATCTTCTATTGTGACATTGGATG
This sequence comes from Wohlfahrtiimonas sp., assembly GCA_030149965.1. GTDB lineage: Bacteria > Pseudomonadota > Gammaproteobacteria > Cardiobacteriales > Wohlfahrtiimonadaceae > Wohlfahrtiimonas. The sequence goes on along the minus strand of JASLHB010000020.1, from coordinate 9,170 downwards.
AGATTCCTTGGGTTGAATCTATGGAACAAGAACTTCAATGGACATTGCCGAAAGTACAACCCGCTGCACCACAGCGTTCACATAATATTCTTCGTATTAAAAATCGTAATACTAAAGATAAGCCTGAGAAAACTGAAAAACGTGTCGGCGTTAATCGTGGTTTGCGCAAATTGGGCGGCAAAAATAATAATCAGCAACAGCAGAAAAAACATACTAATCATTTAGCAGCGCGACAAATGCAAGAAGATTTTAATGATCATAATGCAATTTCTCATCAATCAGATGATCCATTCAATAGCGTGAATCAGCCAGTTGTTAATGAAAATAGAAATCCATTTGCTTTTGATTCTTTTGAAGCTAATGCTTCTCGCCAAAATAAGCAGAGAGTTAAGCAATTATTTAGTCGAAAAGACAAGCCTATGAAGGAAGTTCAAAGCGATTTTAATGTGCAAAGAACAGAAAAAAAGAACGTTAAAATTATGCATAAAAAGAAGCGTACTTTTGACATTGATGGTAATCAATAGTTCAATAAATTTACAATTGATATCATTGAATAAAAATCTATTAGAATCAAAAGGCTAATGTATTTATTTACATTAGCCTTTTTTCTTTTAGTGAAAAAAAATATCAATAATGTTGCTTTTTTAGAGGATTCATATATAAGGCTGTTATAAATTTATAAAAGTGAGGTTTATATGAAAACTGATTTTGAAGACGATAATGATTTGCTGGATGAAGATTCTGTTGAAGAAGAAGAGATTCCTGATGTAAAAATGACACAGTCTCAAGCTTGGCGAGATATTGAAGCAAAGCGTGAAGAACGTGCGCTTTTAAAGCAGTTAGAGAAAGAATACAACTTGGATGGTTTTGATGATTTGGAAGAATAATGACTTGAAAAAGTCAGATTAATCCTCATGTTGAGTAAACTGTTCACTAAGTTTAAGGGAAAAAGTATGAGTAATACTGAAAAAGAGAAAGAGTTGTCAGAAGCAGCAGAAGAGATATTGGTTGAAGAATCTAATGTTGATGGTGATGCCTCAGAATCTTTGGATGATCTTGATTTGGTTTCACAAATTGAGAAACTAACACAGGAAAAAGAAGCACTTTTTCAACGTTTATTAGTTTCAGAAGCAGATATGAAAAATTTGCGTAGAAGAACTGAAATTGATTTAGCTAATGCGCATAAATTTGCATTAGAAAAATTTGTGAAGGAATTACTACCTTGTTTAGATGCTGTTGAAGCAGAGATTAATGAATTACATAAGAAAGATAATCTATCTGAAGATTTGGCTCAGTTTAAAGAAGGTTCTGAGTTAACTTATAGAATGATGCTAAATGCCGTAGAAAAATTTGGTGTTAAACAAATCGCACCAACAGGTGAAGCTTTGAATCCTGATTTACATCAAGCAATTGCTGTTGTACCAATGCCAGGTAAGGAAAGCAATGAAATCATTGATGTGACACAAAAAGGTTACACATTGAATGATCGCTTGGTGCGCGCTGCATTGGTTGTGGTTGCACAATAATAATTTTTATCTAAATTAAGAATGATCTATATGTTAAATTACTACGTAGTTTAACTTTAGGTCATTTTTTGCAGGAGAAGAGTATGAAATTCCTACATACTATGGTTCGTGTTGCGGATTTAGAAAAATCAATGGATTTTTATTGTAATGTTTTAGGGCTAGTTGAGACTCGCCGTAAAGAATACCCTCAATGGGAATGTACTTTGGTTTATTTAGCTGTGCCTAATGACCCATCAGGTGCAGAAGTTGAGTTAACGTACAATTGGAATTCAGATGAAAAATATGGCATTGGCCGTGCATTTGGTCATTTAGCTTTTGAGGTGGACAATATTTATGAAATCTGTCAAAAAGCTTTAGATGCAGGGATTGAATTGAATGTACCACCGAAAGATGGTTGGATGGCATTCTTTAAATCACCAGATGATATCTCAATCGAGTTGTTACAAAAAGGTGAAAAGCTCGAACCAAAAGAGCCTTGGATTAATATGGAAAATAAGGGTTGGTGGTAAATATGCAAAAATTCCCAATGACAGTGGAAGGTGCTGAAACATTGCGTCTTGAAATTCAAGATTTAAAAACAGTACAAAGACCACAAGTAATCGCATCTATTGCTGAAGCAAGAGAGCATGGTGACTTGAAAGAAAATGCTGAATATCATGCTGCACGTGAACAGCAAGGTTTTATTGAAGCTCGTTTGGCAGATTATGAAGCGCGCTTGTCAAATGCTCAAATTATTGATGTAAAATCAATTGAACCAACAGGTAAAGTGATTTTTGGTACAACAATTACTTTGTTAAATTTAGATACTGACAAAGAAGTTACTTATAAAATTGTTGGTGAGCATGAAGCAAATGTAAGACAAGGTATGATTTCTGTAACTTCGCCTATTGCTCGTGCATTAATTGGCAAAGAAGAAGGCGATGAAGTTCGTATTGAGACACCAGGCGGTGTACAATTATACGAAATTCTAACAGTTGAGCATATCTAAAATGACAACGAAGCATTCGACAACAGCTTTTAAACCATTGACTTATCATCCTGTAGGTAAGTGGTTAATATTGTCGCTGCTATTTGCAGGCATTTATTTCTTTCATCAATTTTTTGCACCAGGTTTGGCAGCAATTATCATTGCAGTTGTAACTTGGCCAACATATCGTGATTTGCTGAAAGTCTTTAAAGGTCGTTCTACAATAGCTTCTAGTATTGCCATTGTATTCATCACATTACTGATTGTTTTACCAGTTTTGTGGTTGGGACATTATTTGTTGTTTGAGTTCCAAGGTTTTAGTAATTGGTTGGTTCAGCTCAATAGATTTGGCAGTATAACACCTGGTTGGATCAAGAACTTACCATTTGCAGGAGCGCACCTTGATGAGTTGTGGCTAGAATACTTGGGTAAAGAGAATGGCTTGAATGAGTTGCTGCAATTGGCTGGATTGCAAAGAGTCACAAGTTTTGCGAACTATATATTAGCTCTGGGTAAAAGCTTTGCGAGTGCTGGATTTTATCTATTATTCATTTTGATTATTTTATTCTTCTTGTATAAAGATGGAAAAAAATTACAAGCGAATATGGCTAAAGTTGGTCATATCATTTTCCTAGAAAGATGGGAAAGAATGTCGGGTGTAATTCCAATTATGATTCGTTCTACAGTAATGGGAATGGTGATTATTGCTATTGGTGAAGGGATTGTCTTTGGTCTTGTTTATTGGTTAGTGGGAATTCCCTCATCTACAGCATTAACATTGGGTATTATTACAGGGATTTGTGCTTTGATTCCTGGCGGAGCACCCTTATCTATGACAATGGTTTCTTTGTATTTGGTTGGCAGTGGTACTGCAACGCAAGGCATTATTTTGTTTTGCTGGGGAACATGTCAGCTGTTTATTGTTGATAAAACAATTCGCCCACGATTGGTGGGCGGTCCTGCTAAATTACCATTTTTGCCAACATTTTTTGGTTTAGTAGGTGGTTTACAGACAATGGGATTATTAGGACTATTTATTGGTCCTGTATTGATGGCGCTGATTTTAGTGATATGGCGTGAATGGGTTTATGATGAAGAACACATTAAATTGAATGATAAAATGGTTGTGAGAAGAAAAGGTCGAATTAAACGACCAAGATTACGCCGTTTGGTTCAAAAGCCATTAGAACAAGAAGTGAGATAATAAAAAACCTGACGTAAATGTCAGGTTTTTTTATAGCTTGTTATATCGTGGTTATTAGCCGAAAGAAACAGGCATTTTTAATACTACTAAAAATACGATTGCAACTAATAAGAATGTCGGCAATTCATTGAATAAACGATAGAATTTATGAGTGCGAGTATTATTATCCAATCTGAATTGTTTCACGTAAATTCTACAAAACACATGATAAATCACTAAAAATACAACTAGTAAAAGTTTAATGTGTAACCAAGCCATTTTCATGATGGCAGGATTTTTTATAATCAGTGTGATACCCAAAGCAATTGTGAAGAATGCACCGATATCCATCATAATTGCTAGTTTTCGTTCCATTACCTTGAATGTTTCACTGGTATTTTGATCTTTGTTCATCGCGTGATAAACGAATAATCGTGGTAGGTAAAATAGACCTGCAAACCAAGTAACCATCGCAATAATATGTAATGCTTTATAGGCTGTATAACTCATAAAATTTTTCCTGTTGTTATAAAAATGGCACTATTGTAACCTCGAAATAGTAATAGGGAAATTATTGCTATGATCTTGGTCTATTCATTTCTTGAGTTATCTAGCGCACTTAGCGATAATATGCCCTTTAATCTTATTAGGATTTGTATTTCTAATGTCTAATACAATTGTACGTCGTCAAACTACCCAAGTAATGGTAGGAAATATCGGAATTGGTTCAGATCACCCAATCCGAGTGCAATCTATGACGAATACAGACACAGAAAATGTTATTGCCACTGTTGATCAAATCATGGAATTGGCAGATGTTGGTTCTGAATTAGTTAGAATCACTGTGAATACAGAGAAAGCAGCGCAAGCTGTGCCTGAAATTGTGAGCAAATTAACACAGCTAGGTTACGATACGCCAGTGATTGGTGATTTCCATTTTAATGGTCATCGTTTAATGAGCAAAGTACCAGAATGTGCTGCTGCTTTAGCTAAGTTGCGTATTAATCCAGGGAATGTTGGTCGTGGACAAAAGCGTGATGAACAATTCGCTAGCATGATTGAAGCGGCTGTGCGTTATCAGAAAGCTGTGCGCATTGGCGTTAACTGGGGCAGTTTAGATCAAGAAGTATTGGCGCGTTTATTCACAGAAAATATGGATAGAGCAGTGCCTTTATCTAATGAGATGATCATGCGTGAAGCAATGATTGTTTCTGCTTTAGAAAGCGTTGCTTATGCAAAGTCATTGGGATTGCGTGATGATCAGATGATCTTATCTGTGAAAGTGAGTCAATGCCAAGATTTAATTGCTGTTTATCAGACGATGGCAGCCAAAACAAATTTGCCTTTGCATTTAGGTTTAACTGAAGCGGGAATGGGTTCAAAAGGTATTATTGCATCGACGGCAGCGTTGTCTGTGATTTTACAGCAGGGGATTGGCGATACGATTCGTGTATCTTTAACGCCATTGCCAGGTGCACCAAGAACAGAAGAAGTTTTAGTTGGCAAAGATATTTTACAAAGCTTGGGTTTGAGATTATTCACGCCAAAAGTAACGGCTTGCCCAGGTTGTGGTCGCACAAGCAGTGATTATTTCCAGCGTTTAGCACAAGATATTCAAGCTTATTTAGATGAAGCAATGCCAAAATGGAAAGCCATTTATCCGGGCGTTGAATCTATGATTGTGGCTGTGATGGGCTGTGTTGTGAATGGTCCAGGCGAATCTAAATTAGCAAATATTGGTATCAGTTTGCCGGGCAGCGGAGAGGCGCCTGTTGCACCTGTGTACGAAGATGGACAAAAAACGGTTACCTTAAAAGGTGATCATATTGCAGATGAATTTATAGAGATAGTTAAACAGTATGTCGAAAGAACTTATGGAAAATAGTAACGAACCAGTTTACATGCGTGAAGTTCGCAGTTTTGTTAAACGCGAAGGGCGATTGACAGCAGGGCAAGAGCGCGTGATGGAAGATAGCCAATATTTAGTGAGAGAAAATCAACTTGAAGGTGAGTTGGACTTGGATCAGTTATTTGGCAGAACAAACTCGGAGCGTACTCTAGAAATTGGTTTTGGTAATGGTGAATCATTGGCAACAATGGCGGAAGCAGCGCCACAACGTGATTTTTTAGGTGTTGAAGTTCATCGTCCTGGCGTTGGTCACTTATTATTAGAAGTGGAAAAACGTGAGTTAACGAATCTTTATGCTGTGAATCACGATGCTGTTGAATTGTTGAAAAATCAAATTAAAGATGAAAGTTTTGATCGTGTGCAAATCTTCTTTGCTGATCCTTGGCACAAGAAAAAGCATCATAAAAGACGTTTGGTGCAAAATGAATTTGTAACAATGTTGGCGACAAAAATGATTAAAGGCGGCATTTTGCATTTGGCAACAGATTGGGAGCATTATGCAGAGCAAATGATGGAAGTTTTATCTGAACATCCTGATTTCGAAAACTGCTACGAATCTTATGCACCTCGTCCTGATTTCCGCCCTAAAACTAAGTTTGAAGCGCGCGGTGAAAGATTAGGTCATGGTGTTTGGGACATGATGTTCAAACGTCGATAATTATAAATTAAGTGATCGAATGATAATAAGAATAATAATCGGATATCTGATATTGATGATCAGTCAGCTCAATGCTTGGGCTGACATTTATTCTTATCTGGATGAATTTGGACAAATACATTATGTGAATTATCCTGTGAAAGGCGGAAAGCTCATTCAGCGTTTATCGCCAATTAACGAAGATAAAGATGCAGTGGAAAATGTCCAGCAACTATTAGATTCTCCGCGTTTTAGCCGTGCAGTAACTATGCATGCTGATGCGGATGATTTTCAGGGGAATTTTCCTAAACCACGTGCATTTTCTAATCATGGTATTGAAGCTGGCGATCCTTCAGCTGTTGTTAAAAAAACTACATTGCCAAATATGAAGGGACGAGATAGCTTCGCACCATATATTAATATGGTTGCTCGACAATATAATTTGCAGCCAGCTTTATTGCATGCGGTGATTACTGTTGAATCTGCTTATAACCCTAATGCTAAATCTCATGCAAATGCTCATGGTTTAATGCAGTTGATTCCAGCGACAGCACAAAGATTTGGTGTCATCGATATTTATGATCCAATTCAAAACATGCAAGGTGGTGCTGCATATTTAAGATATTTATTAGATTATTTCGATGATATATCGTTGGCATTGGCAGGATATAATGCAGGAGAAGGCGCAGTAAGGAAGTATGGGAATAAGATTCCACCTTATAAAGAGACAATGAATTATGTACCTAAAGTATTAGAGTATTATCAAAAATACCGAGCACAAGGATATTAATCAATTAAGTTTTGTAATTTAAGCCTTAAATGATCTAGCTCAGTTATGGTAAATCTTTCTGCGGTATAGTAGTGAAGTTGAAAAATTGTTTTAATTCGTTTCTTTTACAAAAATCATAATTAAGGAGCAGTTTATTATGGCTACACAATTTTTAATGCCGTCAAAAAATATCATGGGCGCTGGTGCATTGGATCTAGCTTATGATGAAATTAAAGCAAATGGTTTTAAGAAAGTATTAGTGGTTAGTGATGAAGGCTTGAAAGGCGCTGGAATTATCGATTTGGTAGTGAAAGGCTTAAAAGAAAAAGGCATTGAGTCTGTTGTATTTGCGGGTACTCAACCAAATCCAACAACAAAAAACGTGGCAGATGGCTTGGCGATTTTAAAAGCTGAAAACTGTGATTCAATCATTTCATTGGGTGGCGGTTCTCCGCATGATTGCGCTAAAGGTATTGCTTTGGTTGCAACGAATGGCGGGAAAATTAATGATTATGAAGGCGTAAATGTTTCAAAAAAACCTCAGTTGCCATTGATTTCAATTAATACAACGGCCGGTACTGCTTCTGAAATGACATATTTCTGTATCATTACAGATGAAACGCGTCATATTAAAATGGCAATCGTTGATGCGCATACAACACCATTATTGTCAGTGAATGATCCTGAGTTAATGAAAGGTATGCCAAAATCATTGACAGCGGCGACTGGTATGGATGCATTAACGCATGCGGTGGAAGCTTATGTGTCAACAGCTGCAACGCCAATTACAGATGCTTGCGCAGTTAAGGCAATTGAGTTAGTTCATAAAAATTTACGAAATGCAGTGAATGATGGCAGTAATATGCAAGCGCGTGAAGCAATGGCATATGCGCAATTTTTAGCTGGTATGGCATTTAATAATGCATCATTAGGTTATGTTCATGCGATGGCTCACCAATTAGGTGGCTTCTATGATTTACCTCATGGTGTTTGTAATGCTGTATTGTTGCCGCATGTTCAAGAATATAATGCGACAGTTGCAGCAGGCCGCTTAAAAGATTTAGCAACTTGCTTTGATGTTGATACACGCAACATGAATTGCCAAGAAGGTGCAGCTGCATTGATTAAAGCAATTCGTGAATTGAGTAAAGATGTTGGGATTCCAGCTGGTTTGAAAGATTTAGGTGCTAAAGAAGAAGATTTTGCAGTACTTGCTGGTAATGCGTTGAAAGATGCTTGCTCTTTTACGAATCCTCGCAAAGGTGATGAGGCAGAAGTGATTGCAATTTTTAAAGCAGCATTCTAAATTCGACACTTTTGATTAAAATAATTTAAATCCTCAATTTTAAGATTGGGGATTTTTATTTTAGGCAGTAAAATTAAAAACTTGTATTTATATATAGTAATGATGATTGAGTAGTTTATGACAAATGTTTTAAATGATGATGAATTATGTCGTGTATTAATAGAGTTATTGGCAGAAGCTTTGCCTGATTTGGTAATACAAGGTGGTGCGGACGAGCCATTTTATGAAGCAGCTAAAGATGGCAACAAAGCTATTCTTTATTTTAGAGATAATTATCCACGCAGCCTACTTCATGAATTATCTCATTACTGTTTAGCGGGTGATAGACGTAGGAAGTTAGATGATTTTGGTTATTGGTATTTTCCATGTGGTAGAACGACAGAAGAACAAATTCAATTTGAAAAGGTAGAAGCAAGGCCACAAGGTTTAGAAAAAGCAATGTGTGAAGCAATTGGTATTAATTTCTCACCTAGCTTGGATGATTTCTCTGGTAGGCCACCTGCAATAGAATTTTTAGATAAATTAGAAATTGTATATCAGGAAATGATCCAAAATCCGCCACCGACAGCCAAAAAAGTATTAATTGCATTATCTGTATGGCGGTCTTTGGTATAAATGCCGCTTTATAGCAAAGAGATTTCTAAAGTATTTTCTATTGTATCTTTATGTTTTTATTTGAAGTTTTATTTTTATTTAAAAATAATTTCTATTGAGTGTTGACAGAGTTCTGAATTTGTCTATAATGAGCACCTCTTCTGAACGAGGCGCTGCAGAAAACGCAGTGAGTTTAGAGTTCTTTCAAAGGTTTTGGTGGTTTTAGTTGATGAGAAATTGGTTCGGTTTCCGGGTTGGTTTTTATTTTACTGAAATGAG
>JASLHB010000015.1 GCA_030149965.1 Wohlfahrtiimonas sp. | reverse complement strand
AAATAAAAAAGGCTAGATTTTCATCTAGCCTTTCTATTATGGTGGGTAGTGAGGGGATCGAACCCCCGACCCTCGCCTTGTAAGGGCGATGCTCTACCAGCTGAGCTAACTACCCGAGTAGGTGCGTATAATACTGAATGGCTCTGATCATGTCAATCTCTTTTCGTGATCAATTTTTTACCAATCAACTTGCTAACGACTTAAGCAATACAACACTAGATTTCTCTAGTCTTTCGATATGGTGGGTAGTGAGGGGATCGAACCCCCGACCCTCGCCTTGTAAGGGCGATGCTCTACCAGCTGAGCTAACTACCCGAAAGAGGTACGCATAATAACGAAAGAATTATGTGCTGTCAACTTTAGTATTGATTAAATTTTAAACACCCTGTTCGCTACCAACCAAAGCAGATTTCAAAATGTGCGGTTTGATCTTACCCATTACATGCATTTCACATGGTCGGCATTTGAATTCTAAGCGAATTTCTTCATCTTGATGCATTAAGACCATCGGCTCAGCACGCACTTGCCCTTGAACACCTTTCACCCCTTTTGCTTGTTTTGGGCATAAATTATATGCAAAACGCAAGCAGTGTTTAGTAATCATCACAGGCACTTCACCTTTTTCTTGATGAGCTTCATACGCTGGCTCGATCAGTTTTACGCCATGTTCCTCATAGAACTCACGCGCTTTCTGATTATAAACATTCTCTAAGTACGTAATATGCTCAGAAGGATATGCTGCTTTATCTTCGCTTTCATACAAACGAACGCCACGCTCATTACTTTCAATATACGCTAAACGCAATTGCTCAATGGCATCACGGCGAATCTGATTCAACAAACTTTTAGGCATGAATGGTGCTGTTTTAATATTCACTGTCACGCTTTTGGCTTCAAAAATTGTTTCGCCCAGTTTCTGCAAACCTTCTTCTAAACCTTGCAATGTTTTTTCAACATTATTTGCAGCTTCAAACTCCCCTTCGATTGGATAAGTTATGGCTAAACCATCTTCCCCAATCATCACCAAATCATATTTTCCATCAGTTTCTTGGAAAATGATATCAATGCCAATTTTACGACTGGATGATTCTCGTGTTAATAACTTCTGCCAAGCTGTATCTGCATTGCGATATAAAACCTGCCCAGCTTTTACTTTCTCAATATTCTCAGGTGCTTCTTCATGCCAATAAACTAAATAATGTTTATCACCAATCTCTTTCACTTCGCTTGCACGAAAGCCAACAACTTCGCGCTTGATTAGTACATTCAAGCCATCGCCATTCGCTAAAGGTTCAGATGTTTTAACTTCCAAGTGATTGCCACCAAATTTTAAAACCTCGCCCACTTCAACACCGCGAAATTTCGGTGAATCAAATGCACCGATATCTTCTTTACGAGCATTCACAAAGTAATCTGTAGAACCACGATTGAATGTTTTATCAGGATTTGGAATAAAATGATGAACAGTTGTACCCACTGAGCTTCGAGAATAATCAGGATTCACATCCAAGAACTGATCCAGCATTTGTCGATAATGCGCTGTGATATTCTTAGAATACGCCATATCCTTATAGCGACCTTCGATCTTAAAGGATTGCACACCTGCATTGACCAATTCGCCCAAATTTTCCGTTTGGTTATTATCCTTCATAGATAACAAGTGCTTATCAAACGCAACCACGCGCCCTTCTTTATCTTTCAAAGTATAAGGCAATCGACAAGCTTGTGAACAATCACCACGGTTCGCACTTCGACCTGTATCCGCATGGGAAATATAACATTGCCCAGAGAATGCCACACATAACGCACCATGAATGAAGAATTCTAATGGTGTATCCACAGTTTCATTGATCGCTTTAATCTCTTTCAACGACAATTCACGTGCCAAGACTAACTGTGAAAATCCTACAGTTGACAGGAATTTTGCACGCTCCAACGTACGGATATCCGTTTGCGTAGAAGCATGTAATTCAATCGGCGGGATATCCAATTTCAATACGCCCATATCTTGCACGATCAAAGCATCAACGCCTGCATCGTACAATTCATGGATCAATTTACGGCCTTTCTCCAGTTCATCATCATGCAAAATCGTATTGAATGTCACAAATATTTTCGCATGATACTGCGATGCAAAATCCACTAATTTTGCGATATCTGAGACGCTATTATCCGCATTGTAACGCGCTCCAAAACTTGGACCGCCCAAATAAACTGCATCTGCACCATGCAAAATTGCCTCGCGTCCAATCTCAATATCGCGCGCAGGACTTAAAAGTTCTAATTGATTATGTTTTAACATTGTCTACAAATCTATAAAGTTACTTAAGCATTCTTGTCCATTTTCTTCTTGATCTGAAAACCTATAAAAGTAATCGCCAACCAAGCTGGAATCACTAATACCGCTGGTTTAAAGCTACCTAATTGTGTCATTGCACCAACCACAACCAACAAGAAGATTAAACAAAAATAGTTCACATAAGGAAAAAGTGGTGTTTTAAATTTTAATTTCTCACCTGTATGCGCCTTTCTGAAACGCAAATGCATGATGATGATTAAGCCCCAAGTAATAACAGCCGCAGCAATTGCAACTGACATCACAATCATAAATGCACCATTTGGCACTAAAAGATTGATCACAACAGCGATCAAAGTCACAGCTGAAGAAAATAAAATTGCAGCATAAGGCACGCTATTCTTGCTTAATTTCAAGAACATTTTAGGTGCGTGTCTTTGTTCAGCCAAACCATATAACATTCGACCATTACTATAAATACCACTGTTATACACAGAAATGGCTGCTGTCAAAATAATAAAGTTCAAAATACCCGCAACATTTGGCAACCCTAATTGATCAAACACCAATACAAATGGACTGATGCCCGCTTTGATATCTGTCCATGGCACTAATACCAACATGATTACAATTGAACCAACGTAGAACAATAATATTCTCCACATCACTTGTCTGATCGCTATAGGAATAGTCTTTTCAGGATTTTCTGTTTCAGCTGCAGCAATTGCTATCATTTCTGTACCGCCAAATGAGAACATCACAATCACTAACGAAACCCAAACGCCCCAAGAACCTTGCGGAAAAATATTACTCAATCCTCCGCTGCCATGCTCCCAAAGATTTGAAACTTTCACTGTAGATGTTTCAACAAATAAGCCTTTGCCTACTAAATAAATGCCGAATACAATCATACCGACAACAGCTAATACTTTAATTAAAGCGAGCCAAAATTCTGTTTCACCAAAAAATTTCACACTTGCAAGGTTAATAGATGTAATGATGATAATGGTTGCCAATACTGATGCCCACATTGGAAAATCTGGGAACCATTTAGTGATGTAAACGCCAATCGCGGATAACTCCGCCATGCTCACTAAAATATAGAGCAACCAATAGTTCCAACCTGCTAAAAAACCTGCATATTCACCACAATACTTATTAGCAAAGTAACTAAATGCGCCTGAAACAGGCTCTTCCGTTGCCATTTCACCAATCATACGCATGATCATATAAATTACAAAACCACCCAATAAATAGCCCAATATTAGACCTGGACCTGCCAATGGAATGGACTCCGCTGTACCATAAAATAGACCTGTTCCAATACATCCACCCAAGGCAATCATCTGGATATGTCTATTTTTCAAATTGCGCTTTAGCGCTTGCTTATTTTCCATGATTCATTTTTTTTGAGTAATAAAGTAGCCATCATAAGTCATATAAAAAAAATTACAAAGAGACTGATGATATTAAAATAGTAAACATAAAAAAACCTCTGTAAATACAGAGGTTTTCTTGGTTTCAATCTAAATTATGCAAAATCTAAAGTTGGTGGTGTTGGCTCTGCTTTTGGAGCATTATTACCATCATCTTTTGGCTTTGTATTCAATGAAGAATTACTTAATTCACGATCATTCATAATGTCATCAACTTGTTGAGCATCAATTGTTTCAACATCCAATAAGATTTCAGCCATACGATGCAAGCGATCAATATCATCTTCCAGTACTTTTTTCGCTCTTGCATAGTTACTTTCAACAATGCTGCGAGTTTCCTGATCAATCAATTGTGCTGTTTCGTTAGACATGATTTCTTGACGTGATCCACGTCCACCAATTCCGCCATCGCCTTCACCAAAGAACAAGAAACCAACTTTGTCAGACAAGCCCCATTTAGTCACCATCTTACGAGCCATATCAGTTGAATGTTGAATATCACTCATCGCACCAGTTGTTACTTTGTCATAACCGAAGATAATTTCTTCTGCGATACGACCACCGAACACCATCGCCATTTTGTTATTCAACCATTCACGAGAATTACTCACTTTATCATTTTCAGGCAATGTCCAAGTAACACCCAAAGCACGACCACGAGGAATAATAGTAACTTTATAAACTGGATCTGATTTCAAACGATAAGCAACGATTGCATGCCCAGCTTCATGATAAGCAGTTAGCTTCATTTCATCCGCTGTCATCATCAATGAGCGACGTTCTGCACCCATATAGATCTTATCTTTGGCATTTTCCATATCGTCCATGCCAACTTCATTCTTGTTTTCACGCGCTGCAAATAGCGCACCTTCATTCACAAGGTTTGCTAAATCTGCACCTGAGAAGCCTGGCGTACCTTTTGCTAAGCTTAAAATATCAACATCAGCTGCAATTGGTACTTTACGCAAATGCACTTTCAGAATCGCTTCACGGCCTTTGATATCTGGTAATGGCACTGTTACTTGTCTATCGAAACGACCTGGACGCAATAATGCAGGATCTAGTACATCTACACGGTTTGTCGCCGCGATAATGATGATGCCTGAGTTATCACCGAAACCGTCCATCTCAACCAACATTTGGTTCAATGTTTGTTCACGCTCATCATGTCCACCACCTAAGCCTGAACCACGATGACGACCAACAGCATCGATCTCATCAATAAAGATAATGCATGGCGCATGTTTTTTAGCTTGCTCAAACATATCACGAACACGTGCAGCACCAACACCCACGAACATTTCCATAAAATCAGAACCTGAGATCGTGAAAAATGGTACGCCAGCTTCGCCTGCAATTGCTTTTGCCAATAATGTCTTACCCGTTCCTGGTGGTCCAACCATCAAAATACCTTTCGGCATTTTTCCACCTAAACGTTGGAATCTTGTTGGATCTCTTAAGAAATCTACAACTTCTCCCACTTCTTGTTTAGCCTCATCAGCACCTGCAACATCAGAGAAACGAGTTTTCACTTCGTCTGCTGATAACATACGCGCTTTAGATTTACCAAAACTCATGGGATTTTTACCACCGCCACCTGATTGGCGCATCATAAACATGATTAAACCAAACAAGATTAAAATTGGTAATAAGTTCAAAATGATTGATAACAAAATTCCGCGTGAACGCATTTCTTTACCAACAATGGTAACGTTCTTATCACGTAATGTATCAATCAACATGCCATTACTAGTTTCAGGATTATAAGAGGTAAAACGCTGCCCACTACTATATGTACCATTGATTTCTGGTCCAGCAATCGTTACTTCCTTAACTCGACCATCATTAATGGCATTTAAGAATTCTGAATACGCAAGTCCCTGTCCTGGGGAACTGCCAAAGTTTTGAAATACTAGCAATACACCAAGTATTGCAACAATCAAAACAATGATATCTCTTCCGTTATATTTCAAAAGATTAACCTCTATGCTAAGTTAAAAAATTGTCGTTCATGAGAATAAATGTCAAACCGCAACTATATCGAATATTTTTAATTTAGTCATCATCCACACAAGGATGGGGCTAAAATTATCGAATTCAATAGCGACTCTAATTTATTCTGACTTACCTTTAAATCCACGTGCCAACAAATAAATCTCTGAGCTTCTTGCACGCGATGCTTTTGGTTTTCTCGTCAATACCTTATCAAAGTTTGCACGCAACAACTTCAAATATTCTTCAAAGCCTTCGCCTTGGAAGATCTTCATTAAATAATCACCACCCGGCTTTAGATGATGAATCGAGAAATCAAATGCCAATTCCAACAAATACATCATGCGTGGTTGATCCACACCTTTCACACCACTTGTATTTGGCGCCATATCCGAGATTACGATATCAATCTTGCGACCATCCAATAAAGTTTCTAATTCATTCAAAACAGAATCTTCACGGAAGTCACCAGTAATAATATCAACACCAGCAATCGCGCTCATTGGCAAAATATCCAATGCAAATACTTTACCGTTGTGGCCTACTTTATGCATTGCATATTGAGACCAACTTCCCGGAGCAGCACCTAAATCTACCACTGTCATCCCTGATTTGAACAATAAATCTTTTTCATCCATCTCAGAGATTTTATAAATCGCACGTGAACGCCAACCTTCTTTACGCGCACGTAATACATATTCATCATCATGATGTTCTTTTAACCAGCGAGAACTACTCGGCGTACGTTTTTTTCCCATACTTTCAATCACTTTTAATATTGCAATTGGGCACAATCCCATAACATTTTCACTTCTTCAATGGATAATGCTCGGAATTCACCCGGTTGTAAATTATGATCCAACTTCAACGGACCATACTGAATTCTTTGAAGATACGTTACATATAAATTCACCGCTAAAAACATCTTTTTAACTTGATGAAACTTACCTTCTGTAATTGTTACCCATGCTTCACTTTCATTTTGATTCGCATAGATAATCTCTAGTTTAGCAGGTGCACAACAAATTCCACCATAAAACTCAATACCGCATGCAAATTGTTCAATTTCTTTTGAAGTTAATAAACCATTCACTTTAACACGATAAACTTTTTCCACTTTATATTGTGGCATTGGCAAACGAAAACTTAGCTGCCCATTATCGGTTAACAACAATAATCCTTCTGTATTTCTATCCAATCGACCAATTGGCCAAACTTTCTCAGAAAACTGATCACACACTGTCGGTAAACTTTTATCTGTCGTTGCGGAAATTAAACCTGCTGGTTTATTTAATAGATAATAATTGTGTTGTGTTAAATCACATAATTCACCACGAATGGTCAATTGATGTAAAAAGCCATCTACTTCTATTTTTTCATCTGTGACTATTTGTCCATTGATATAAACAACATTCGATTTAATAAGCTGATGCATCGATTTCTTAGATAACTTTTGCTCAGACAACAAATACTGATAAAGGTGCATTAACGTTCTTTTTTCTGCTCTGATGCCAAAATAAATGATTTAGCGCGCGCCATTAAAAATCCTGCGCTCACAACACCATAAAAAACCAATAGGATAAATTCATCTCGTTTAGACAAAGAAAAGAATGGTAAAATAATCACTAGGATTATACCCGCAACCAAAAACATTAGAGCCAACATTCTTAAACTCAAGAAAAGCTGGTGAATTCTTCGTGGTTGCGCTAAGCTTGCCTCCACTTTTTTTAGACTAGGATCTTTATTCATGACTCAAATGAAATTAACAAAAGAACACATACATGCTTTGAAGGGTCTTGCTCACCCAATGAAACCTGTATTAATTATGGGTGACAAAGGCGTTACTGATTCATTTTTAGCAGAAGCAGAACGCGCTATAGAGTACCACGAATTAATCAAAATCCGTATTGCTGGTGAAGATCGTGATGCGAAAAAAGCAATTGCAGCTGAAATTACTTCAACGTTGAATGCTACGATGATTCAGCATATTGGTAATGTGATCACATTATTCAAACGTAACCACGAAGCACCAAAAATTTTCTTTTCAAATAAGTAAAATTAAAAACCCTTGTTTTCACAAGGGTTTTATTTTATCTATCAACTTTTTTCTGGTACAGCCGAAACAGCACTGATTACACTATATGTATCTAATACTCTAGAAATAATCGTAATTCGATATAACAAATGACATGTTGTTTTTTTACATTTTTTATCTCTGCCCAATTGCTGAGTAATATAAAACACGCTACCATTTTTTGAAAATGTTCCCTTAAAACCTTGCTTAATCAAATTTTCCCAACCTGGTTTATTGGCTGTACTACCAGTTAAACCACCTGTTTCTCTTAATTCCGTCAACGCTTCATTAATAATTTCATCTGAAATAGGATCACAGTTTTCAGCCTTATTCGCTAATAAAAACCCACCATTTTCTTTATCTTCAATTTTATTACCGCTGCTGTCTAGTTGATATGCTCCGCACATATCTCTCTGTGGGTACTTAACCTTGCCGCCAGCTGGAGCCTTTAAATTTGCTTCTAATTCATTCAATGCTTGTATTGCTAAATCTTCAGCCTCTTGCTTAAACGTAACATACTGAACGTTCATTGTAGACATGGTTGTTTGTTGATATAAGCTAATGCCCAAAATAGCAAAAATAATCAACATCATCAAAGTGATGAATAAGATAAAACCTTTTTGTGATCGATTTTTTATTATCATTTTCATATTTCTTAGTTATTTACCACTTTTATCAATAGCAACTGTATATTTATGATCATTGGTGATATTTTCTAGTTTAAACTTATCATAATCCATGATTGTAATAGTCTGATTAGTGACGGCTATTTTTTTCATCATAGCAATCGCTGTTTGTTCTAATTCATCGAAACTTGCCAATGAATTATTCTCTGATAAATTTATTCTTGCTGTGAAATCATCAATCAATATAGGAATTGCCATATCTGAACCTAAATCACCTAAGTTGGAAATTGCGCGATTCTGTAATTTTACCAAGCCGACAATTGCAATAGAGAAAATCCCCAAAGCTATCAAAAACTCTAGTAGAAATGAGCCTTTTTGTTTTTTTATTGTCATTTTAACCTCTAATTATCAGCATATTGCGCATCATTCTATCAAATATTCTCTTATTTAGTAATCATAAGAATATAGACTCATCCCAATATCATGATTGAAGAATCAATAACACTGTGACAAATTCAACTGATCACCATAACTAGCACAATCAAACTCTGAATTACGAGCCATAATATCTTCCAATACTTTTGTCATTTCTTGATTAATCTCATTAATCAACTGATCGCACTGCTTGTTATCTATCAATATTGTATTACGAATTTTCTGCTCAAAATTTTGCAAAGCATCTTGCCAAATTTTCTCATGCACATATTCATGTTGTTCTAATGAATATCGCATTTCCTCAAAAGATTGCTGAATATTTTTTGAATAATCACTCTTCATTAATTTTGGCAATGTCATTGTGCCATTCAATGCCATTTCAAAAACAGATGCTGTGCAATGACCATTGTCATAGATTAAATGCATTTTATTCACCATCGTAGAAGCTTCATAACTACCAATCGTATGCAGATCATCATTTGAGTCACTGAAAGGCGAAGCCTTCATCATTGCCGATTGAATGCTATCCACACTATCAGGATCAACATCATAATATTCTTTGGTTAAATGCACTTCTAATCCATGGGCCAAGCCAAGTGAGATTACGCAACATAAGATGATGATTATCTTTTGCACTATACTGCTTCCAATACATTGCGCTTACCAACATGATAAAAAAGCCCCAAGATTCCCACAGAAAAGAATGCGCCAAAACAAACCATTAATGTAATGATAGAAACTTCGTAGTAAGCCAAAGCACCAAAGATTGCCATCATTAAAATCATCACAAAATTCTCAGAAAAATTTTGTACAGCCACAGCTGTTCCTGCACTTTCAAATAATTTTCCACGTTCTTGTAACAATGCGTTCATTGGAATCACAAATGTACCGCCACAAGCGCCCATTAAGATTAAAAATATATAAACACTGTAAATATTTGTTTGAAAAGCAAAAGCCGTTGCAATCAAACCCATTGCTAAGCCTGCCCACAAACACCATTTAATATTTTTCACGCTAATGAATAAAGATGCTATCAACGCACCAAAAACAATGCCAATGCTCACAATTGCACTCAGCATTGCAACCATTTCTGTTCCGCCATCCAATACAACTCGCACCCAATCATTCAGTAACAATCGTAATGTCGTTGCTGCGCCCCAGAATAAGCTTGTGC
Organism: Wohlfahrtiimonas sp.; assembly: GCA_030149965.1. Taxonomy (GTDB): domain Bacteria; phylum Pseudomonadota; class Gammaproteobacteria; order Cardiobacteriales; family Wohlfahrtiimonadaceae; genus Wohlfahrtiimonas. The sequence goes on along the minus strand of JASLHB010000015.1, from coordinate 34,731 downwards.
CTAAAATTGCAAAGCGCGCCTGCTTATCACAGGCTAATTTCACCAAAATACTACCAAAGCTTTTCAACAAGGCTTTAGGTGCAAAACTATCTTTACGTACAGCTTGAATTTTAGGAATAAAGATATTAAACACAACTGCAACGGCATACATTCCACCAGCAAATACAAATGCCATCACGATATTACGTTCAGCCAACAATCCGCCCAAATAAGCGCCCAATAATATTGCGAGGATTGTCGAACCTTCTACCATACCATTCACTTTGACTAATAAGCGCGTTGTCACTAATTCACCTAAAATACCAAATTTAGCAGGTGAATAAATTGCAGCACCAATGCCCACAATTGCATAACATAAGAATGGGCTTGCATCGAAAAATAGCAACGCAACGCCGAGTAACTTCATACCATTACCAATCATCAATACGCGGGATTTAGGCTGATTGTCAGCAAATAAACCCACAACTGGTGCTAATAAAATATATGAAATCAAAAAACATGCTTGCAATAAATAGGTGCTTTCCTTCAATGCACCTAATTTATCTAACAATTCCAACAAGGCGAAAAAGAGCGCATTATCTGCCAATGCTGAGAAGAATTGCGCATTAACGACGCTAATCACACCTTTATTGAATAATTGATCTGATGGTTCTCGTTTCATAACTTAATCTGCCTGAGCCATTTTAGTCAAAGTCACATAATCCACTTTGCCTGATCCCAACAATGGTATTTCCGACAATACTCGCACATCTCGTGCCACTGCCAATTCTGGCATACCTAATGATTTTGCCATTGCCGAAACATCTGTGCGCATCACATCTTTTTGCGTTGTGTACAATACAATTGCTTCACCTTTTGTCGCATCTTTACGTACTACAGCCGCGTGATCATCATCACGATAAACAGATTTAAATAAGCGCTCTGTTGTTTCCAATGTAACCATTTCACCTGCAATTTTTGCAAAGCGTTTCACGCGTCCTTTAATTGCCAAATAACCTTCGTTATCTATCGCAACCACATCGCCTGTATCGTACCAACCTTTTTCACCTTGATATTCTGAAGGAATTAATTGTCCTGGACGATCATAGAACAAATAACCTTTCATAACGTTTTTGCCCTTCACTATTAATTTTCCACCTTCAGCAATCCCATCAATAGCTTCTAACTCATAATCCATCCCAGGCAAGATTCGACCAATACTATGATCTTTATAACTCATTGGTACGTTGATAGAAACAACAGGCGAACATTCTGTTGCACCATAACCTTCCAAAATACGAATACCAAATTTATCCATCCAAGTATCACGCACAGATTCTGACAATCGTTCAGCACCTGCAACTGTATAGCGTAAAGTTGTGAAGTCATAAGGATTCGCATATTTCGCATAATTCTGTAAGAACGTTGATGTCCCAAATAAAACTGTCGCTTGAATATCGTAAACAATTTCAGGAATCACTCGATAATGCAAAGGTGACGGATATAAAAATGTTTTACAGCCAGCTCTCAATGGTAATAATACACCAGCAGTTAAACCAAATGCATGAAACATTGGCAAAGGACTCATGAACACATCTTTGGTTGTAAAATCAGCAATCGTACACAGTTGCTCTACATTTGTTAATAACGAGCGATTGGTATGAACAACGCCTTTTGGTTTACCTTCTGAACCCGATGTAAAGAGTACAACAGCTTCATCTTCTGGATTCGGTGATGGCAAATATCTTTTAGGCATAAACTTAGCTTTCAATACCCACAATTTATCTTCATTTGTAATTTGCTTACGCAAATCTTCTGCATATACCCAATTAATTTCAGGAAAAGCTTCTACTAAATAGTCTAATTTCCCTTTATCCAAGAAAATACGAGATGTAATGATGGTTTTTACTTCTGCTGCTGTAATTGCAGCTCTCATGCCATCTACACCAGCTGTATAATTCAATAATGCTGATACACGTTTTGTTAAGTTTAACGCTAAAACCATTGCCATTGATCCAATAGCATTTGGTAGCAATACGCCAACTCTTTCATTCTCCGCAGTAAAACGTGTCACGATTCTGCTTGTACCTAAAATTTTCGTGATGAATTGATCGTAAGTTTCAGGCTTACGCTGAATATCTTCGATACAATAAGCATCACCGCCGAACTTATGCTTGGATGCTAAAACAGTATCAAATAATGATGTTGGCTCATAAATATTAATGCGCATATCCATCATCACATCGTGCGTATATTTCGCTAAATACTGACGACGTTTTTTACCAAACAAATCTTCTGGTACTTCAATATTTAATGGCTTGCCCATTGTAATTTTAATTGGCGTGAATAATCGTTGCTTCACCAACCCTTTCAATCGACTGAAATATGTATATTCAGCACCTTCAACAATCACAGGAATCAATGGTACTTTTGCTTTATTGGCAACAAATGCAGCACCTTCATAAATCTTCATGAAGCTGCCTGTTAAAGTAATACGCCCTTCTGGAAAAATTACGATTGTGCGACCCTTTGCCACTTCTTTCGTCAGCATTTTAATCGCCATTGGATGCAGTGGGTCAACCGTGACATGATCAATTAGCTTTAAAAAAGGCTTAAAGTACCAACGATTAGCAATATCTGTATTGACCACAAATACTGGCTTTTGCGGTAAAAATACACCTAGCAAAACACCATCCAAAAATGATTGATGATTACACACAATCACGCCATGAGTTTTTGCTGCTTGCGCATCTAACTTTGTTTCTACACTAAAGAAGAAATTCAATAAAACTTTAAAGATTGTTCTCATGATTTGTTACCACTGTTTTTTATTAATGAACATCGTTTAGTTTATAGATTATTTTTAATTAATCAATGCTTATTTGAAGCGACAATTAAATAAATCTATTCTTACGCGCATACTCTAAAACATTTTACTTATGAGGAACATTAGAAAATTTAATAAAAGAACCCGATCACTGATTATCATTATCCCTTTGAGTTGAGTATAATCCTGACACAATATCTATTTTAGAAGGGCTTTAGATGTCATCTACCATTATTTCTTTGATTGTTGCTATTGCTGAAAATGGCACCATCGGCATCAATAATTTATTACCATGGCATCTTCCAGATGATTTAGCTTTTTTCAAACAAAACACTGTCAATAAACCCATCATTATGGGTAGAAAAACGTATGAATCTTTAGGTCGACCACTACCAAAACGTGACAATATTGTAATCAGTCGTCATCCAGCACCTGATAATTTACCTGAAAACGTCTTTTATTTTACGTCATTGAATCAAGCTATTGAAGCTTATCAAGATGCGCCAGAAGTTATGATCATTGGCGGCGCGCAATTATATTGCTCAGCATTACCATATATGAACAAACTTTATCTCACAGTTGTTGAAAGTGAAGTTGCGGGTGATACATATTTACCTGAAGTTCTAGCACTACCATTCAATCAAGCAAACCTGATACATACAGAAAACCATACTGAAGATGAGAAGCATATCTATCCATTCAGATTTGAAATTTGGGAGTTTCCATCGAAATTCTGATAGTTATGACATTTACAAACGTTTACTTCCTGCTAGTACTGCAAAATTTGGCAATTTCGTTATAATTGTGCATTCCGTTTTATATTGAGTGAATTATGGCTGTTTCAACTAAAAAAGTGAGCTGGTATAAAAAATACGCAAGCTATAAATATTATATTCCGCTGGCAAATGCCATTGTTCCTTATTGTTTATGGGGCAGCTTAATTTTAGCAATTGTTGGTTTAGCATTAGGATTAGGTTTTGCACCTGCTGATTATCAACAAGAAAACAGTTTTAGAATTATCTATATTCACGTGCCTGCTGCGATGTTATCCACATCATTATATATGGCAATGGCGATTACTAGCTTATGCTTCTTGGTTTGGAAGGTTAAGTTATTACCATTAGTTGCACGAAGTATGGCAACAATCGGTGCAATATTAACATTACTTTCCTTATTTACAGGTGCAGTTTGGGGCGCGCCAACATGGGGAACATGGTGGGTTTGGGATATTCGCTTAACTTCACAATTACTACTACTATTTTTCTATATTGGTTATATCGCTTTTGATCATGCGATTGAAGACCGTCAAACTGCCGACATTTTCACATCTATTCTTGCTGTTCTTGGCATTGCTGTTGCTTTACTTGTGAAGCTCTCAGTATATTTTTTCAACTCTTTACACCAGAAGAGCACACTTTTTGCATCCAGCGGTCCTAAAATGCCGATGGATATGTTGTTACCATTGATTTTAATGATCTTAGCTTACTCACTATTCACCACAGGTTACATTCTGAAAAAGAGTGTGAATCTGATCAATCGTGATCGAGTGATGAAGCATTATCTAAATCAATAATTATATAGTGGGGGCGCTATGACGTTTGCATTTGGGAGCTTTGCAGAATTTCTGCAGATGGGAAAACATGGTCTCTATGTTTGGTTGAGTTACGGATTTTTCTTAATCTGTGTACTTGGTCTAGTTATTCCGCTATTTAGCGAGAGTAAAAAGTTAAAACAAATTATGAAGCAGGAAGGAATTGAATAATGACACCAAAACAGAAACAACGTGCGATCATTGTCTCTGCGTTAGTGGTAATCACACTCGCAGCCATTGGTTTACTTATTTATGCATCAAGAAGTGAATTGAATTATTACTATTCACCCATTGAAGTGAAAGAGGGTAAAGCACCTTTAGAACGCTCGATTCGTATTGGTGGCTTAGTTGCACCAGGCTCAATTGTGAAAAGCACAGAAACAATTGATATCGCTTTTGACATCATGGATGGTAAAGATCGTGTTCGCGTTACTTATGACAAAATGCTACCTGATCTATTCCGTGAAGGCCAAGGCGTTATCGCAACAGGTATTTTAAAAGATACAAGCAATTTTACCGCAACAGAAATTTTAGCAAAACATGATGAAACATATATGCCACCTGAAGTGAAAGCATCTTTAGAAAAATCTGGCATCATCATTGATGAAAATTCAAGACATCCCGGCTCACAGCCTTAAGGAGCCAGCATGTTACCATTAGGCGAATTAGCACTTTATATTGCATTAGCAGCATCGCTATTGCTGCTTTTCCTACCATTAGTAGGCTTATCTACGCACAATATTAAACTCATGCAAACAGCAAAACCACTAACTGCATGGGTTTTCTACATGCTTTTAGTGGCATTTCTCTGTTTAGGTTATGCTTTCTATATTAATGACTTTAGTTATGCGTATGTTTTCAAAAACTCCAATACTCAATTACCTGCCATTTTCAGATTCACAGCAATCTGGGGAAGCCATGAAGGTTCAGTATTACTTTGGGTATTAGCATTATCTTTATGGATGTATGTTGCGATTTTCTTCATGCGCAAAATTCCGATTGAATTAACAGCGACAACGCTCGCGATTCTTGGTGCAATTTCTGCTGCATTCATTGCATTCGTATTATTCACATCCAATCCGTTTGATCGCATGTTGGACAACCTTGCATTTGATGGCCGTGACTTAAATCCATTATTACAAGATGTTGGCTTAATCATCCATCCACCATTACTTTATATGGGTTATGTTGGCTTCGCGATTCCTTATGCTTTCGTATGTGCAATCTTAATCAATGGTTATATTGATCGTACAACTGTGCGTTGGTTACGTCCTTGGGTTTTAGCTGCTTGGGGCTTCTTAACTTTAGGTATCGCAATCGGCAGTTGGTGGGCTTATTATGAATTAGGTTGGGGCGGTTGGTGGTTCTGGGATCCTGTTGAAAACTCATCATTGATTCCTTGGATTTTATCTACAGCATTGCTTCACTCCTTGATCACGACAGAAAAACGCCAAGTATTCTCTGTTTGGTCAGTTTTGATGGCCATTTTATGTTTCTGTTTAAGCGTATTAGGCACATTCTTAGTTCGTTCTGGCGTATTAACATCTGTTCACTCATTTGCCGCTGATCCGCGCCGTGGTGCGATCATTTTGATGATCCTTGCAATGGTTGTGATCTTTGGTATTACGTTATTGTTATTCCGTTCTGGTCGTATTCGCCAACAATCTACAGTTGCTTTAGTTTCAAAAGAAACGGGTATTTTATTAAATAACATTTTCTTATCTGTTGTATGTTTCATTGTTGTATTAGGCACATTGTATCCATTAATCGTTGATATGTTAGCGATCGGAAAAATTTCTGTTGGACCTAACTTCTTCAATAAAACAGTGAACCCTTTAGCCATGATCTTATTAGTAATCATGGGCGTTACACCAATGATTCGCTTTAAGAAAGATCAATTAAGTCGTATTAAGAAACCGCTCATCTTTATGGCAATTGCATCATTAATCATGGGGCCGTTATCCAATGCTGCTTATGTTATGTATGTCAACAACTTAAGTCATAATAATGAACCAGCATTACCATTGATCAATCCGATGGTGACATTATCGTTAGTGCTATGTTATTGGGTTTTCTTCGGTATATTATCTGAAATTGCTGTACATAAACCTAAAAATGCAAGTTTCATCAAAGGTTTCTTCTCTCAATCTTTATCTCGCGTTGCAATGAATTTAGGGCACTTTGGTACGATTGTCATGATCATTGGTATCACAATGACAAGTTATTACAGCGTGGAAGCAGATCGTTTATTGCGTGTTGGTCAAACTGAAGCTGTTCAAGGTTATGATTTCACATTAGAGAATCTTCAAGACATTAAAGGTCCTAACTATACAGCAACGAAAGGTACTTTCTCTGTGAGCTTCCAAGGTGAATTCCTTCGCATGATGCATCCTGAAAAACGTGTTTATGCTGCAAGTGGCATGCCAATCAGTGAAGTCGCATTGCGTGCATCTTTATTGGATGACTTATATATTGCTTTATCAGAAGAACGTCCAGGGCAAAGTTGGGCAATTCGTTTATATGTTAAACCTTTCATTCGTTGGATTTGGCTAGGCGGCATTATTATGTCGATTGCAGCAATCGTTGCAATGTTTAGCTTACGCCGTCCAGAACGCTCTGAGAAATAAGGAGTTAATATGAAAAAACCTATGATTATTGGCATTACCGTTGCGGCTTTGATGGGATTTTTTGGATTCTTTTTCACAACGCTCGGTAATGATCCAAGTAAATTGCCCTCACAATTAGAAGGCAAAGCATTACCAGAATTCAGTGCAAATAAATTATCTGTACCTGGTGGTATCACACAGATCATGACGAATGAAGACATCAAAGGTCCTGCTTTAGTGAATATCTGGGCAACATGGTGTCCAACTTGTCGTGATGAACATGAAACACTGAATGTTCTCAAAGATCAAGGCGTGCAGATTTATGGTGTAAACTATAAAGATGATCCTAAATTAGCTTATGATTGGTTACAAAAATTGGGTAATCCTTATTTGTTTAACTTTTTAGATATGAGCGGAACAGTTGGCATTGAATTGGGAGTTTATGGCGCGCCAGAAACATTCTTCGTAGATAAAAATAATGTGATCCAGTATCGTCATGTGGGTGCAATTCTACCTGATGTTTGGAACAACAAGCTTAAAGCAATTTATGAGTCACTCGAATCCGAAGGAGCGCAACCATAATGAAAAAATTGTTAATGTTGGCGTTATTTTTGGGTGCAGTTGCCACAGCTAATGTAAATATTTATCCTTTCAGTGATTTAGTGAGTGAAAAACGTTTCAACTCACTCATCACAGATTTACGCTGCCCAAAATGTCAAAATCAGAACTTAGCAGATTCCGATGCGCCTTTGGCTAAAGACTTAAAAGATCGCGTTTATAGCATGATCAATGATGGCCGAAGTGATGGTGAGATATTAACATTCATGGTGGATCGCTATGGTGACTTCGTATTATATACACCACCAATTAAACCTCTTACTTGGTTCCTATGGTTTGGTCCTGCGGCTGTTTTAATCTTGGTGCTTGTCATCACTTTCACTCGCCGTCGTAAAACAGCAGTTGAAACAATCCAACCTTTATCCCAGTCAGAAGCAGAGCAATTGGCGGCGCTGTTAAATAAAAAGGATACTCATCAATGATTTTCGCATCTTTTCTCCTTTTCGCGTTGACAATGCTGGTAATTTTTTACCCATTGACTCGCTCAAAATCAGCACAGCAAGAAGTTACGTTGCAAGATATTTATCAGAAAAACTATATCGCAACAGAAAAACGTCTTTCTACCGAATTACAAAGTGGAAAATTAACACAGGCTGAATATGATGCTCATAATGCAGAAGCTGCACGTGACTTATTAAAAATCAGTAAAAAAAATGGCAAAACTTTATCTCAACCATTACGTTTATTGGTTGTTGTGATTGCCCTGCTCTTCCCCGTAGTTGCTATTGGCGGATTTTGGCTATATTCATATACACCTGAAACTCGCACATTTGATTCAGAACGTTCACGTTTAATTCAAGAGTTCACAGAATGGCGTGATGTTATTCCAAAATCTGAACTAGATTCTTTAAATGGTGTGTTAGCAATTAATCCTCAACCACGTGATCCTGAAATCTTTAATCAATTGAAATATGGTTTTCCTGCACTGTTTTTCATGAGTTCTAAAGATACACATGACAACATTCCAACATTGAAGTTATTGGGTAAATTGTTATATGACGTAAAATGGCTCAGTGCATCACATGAAGCTTATACGCGTATTTTATCTTTAGAGCCGACTGACTTTATTGCCAATGCAATGATCATTGATATTGAGATGCAAGATGCAAACAATAAGTTAACACCTGCAATCACAGAAAAACTGCAGCGTTTCTTTGCTTTATATCCAAAAGAAACTTCTATGCGCGTGATGTATGCACAAGCTTTGTATGACAATCAAATGATTGAAAAATCTGTAGAGCAATGGCGTATATTACGTGAGTTATTCGCACAAAATAGTGATCCTGCTCGTCAAGAACAAGTGCAACAAACATTGCAAGCAATTGATATGATTATTTCCTCAGTATCTCAACACGCAATGGAAACAGCACAAGTACGCAATTATGTGATTGATCTAAAAACATTTTCTGATTTAGATTGGAATCAATTATCTACGCCATCTATTTTGACGTTGTATATGATTGATCAAGAAGATAATACATCAGTGGCTTATCAAGAAACCTTGATCACACCTGATACTAAATTCCCAACAGAATTATCATTGAATGATTTTAATCGCTTTGCTGATGTGAAAAGCCCAATTCGTAATTTTGAGCATTTAGCAGTATTTGGTGAAATCACAAATCTTGATAATGGCAACTCTATTTATGTAACAGACCTTTCTGAATTGGCAAAAGGTGCTTATGAAAGTGCATTGATGTTTGAATCAAATTCAGCAGATCATAGCTTCTCTGATGCAATGCAGAAAACTGTAGATTTAGTGAAAGCAAAGAAAGATCAGCGTTTCTTAGTTCAAGTGAATGCTCCGAATGCTGATCTAAGTACATGGCCTGATGATGCGACTTTAAGTTTATTCATTTCTGCCTCGGGTTCTCGCATGCCTTTAGCTGCGAAAAAAATTCCTTCTGCGAAAAACTTAACATTCCCATTAACTGTTGAAATCACAGATGATAATAGATTAATGCAAGGCACTCCAAGTTTATTCACAATGGAAAACTTAGAAGTGGGCGGTCGTTTAAGTCAAGGCTCAGATGTTGTAGGTAAAACTGGTGATATTGAAAGTGCTAAGCAAGCAGTCTCACCTAGCAAAGCAAATGTGATTATTTTAGATCAAGTGCGTGAAGAATCTAAAGCATCACCAATTATGGCTCAATAAATATGACATTTGCTGAATTCACTTTAGCTATTGAAGATGTCAGCGCAACGCGTAATTACCGCAAAGTTTTTACGCCTGTTTCGCTGACATTGAAAAATGGCATGAGCCTTTATATCGAAGGTGAAAATGGCGCAGGCAAGACAACTTTTTTGCGTGTCATCGCTGGCTTAAACAATATCTATTTAGGCAATATTCTTTACGATAATAGTGATCGTAAAGAATTAGCTCATACATATAATCAGAATATTCTCTATGTTGGTCATGCACTTGGCTTAAAAGAAGATTTGACTGCATTTGAAAACATTCACGCAATGCTGAAAATTCAAAATGTGCAACGCACAGATGCAGAAATTAAAGCTGTGTTTGAAATGCTTTCAATTCCTGCACAAGATCGCGCCATTCGGTTTTTATCTGCAGGACAAAGACGTAGAGTTGCATTGTCTCGCTTATGGTTAGAACCTAAGACTTTATGGATTCTTGATGAGCCATTTACAGCATTAGACAAGCGTTCCATTGAAATTTTAGAAACAGCCATTACAGAACATTATCAAAAAGGTGGCGCAGTTATTTTCACTTCTCATCAAACGCCCTCAGAAGGTGTGTATAATCATCACCACATTATTGAAAGCTACAGGAAAGAATGAGTGTATTCACTGCGATCATTCAACGTGATCTACAATTAGGCATGCGCCAACGCACAGAATTACTAACGCCCATGATCTTTTTCTTGATCGTTGTAAGTTTATTTCCACTCGGTTTAGGGTTGGATAATGAAAAAGTCATGCGCGATGTTTCACCTGCCATTTTATGGATTGGTGCCTTATTGTCGAACATGTTAATTATGGATCGCCTATTCAAAAGTGATTATGATGATGGTTCATTGGAACAACTGATGCTTTCTGGCTCGCCATTGGTTGTGGTTGTATTTGCCAAAATTATTGCACATTGGTGTTTAACGGCTGTACCACTCATCATCGTTTCACCAATTTTGGGTTTAATGCTCTATTTTTCAGTGCCACAAGCACTAGAAACCACATTTTTACTACTCATTGGTACCCCAGTTTTAAGTTGCATCGGTGCCATTTGTACAGCTTTAACACTACAATTAAAACGCGCTGGCTTATTATTAAGTATCATTGCACTACCATTATTTTTACCCGTACTAATTTTTGGCGTACAGGCAACGCTTCGTATCGTCGAAGGTCATTCTGTGAGCGGCTTTTACGCTGTATTCGCAGCCCTCGATTTGATCTCTCTTGCCATCGCCCCATTGATTACAGCTTTTGCTTTACGCATTAGCCTTCACTAAATTTTCTTGAGTTTTACATGACAAAAAAAACAACGCAATCCACAAACATGGAATATTCTGAACAATTACCGCCATTGGTACATTCATGGATTCTGACCATTATTTTGGATTTAGGTGGCCATCGTGAATTTATTCATAAGGATTTCTTTAGCGATGATCAGCTAGCAACTGCCCTTTCACTGGATAAATGGATCAACCATAAGCCACCATTGAATCGTGCTGACATTTTAAAAACATTGCGCGAACAACAAGAAAAACTCTTAGCTGATCCTGCACTGCTTGCAATGTCATATAATAATGATTTGCACCATAATTTAGATAATCTCAAAACGTTAATTGATCTCTCTGATGTGGAATGTGCTTTATTAGAATTCACATTGATCACATACAATGAAACGTTGTTGAACAATGCATTAGATTTATTGGGTGCGATCAGTTCTGACCAAATGCATCGTATTTTATCTGTGTTATTACAAAAAACACCGCAAGATATTCGTACTGCATTTGCATCAGATGGTACATTAGCTCGCACAGGATTAGTGCGTGTTCATCATGGGCCTTCTCTATTCTTCCGTGGCAAAATAGATTTATTGTCACGCAATTTTATTGAAGCAATGTTTTCACATGAAACAACGCCATACAATATCTTGAAAGATGTTGTGTCTAAATGCAAACCAACAGATTTAACATTAGATAGTTTCGGTTATTTAAAAACAGAACTCGCTGTTTTAGTACCTTACTTACAACATGCTTTAGACAACGATGAAAAAGGCGTGAATATTCTTGTTTACGGTGAACCTGGTACAGGGAAAACAGAATTGGCACGCGTTTTGGTGGAACATTTTAAGGTTTCTGCTTATGAAGTAGTTTCTGAATCCATTCAAGGCGAAGGCGTAGAAAAAGGCGAACAGCGTTTATACGCTTATTTGGCTGCACAAAATTTCTTCTGTAACCAAAAATCATTGATCATTTTTGATGAAATTGAAGATGTATTCTTTGATGCTTCATCAGAAGGTTTGCCAAACTTCTCAAAAGCTTGGTTCAACCATATTTTAGAAACGAATAAAATTCCAACGATTTGGATTTGTAACGATACTTATGACATTGATCCTGCGATCGTACGTCGTTTCGATTTCACATTCCATTTGGCTCCGCCACCAAAATCAGAACGCAAAGCAATGCTTGAATCAGCATTGAAAGGTTCACTCAGCCCAAATACATTGAATGCTTTGGCATTATCAAAAGATTTAGTGCCTGCAATTATTGATCGCACAGCAAAAGTTTTGAATACCATCGAGAAGTCATTGGATGTGAGCTATGATGAAGCCGCTGCTGCAATCATCAATGGCACATTGAAAGCCCAAGGCAATGATGAAATTCGTATCGCTAAAATTGGCGGTTTGAGCGATATTTATAATCCTGCATTCACAAATACTGATAACAATTTGGCATTATTGGCTGAGCGCTTAAAAGTATTTAATGAAGCGCGTATTTGTTTATATGGTGCTTCAGGTACAGGTAAATCTGCTTTTGCGCATTACTTATCTGATTATCTCAACAAACCTTTACTCATCAAAAAAGTATCGGATTTGATGGATAAATATGTAGGCGAAACTGAGAAACAAATCGCCGCAGCATTCCATGAAGCAAATACAACAGGTGCAATATTGTTAATGGATGAAGTGGATAGCTTCTTACGTGATCGTCGTCATGCTCAGCAGAATTATGAAGTCACAATGGTGAACGAAATGCTGACACAAATGGAAGAATTTTCAGGCATTTTCATCGCAACCACAAACTTGATGGATCATTTGGATCAAGCAATGCTCCGCCGTTTTGACTTTAAAGTGAAGTTTAATTACTTAACAGCTGAACAAGCTTGGTTGCTCTTCAATGAACAATGCCGTTATTTGGGCTTTAAAGAGATTGATCCTGCATTGGAAGAGAGCTTTAAGAAACTCACAAGCCTAGCACCTGGCGACTTTGCAATTTCTGCCCGCCAAGCAAAATTGGGCGTGATCACAAAACCTGAAGAGATCATCGCACAGCTTGTTAAGGAAAATGATTTGAAACAAGCTAAAGGCACGACGATCGGGTTTGTGGCAGGTAAATAATTAAACATAAAAAAGCCCTCATCGAGGGCTTTTCTAGTTACTCTTCCATCAAATATTCAAAAATCTTCGGATCACCAAAATCCACAAATATTTCTCGCAACTCATCTAAACCAAATTTTTCTAAGCCTTTATTCCATATTTCCAATGGAATTAATGCAAAAACAAAATCTGAAGCTATTCCCGCAGGTACAAATTGCTTAAGCACCAAGCTTAATTCGAGCAATAAATTAGAAAGCGCCGCAATGCCTTCGTAATAGAATTCATCATCCTCAAATCCTGATTCATGGCATTGTATTTGTTTACCTTGATAAGTAATCGTAAACGGCGTGCCAACATCTAAAGTTGCCCAATCAATTGTATCTTCATCAATTAGCTCTTCTACGCCCAACGCTTCAGGGAATCCTTCACTGAATGCACCTGTTAACGTACAACCACCATCTACAACAAATGTAAAATCATCTCCATAATCTTCAATCTGTTGATCTCGTTCATCCTCAGATTCAAACTCTATAAACAAACTTTCAAATTCTTCCCAAGTTGGTAACCCATCAATTTCTTGCATTCATTATCTCCTTTTTTAATATTTACAATAAGATAGCAAAATTTCTCACAAATAACTTTAATTCAAGCATTCATTTTAGTGAGGAAATCCTGCTTTCTTTGAGCGTTATATTTCACAAGGCATGAAGAATTCCATGAAATGAAACTCACTTGATACCAATTTTTAACGAAAATAATTTTATTTGCATGCAAAAAAAAGCGGCTTTCGCCGCTTCAAGAAGAACTACCAAGAAATTAAATTATTATTATCTGTGAAACTTAGCCATACACAACTTTTGACAAACGCCCTTCTTTTTCTAATTTCTTAATTTTTGATGGACCGTAGAAAATGATCGCAACTAACACAATACCCACATAACCTGCAACTGGATAGAAATAACCCATCAATTGAATGAATCCTACAAAGCTGATGCCATAACCAATCGCTAAGATTGCCAATACTGCGATGCGTGATTTTTGTGTTTCCATTTCGAAATAACGTGATGTAAATACGTAGAACATGCTCACTGCTGTACTATAAATCATCGCTAATGCAACCATGCTCAATACTGAACTTAAATGTGGTACATAAGTATTCATGATTTGTAACGAAGGCATTTGCGCTAATGTTTCAACCGTTGGTGCGATTGTTCTAATCTGTGCAAACAATGCAAAGTGACCCATTGCCAAAACACCACCAATGATTAAACCGCCCAAAGCACCACCTAAACGTGCAACTTTTGGATCTTTCTCTTCACCACCAATCACTAATGACATACCAACGCCTGCAACAGTCATCATTGTTACGTGGTTAATTGCTGCCATCCACCAATTGGGCAATGTATCTGGCAATGTATTACCTACAGCAATTACATAATCATTTAATTCTGCAAATGATTCTGTTTGATTCGCTAAACCTTGATAAATCACGATAGATAACAAACCAATTAAGATTGGTGTAATCAAGCCGATCACTAGAATAATTTTACGTAATTGCAGCATTAACGTGCCAACTACAAGCAATGTCATGATCAAAGAACCCTGCCAATATGGCATATCATATTGTTGCTTAAACAACGCACCGCTGCCAGATAACATGATAATACCTGTACCCAACATCATGATGATGATTAATATATCGACAAATTTTCCTACTGTTTTACCACCAACTAAATAAACAGCTTCTTTATAGTTTTTAGATTGTAAACGCTGCCCTAAACCCACAACAAAATATCCTACGATGCCATACAATGCTGTTGCTAGTAGTACGCCTGTAGTTCCATCCATGCCGAAAGATGTGTAATAAAAGAAAGGTTCCATACCTGAAGCATTACCTGCTCCTACGACAACGCTAGCATATGCAAAGCCAACGATTAAAATCTTTAAAAACTTGTTCATCTTTAATCCTCCTCAGCAGTGTTCTCTACTGATATTTTTTATGTTTCATGCCATGAATTAGAGCAACAACTAGAGAAAATCACTGCTAATCAACTGTTTTATATGAAATCTGTAAATCTTTTGACCTACATCAGGTGGATTGATCATCACTTTTTCACCCCAAAAGTGTCAAAAGATATGAATTCAGAAGTTTATGAATTTTTTTCCTAGCAAAGCTAAGTCAAAGATTAATAAAGAATTTATGTTTATCATTCCTGAAAGGAATAAGTCTGTGCATATAGTTCGCTTGTCTAGGCTCGTAGTTACGCTGTAGGATCAAGCCATCTTCTACGAAACAAAGGAAAATTTAAGATGGAAATTTCAACAAAAGTATTAAACAAGTTAGGCATTTCAGATGACGTATTAAACGGTGGCACACACGAAGTTTTCAGTCCATTAGACGGTTCTGTAATTGCAAAATTGAATTTCATTGATGAAGCGGCTACAGGTAAAATCGTTGATGATGCACATGATGCCTTTTTGGAATGGCGCACAGTACCAGCTCCAATCCGTGGCGAGTTGGTTCGCGTATTGGGCGAAGTATTACGTGAACACAAAGAAGACTTAGCATCAGTGATCACTTTAGAAGCGGGTAAAATACAATCTGAAGCGTTAGGTGAAGTTCAAGAAATGATTGATATCTGTGATTTTGCTGTAGGCTTGTCTCGCCAGTTATACGGCTTGACGATTGCTTCTGAACGTCCTGGTCATCACATGCGTGAAACATGGCAACCTTTAGGTGTTGTTGGTGTGATCACTGCATTCAACTTCCCTATGGCAGTTTGGGCTTGGAACTCTGCATTAGCATTCATCTGTGGCAATCCTGTTGTTTGGAAACCTTCAGAAAAAACACCTTTAACTGCATTGGCTTGCCAAGCAGTATTTGAAAAAGCAGCAGCACGTTTTGGTTCTGCACCAAAAAATCTTTCACAATTAGTGATGGGCGCCCGTGATTGTGGTAATGCTATTGTTGAGAATCATAAAGTAGCATTAGTAAGCGCAACTGGCAGTACTCGCATGGGTCGTGAAATTGGTCCTAAAGTTGCAGCGCGTTTTGGTCGCTCTATCCTTGAATTGGGTGGTAACAATGCGATGATCCTAACTGAATCAGCAGATTTAGAATTAGCAGTTCGTGCAATTCTATTCAGCGCAGTAGGAACAGCAGGTCAACGTTGTACAACACTTCGTCGTTTGATTATTCATAAATCAGTGAAAGCACAAGTATTAGAGCGTTTGAAAGCCTCTTACAATACTGTGCCAGTTGGTTCTCCACTAGATACAAACAACTTAGTTGGTCCATTAATCGATAAAGGCTCATTCGATGACATGCAATCAGCATTAGACAGAGCAAAAGCTTCAGGCGGTGTTGTTCATGGTGGTCAGCGCGTATTGGCAGATGAAATGCCAAATGCATACTACGTGAAACCTGCAATCGTTGAAATGACTGAACAAAATGAAGTTGTGGAAACAGAAACATTTGCACCAATTCTATATGTAATGGAATACGAAAACTTTGCTGATGCAATGGCAATGAACAACGATGTACCACAAGGCTTATCATCATGTATCTTCACAAATGATGTGAGAGAAGCTGAATTCTTCCAATCTGCAGCAGGCAGTGATTGTGGTATCGCAAACGTGAATATCGGTACAAGTGGCGCTGAGATTGGTGGTGCATTTGGTGGCGAAAAAGAAACTGGTGGCGGTCGTGAATCTGGCTCAGATTCTTGGAAAGGCTACATGCGTCGTCAAACAAATACAATCAACTACTCTCGCGAATTACCACTAGCGCAAGGCGTGAAATTCGATTAATGTAAAGCTTCACAGACTGCGAAGAGTGAGCATTCCCCATGCAAAGCTCTTCGCAGATCTGACCATCTATTAAAGAGCTATATCAATAGCCAAAAAAACCAAGACACTACCGAGGAAATCATTGGATGCTCAACACATCCATCAGGAGGAGAGAATGCAAATCTCTATTAATCAACTTCAGGAACTTGTTGAGAAAATTTTAGATAGCAGAGGTTTTTCAATGCCTCAACGTGATGCGATTACTCAAAACCTAATCACTGCACAAATTTCAGAATGTCATTCACATGGTGTTTGGCGTTTATTAGAGTTGATCAAAAATTTAGATAAAGGGATGTTGAATCCAACTGCAATCCCTCAAATCACTCAAAATAAAGGCGCAGTCATCCGCGTTGATTGTCAAATGACAGCAGCACAATATGGCCACCAAATTGGCATGCCATTATTGATTGAACGAGCAAAAGAATTTGGTATCGCACTGCTAGCAGTGAATCACTGCATTCATTTTTCTGCTCTGTGGGTAGAATTAGAAGAAATCACTAAACATAATTTAGTGGGCTTAGCAATGACAACAAGTCATGCTTGGGTTGCACCACATGGTGGGACAATGCCTTTATTGGGCACTAATCCATTTGCATTTGCTTGGCCGCGCGCCAACACTGAACGACCATATATTTTTGATTTTGCAACAAGTGCAACAGCACGTGGTGAGATCCAGTTACACGCAAGAAATAATACGCAGTTACCAAATGATGTCGCGATTGATGCCGATGGCAATCCAACCAATGATCCTAATGAAGCATTGAAAGGTGCAATGCTCGCTTTTGGTGGACACAAAGGTACTGCTATTTCTACCATGATTGAGCTCATGGCTGGCCCTTTGATTAATGATCTCACTAGTCAAGAATCACAAAAAGCAGCAAAAGATGGCGCAGCTTTACCTTATGGTGGTGAAATTATTATCGCAATCGACCCTGAAATTATTTTAGGCACAGACAGACAAAGCGCAGCACAACGCGCAGAAGATTATCTCAATCAATTCAGCCAAGCAGGTGTCCGCTTGCCTTCAGAACGTCGCTTTGAAGCACGCGATCAAAATAAACAAAAAGGCATGGTCAACATTGATGACACATTGATTGAAAATCTCAAAACATTGATTAGGAATTAAGAGCATGACAACTTCTCAACACGCATTTAAATATGAAAACTTATGGCATACATTAGTTGAAGATAAAGTTTCTTTCAAACCACTTCAAAATAATGAAACAGCAGATGTATGCATCATTGGCGCAGGTTTTACAGGATTATCAGCAGCGATTCATTTGGCTGAGCATGGTAAATCTGTAGTGATTTTAGAAGCACAACATGTTGCTTACGGCGGTAGTGGTCGTAACGTTGGTTTAGTAAATGCAGGCACTTGGAATAAACCTGATTTCATGGTGGATATTTTAGGCAAAGACATGGGCGAAAATTTAGTAGCTGCCTTGGGTGATGCACCTAAATTAGTTTTCTCCATCATTAATAAATATGGCATTGATGCACAACAGCAAGAAGTAGGTACATTACACATGGCACACAGCGAAAAAGGTGTGCCTGATTTACAAGATCGCTATGAGCAATTAACACGCCGCGGTGCACCTGTTGAATTATTGACAGGTTCTCGCATGGAAGAATATGCTGGCAGTAAAAAAATTCCTGCAGCCTTATTGGATCACCGTGCAGGTACAGTAAATCCTTTTGCTTATGCAACAGGCTTAGCAAAAACTGCTGCTAAATTAGGCGTGAAAATCTTTGAGAATTCACCAGTTGCTTCCGTGAATTGTGATAAACCAGGCGAATGGGCAGTAACAGCATTGGGACATACTGTTCGCGCAGAAAAAGTTATCATCGCAACGAATGCTTATGCAGAAGGTGATTTATCAGAATATCGCAAATCAATTTACAGCGGCTATTATTATCAAGTAGCCTCTGAACCAATGGGCGAAGCTGGTGCTTCTGTTTTACCTTACAAACAAGGCTCTTGGGATACACGATTAGTATTGAGTAGTATTCGCTTAGATAAAGATGGGCGCTTAGTTTTAGGTAGCATGGGACGTGCAATCAACAAACCTGATTGGTACCTTAAAACTTGGGCTGATCGTATTCAACAACATTACTTCCCACAATTGGGTACTAAAATGAATTGGCAATACAGTTGGTGTGGTCGCATTGGTTTTACGGATAACCATACACCAAAAGTGTTTGAACCAGCACCTGGTTTGATCGCTGCAATTGGTTATAACGGCCGTGGCATTACGACAGGTACATTGATTGGCAAATTATTTGCGGATCATTTAACTGATCAAGAAATGGCTCCAATTCCATTGCCATTCTTCTCTGCTGTGGATCAATCTAAATGTAATTATTCACAAATGAAATCATTATTCATTGAATCAGGATTTACGATGTACCACTTGGGTCAATGCTTAAAAGTCATTCGTTAACTTGAAATGTCAATGATTCGTTTCCTCGCTATAGGCGAGGAAACAATACAATTAAACTATAAAATATTGTATAAAATTACTCTGTAATAATATCACTCGGATCTTTGCCTAAATAATTCAAAATCCAGTCTCGAACAATTTTAACTTTAGGCTCCGCTGCATGACTTTTAAGATAAGCCATATAATAAGAGCCTACGCCTGTTAAACGATGTGATGATGCTGGTACTAAACAGCCATTTTGTAAGTCTGATTCAACAAGTATTTTTGGCACCAAGGCTAGACCGCAACCTGTTTTTGCTGCACTGATACAAGATGTCCAACGTTCGAATAATAATGAACGATAGCCATCCGGATAAATTTGATTAAAGCGCTCAAAAAACTGATCCCAAGTATTCAATCGAGAACGACATTCAATTAATCGCGTGTTAAAGTAAATATCAATTTCAGGATTGCCTTTGTTTCTTTCTAAAACATCTGGATGACACACTGGAATCATTTCTTCATCGAAAAGCTCTACAGCATCCATGCCATGCCAACCACCGAATCCATAAATAAATGATACATCTACATCCACTTCAATCGGTTCATACGGCATCATTTGCTCGTAAAAAGATAATTGAACATTGCCATAATGTGCAGTAAAACCTTTCAAAGCTTTCACTAACCACGCTGAACACAATGATGGATGCGATGCAATGCGAATAACATCTTCAAATACTCCATAAGACAGCATCTCTTTAGAAGTTTCTTCAATTCTTCGTAAAATTGCGTTCACATGAGAAAGATACGTGCTCCCTGCAGGAGACAATTCTAACTTCTGTCGATTACGTACAAATAACTGAACTTGTAAACTACTTTCTAATAAAGCAACCTGTTTACTGATGGCACTTTGCGTCAAATTCAATTCAGCTGCTGCCAAAGTAAAACTTAAGTGTTTCGCCGAGACTTGGAAACATCGCATTGTATGCGTTGTTGGTAAATATAAACGACTCATTTTCTCCATTCCTCTTTTCCATTGCTGGATATTTTTTATCTATTTTGTTACATAAATCTAACAAATGAATGCTTTTGCATGAAACATGTATATCACACGCAACCCCATAAAAAAAGCGGTGCTCCCACCGCTTCCTTAAATTTGTCTAAATTCATATAAAATTAATCGACATAAAACTCCATTGGATAAGTCATGTAACCCACTTCTTCCAATTTATCCACAGTGATGAATCCTGCTGGTGCATTCAATACAGAAGGAATACGATTCACAGCCGTTGCGCAAGTATGTGCGACTGTATCTGGCTTTTGAACAGAGAAAGTTACATCAGGCTCACCAATGATTTTCCAATCACAGCGATCGCCATCACCTTCATCATAAACATTCCCAACACATTGCACCACAAGCTCAATCCCTTGGTGAGTTTGGATCGTTGTCACAGCGCTCATGCCTGTTGCAAAACCTGCCTTGATTGTTTCACCCATTGTTTCTGAATAAATATCTTTATCTAAAATAATTGGCACGCTCTTTTGGCTGATATTTGCAATTGTCCAACGCATTTTTGCACAGAGAGATTCAGCAGCATTCCACATATAAGATGGAAAACTTTCAGCAGATGCAATCTCTTTATCAAATTGTGCTGCGGATAAGCCAACGCCATGTGCTTTTGCCAAAGCCATTCCATAATGATCAACGTTATAACTTGCAACGCCTTCCATTCTTGTGATCTTATTCACGCCACCAGCAACTAAATATGGCATATTGATCCAATACAAATCCTGCATGCCCGAACCAGTAATTGTTATTCCATGCTCTTTAGCCAAACGATCCAATCGATTTGTTTCTGCAGGCGACGTATTCCAAGGATAAATTGCTTCTTCACAAATAGTGATTACACTCACGCCATTTTTCGCACAGAGTTCAAAGAAAGGATACATTTCTGGCATGTAGCTGAATACTGTCACAATCGCGATATCTGCATCACAAGAATCAAAAACACGTTGTGCATTATTATCAATTTTGACGCCCGTTTTATGGCCAAAATTTGCGAAATCACCAATATCCATGCCTTGTAGTTCTGGCTTATTATCAATCGCCCCAACAATTTCAGCACCGTGATCACGTAAGTAACGCAACATCACTTCAGCCATCTTTCCACAACCATACTGAACAACACGAATTTTCATAGTAAGCTCCTAATTTATAGTGAAATTGCCTTAAAACCCGATTAATATAACTATCTTGTGACACATATTGGTGAAACTTATCTGCATGGTAACAAAAAAGGCAGTTGCCTGCCCTTTTATCACATTCATTGATTCATTATTGATAGATTCTTGTACCTTTAGTACCTTTCAGTGCATCAGCCATTGTATCCAACTTAGTAACAATACCAATGCCATGTGGACAAGCTGCAATGTAATCCAATAAAGATTCTACCTTTGGCAACATACTGCCAGCAGGAAACTGCCCTTCCGCTTTATACTTTTCAGCATCTGCCACGGATAATTCAGATAACCATTCTTGATTAGGTTGACCAAAGTTCACAGCGATCTGTTCAACGCCAGTTGGAATTAAATATACATCAGCGTTTAAATCTGCTGCTAATAAAGACGATACTCTATCTTTATCAATCACAGCTTCAGCGCCTGTTAAAGTATTATCCGCATTACGTTTAACGGGAATTCCACCGCCGCCACAAGCAATCACTAAAGCACCTGAATTCACAAGTTGCTTAATAATATCTAATTCAATAATTTTCTTCGGTGTTGGTGAAGGCACAACTCGGCGCCAACCTCGACCTGAATCTTCCACTACTTTCCAACCTTCTTTAGCAGCTTTAGCTTTAGCATCCATTTCCTCCATAAATATGCCAACGGGCTTATTAGGATTTAAAAATGCCGAATCTGTCGCATCCACTTCCACTTGAGTCACAACAGATACAACAGGCATATTAATGCCACGCTTTAATAATTCATTCCCAATGGCTGATTGCAATAAATAGCCAATTTGTCCTTGAGTTGCAGCACCATGATGATCTAAAGGCGATAAGGGAAATTCTTTAACGGCTGCATCATGAACTAAATGAATACCAACATGAGGACCATTGCCATGTGTTAATACAACGCGCCAACCTGCTTCGATTAAATTAACAACATCCACAGCCAGTTTTGCTGCTACGATGCGCTGAGAATCTATATCAACATGATGATTATCTTCTATTAATGCATTACCACCAATTGCCAGTACCATCACTGGCATTTTTTTCTGCTCACTCATATATTTTTCTCTTATTTCAATGAGCTAATCATGGCAGTATCTATGAGAAATAACAAACAATATGTTTATTAAAATAATTAAGTTAATTATTATTAGTTAATAAAAATAATTATTTGTTATTCTCATCTAATCATTTTAAGATTCAGGATAGCCTTTGTATGACAATGGAATACAAGCAACAATGATCGCTAAAATAGCAACACCGCCGATGTACCAAGCTGCGCCCAATGGTGTTTTGCTCAATAACCAAATCGTTAATGCTGGCGTGATCGCGCTGAATGCTGCGTAAGCTAAGTTATAAGAGAATGATAAACCTGAATAACGAATTTTCGCGGGGAATGCTCTTGTTGCAATGATTGGTGTAATTGCAATTGCCCCAGTAAATAATCCCATCGCTGCAGCACCTGCATAAATCATCTCAATACTTGGTGATGTTGTTAATAACGAATAGAACATAAATGCTGTAATCGCCAAGCCGCCCCAAGCAATTAATGATGTTAAACGCGTTTTTAACACATCTTCCATCCAGCCAAATAACACACAACCAAGTGTCAACATCAACGCCATGATAGAACCTGTCACACGTGCATCAATGGATGATAACTGATACATTCCACCCAAGATTTTCACTGGCGTCATTAAGATTGCCACCATAACGGTTGTCGATAATGTCCATGTCATCAATGCGACAATCACGCATGCCCATTTGTGCTTTTTCATCACTGTTACAACTGGAATTTCTTTTGATAATTCTTTGCGTTCAGCCATTTCTTGGAAGATTGGTGTTTCAGATAAATAACGGCGTAGATAAACAGAGATCACACCGAATAAACCGCCTGCAATGAAAGGAATTCTCCAAGCGTAATTAAGAATTTCTTCTCTTGTAAAAGTCAGATCGATCAAGATAGAGACTAGGAAACCTAATAAAATACCGCCTGTGATACCGCTTGTTAATACGCCAATACCTAAACCATAACGGTTTTTTGGTGTATGTTCTGCGATGAATACCCAAGCTCCTGGCATTTCCCCACCGATTGCAGCGCCTTGGAACATACGCATAACAATCAATAAAATTGGTGCCAATAAACCAATAGATTCATACGTTGGCATAATACCAATCACAAATGTTGGCAATGCCATCATAGCAACGCTCAACGTAAACATTTTTTTACGGCCCATAATGTCACCAAAGTGAGCCATAATAATACCGCCGATCGGACGAGCAATGTAACCTGCTGCAAATCCGCCCCATGCATAAACATCACCCCAAACCGTGCCTTGTAGGTTCGCTGGCAGAAATAGTGCTTTCACAACCATCTCAATGTATAATGCATAAATTACAAAATCATAAAATTCTAATGTGCCGCCCAAAGAAGATAAGCCTAATGTTTTATAATCTTCTTTATTCAATGGTCGTGCAGAGGAGGCATTGGTAGCCTCTTGACTCATACTTACTGACATAAATCTCTTTTCCTATACTTATTTTGATCGAACCTTCATCATAGCTATATATCTTTGGTAAGTTCAATCCCTAAAGCGAAATATATTTTCAATATTATTTTGTCATAATATTTTCAGTTATTTACTGACAAAAATAAAGCCATCACTGCATAACAATGATGGCTTTACCAAAGATTACGGTAGGTTAATCTTTAGTAACTGGCTTAATTTTAGGTTGAGATCTGAACTGAATCTTTGTGTTTACTCGTTGTGCGATAATCACACCTGTCAAAGATACAATACCGCCAACGATGTGATAAGTTTCCAACGATTCGTTCAAAAATAAAATTGAAATAATCGCTGTCAGCAATGGTGATAAGTTCATAAACAACGATGTTTTACTCGCGCCTAAACGAGCCACACCAAGTAACCACAAGAAGGGTGCAATAATGGAGGCTGGTATCCCGGCAAAAAGAATCAGCCCCACATTATTGCTGGTAATCGCTACATCTTTAGTGATCATAAATAACGGCGTTAAAATAATCACACCAAAAATGACTTGCCAGTATAGCGATTGCCAAATAGAAACTTGAATCTTCCACTTCATCGTTAAAACGCCATAAAGCGCATAAGCCGAAGCGGCAACGATCATCATCAATTCTCCCTTACCAATCCCTGTTTCTAAAATGACAGAAGGATTACCTGCACTGATTAACCAAGTAATACCAGAGAAAGATAAAATACTACCAATCACCAAACCAACCGTTAATGGTGAGCGCAGAATAATGAAGCTTAATAAGATTGTTAATAATGGCATCAATGATAAAAAAATACCAATCATTGTCGCTGAAATCGTATAAGCTGCGTAATACGCTAAGCATTGATACAACGCCATGCCAAGAAAACCTAAAAATGCAAATTTAGGTAACAATGGGCGAATCACAGCCCAGTTTTTAATGGATTGACGCAAACAAAATGGCGTCAAAATAATAAATGCTAGTAACCAACGATAAAATGAAATGGCTTCGGGCTCAATTACACCCGCTGACAGTTTATTCACAACTGCATTCATCGCCCAAATCAATACCGCCATCAATGGATACAGCATTGCAACAAAGTTCATTCGTACTCCTAAATATTTGTAACTTAATTAAATGAGATCGATCTCATCAACGCGCTAGTATAAATTGTCTTATATTAAATATATAATGATATTCGGACATTCGAATTCACTATTCTGACATTTTGTCACCCAAGGTTAATCACTTAAGAATGAAAAAACGTGCCTTTCAAAACCTAACATTTCATAATGATCAGCTGATTCTACTTGCGAATGAAGACATCAATGAAGCCAGTGAATTTCAAGATCATCAACATACTTGGGGACAAATCATCTGCGTTAAATATGGCGTTGTGACTTTAGATATTGAGCAAGAGCGTTTTATTGCACCTTTAGGTTTTGCCATTTGGATTCCACCCAACTATGAACACTCTTGTTTTAATCATCAACCTGCTCGCTTTCGTTCCATCAATATTTGTGCGCGCGAAGCGGCTAAATTATCTCAATCGCCATCATTATTAAAACTCAGTCATATTGCGCTCAGCATTATTGATGCTTTTTTTGAAAAAGAAATGCTCACATTAACCACAGAACAAGATTTTAGAAAATCTCTAGTGCTCATTGATGAACTGCACGATGCAATGATTGGCCATACATATTTACCAAGTTCTCAGCATAGGTTCATTGAACCCATTATCAAAACATTGGAGCAAGATCCTTCTAATCGTTTAACACTCAAAGAATGGGCAGAAAAAGTTTTCACAACAGAGCGAACATTGGCTCGTTATTTCCGAAAAGAACTCGGCATGAGTTTCAATGAATGGTGCCAACGTTTACGTTTTATTCATGGCATTGCATTATTGGAACAAGGTGAAACCATTGAAGAGATTGCTTTCAAAGTCGGCTATCGTTCTGCTTCAAGTTTTATAGCAATGTTTCAAGCTTTATCAGGCACAACACCAGATCGCTATCGCCAATTGCATAACATTGATCGCATCATATAATTCACTACATATTGGCTGATATAAAGATAATCACTGAAATATCAATTATTTATTTTATATAGAAAAGAAATAATTGAGTTTTATACACATAAATTTGTTTTATCTCGATAAATAAGGTTATATATCACTTACAAAATAGCTACAAAATAAGTGGCAATGGATCAATCATCGAGGAGAGAATCGTGTACAAGATTATACAAATGGCATTTGCCTTTATCGGCGTTATTGTGGGCGCAGGCTTTGCATCAGGCAATGAAATATTACAATACTTCACAAGCTTTGGTACTTGGGGAACGGTAGGCGCTGTTGTTTCTACAGGTTTGTTTGCATATTTAGGCATGATGTTGATGCAAATGGGCAGCCGTTTACAAACTAAATCACATGATGAAGCTATTTATAAATTAAGCGGTAAATTTATGGGCATTGCTGTCGACTACATCATCATATTCACATTATTTGGTGTTGGCGTTGTAATGGTTGCTGGTGCAGGCAGCATGTTAAACCAACAATATGGCGCACCAAACTGGGTTGGTAGTTTGATTATGACTGTTTTGGTTGTTTCTACAGTTTTATTACCAATTCAACGTGTAATCGCTTTAATCGCTGCAATCACACCATTTTTAATCATTGCGTTGGCGATCATCTGCACATATAGCTTATTCACTGCAAACACTACATTAGAAGAATTAGAGCCAATTGCAACATCTGTAAAAAGCTCATTACCAAATTGGTTTATTGCATCCGTTAACTATGTATCCTTTAACGTTGCAGTTGGCGCGGGCATGTCATTAGTTATGGGCGGCAGTGAAAAGAATGAAAATATAGCAAAATGGGGCGGTTTATTGGGTGGTTTAGGTGTTGGCGTATTAATTTTAATCGCCCACTTTGCGATCTTCTTAAACATCAAAGATGTTAAAGATATGAGCTTACCATTATTGAAAATCATCCAAGATATTTCACCAGTTTTAGGCATTTTAATGACTGTCGTATTGTTCGGTATGATCTATAACACTGGTGTTGCGATGTATTATGCATTCGTAGCACGCTTCACTGTTATGCAAACTAAACGTTCATACATGTTCGCAGTTGGTACAGGATTAGTTGGCTTTATTGCAAGCTTTGTTGGCTTCACCGGCTTAGTTGCTTATTTCTATCCTTTAATCGGTTACTTAGGTTTATTATTAATCGCGATCTTAGTGGCTGCACCTTTCAGAATTAAGAAAGCCGCAAAAGCATCTGCAAATAGTACAACTGAAGAAACTTTAGGCGTACCAACTGTATAAAACTGATTAATCAACACATAACAAAAAGCTTTGATGAATTACTTCAAAGCTTTTTTTATTGTCTCAAGAAATCATCAGAATGAATTAAGCCGCTGGCCTAAGAATGTCAAAATTCAAATGAAGCTTGGCATTTTCTGTGTAATTGCGAGCTTTTAACTCACTATATTTCTTCAAAACACGATTCGAATATTTCAAAGTAGGATCATCTTTACTGCCATTGTAACGATGTAATGCTCGGCGCATATCCCCTTCTCTTTCCAAGTATTCCTTTAAAATTGCTGTGCCAATCGCAATGTTCGTGCGGATATCATATAAAACATCAATATCACCATATTGATGAATTTTATCTAAATGCCATTTCGGCACAACTTGCATTAAGCCGATTGCACCATAATTACTTTGCACAGATGTTTTATAAGTTGATTCAACGAAAATAACTGCCATCAATAACTCAAAATCAATTTTATATTTACGTGCATTATTATCAGCACTACGAATAAGAATTCGTGCTTCCTGCTCCTTCACTTGATAATGATTCACTAAATAGCGGGTCATTCTCTGGCGCTTATTACGGCGCAAATCATTACGATATTGCATCGTATCAATCATGCTACGCAAACGATCTAAATCGTTATCAGTTAAAATGGTTAACTCTCTGGATAATCCAAAAATATCTGCCCAATCAGGCATTAAATTCAAAGGTTCTTCATCTGGATGCAAAATATCGAATCGAATGCTTTTAGGTTCATTCGATTCCCGCAATGATAATCCATAAAAAGTCACGCTAGAAACTGTTAATAAAATTGTACCAATGGCTCTTATATATTGATGGATAAAATTGAAAGTCATGCAGCTCGTGCTTTTATAGAACAAGCTTGAAGTATAGCAACAAAAACAAATAGTTCAGTTGAAATGAATTTTATTTACAAATATGTTTCTACCCTATTTTTCCAACCTAAGAGCCAGCGCTGTTCATTGCGTTCTTCTGGAGAATTGTTAACACGATTTGTTAAGATTTCTTTAGCAGAATTTCGAAAGCTGAGCATTAAATCCTTCTTCGTTATTTGATCATTCATGTTTTCAAGTACTTGTAATAATCCCCAACCTTGATTTTTATAACGCTCCGCTGTGTTAATGCCTTCACCTTTAAAATTGATGTAATCAATCAACGCATATAAACCCACAGGATGATTCAGCAAAGCATTAAAATTCTGCTCTACTTTTTTCTTCTGCTTTGTAGCTGCTAGAATCTTCGGTAATGAAGCATGCAAACGATTGGCAATGAATTCAATCTGAACAGGTTGCGTGTTATATAAGAAACCCTCTAATTCAGAAAAATCTACATCATTCGTCTTAGCTGTTAAAAATTCAGCTTGTGTTTTCCATGGTGCAAAGCGATACATGCGCAATATTTTTGGCAATGCAATATTCTTAGATTTATAGAAATCTACCAATAATGGAAAGCTTTCTTCAAAGCGTTCAGGTTCATTGTATTTATACCAAATGAAATGCCCTATTCCTAAGGATGGAAAATTTTCGCCATTATTCCATACAACAAGATTTTCTCGTTTACCACCCGTTTCATTACGATAAATTTTGCCTGCAATATCATTCAATGTTGCTTTAGGAATAGAAACATCCGCCAAGCTCATTCCCAAAGATAATAATAAAACAGCGGTCAAACGTGTAATCATCTACAAACCTCAATCATATAAAAAAGCGCCCTGCGGCGCTTCATTGTCTGTGATTTTATTAAAAAATCAATCGAAAAGATTAGCTTCTTGATTGATGCCTTCAAATTTAAAGAGTTTCGCTTCTTTAAAGTTTGCTGTTGCATCACCTGAGAATATGTTCTTTTGATCTGAACCTAAATCCAATGTCATCACTTTGCCCGTTTCTGCACTGAAATCAACTTTCTTTAAATCAACCCAAAATGTATTAGGCGTTAATGCTGATTCAAAGAAATAACGCAAATCTTTATGATCCACAACTGTGCGCCAGCGTGTAGAAGAAATATTAGGTTCTGATTCTGTCACAATACCAAATGGCACAGATACATTACGAATCACACTGAATACGCTTGCAACTGATGTGCGCATATCTTTATCTTTTGGAATCGCATTGATATAAAATGATGCACGCGCAAAACGATCCGCAGCTCTATTTGTACCTGGCAACATTATAGTGCCACCAATTTGCTGCCAATATGTATTCAGCGCCAATTGCTCATCGAAAGTTGGTGAATTTGTCATCACTTGATACTGACGATCATGATGAATCACTAATTTACCTTTAATATATTCAAAAATTGCACTATCGCCTGTTGCATCAGATATTGATAAGTGCAACGTTGCATTGCGCGTTTCACCTGGCACTTTATCCGTCACAACAATAAATTCTTCTTTCGATAGTGCCTCAACAGTTTCTTCCACTGTTGCGAAGTTATCCAAAACATACTGCGCCCATGCAGAAATGGAGAGCATTTTTTTATCTTTAGTTGGCACGGGATATTCTGATTCAACTAACCATAATAAGTTCGCCACCAAACCTTTTTCATTGACGCCATCAGTGCTTGCAATATCATAACCTGATGCAATCACACTGCCATATTTAGAAATCCATTCTACCGAGTTAGGGCCTGCGCCACCATTTTGATGCGTACCTTGTGGCAAAATCCATAAGTTGGTACCAACATCCACCTTCCAGTCCATTGATCGACCTGTGATCACACGATCATTGTCGCCTAGAAAAACAGCGCGAGTACAAGCTAAACTTACGGGAGTTGCTGCAATGCTCAATGCAATTACAGCGGTTGATAATAAGCGGCGTGTATATTTTTTCATGTAATCACCCTTTATATATTCAATGAACTATTGATCCTAAAGACATTATTTTATAGATATAATCTCTTTTGTAACTAATTTATTCATAAAATACACAGATCCTGTATATTATTGGACATTCATCATATAAATTATGGATTAATCATGACTCATCAGAAAAAACTTGTCGTGTTAGGCAGCACAAACATTGATCATATTTTAAATGTTCCATATTTCTTGGCGCCTGGCGAAACTTTAAGCGCACATCAATACCAAGTAGCTTTAGGTGGCAAAGGTGCGAATCAAGCAGTTGCTGCAGGACGTGCAGGTGCAAATATTCAATTCATCACAGCTTTAGGCGATGATGCTTTTGGTCGAGAAGCATTACAACATTTTAGAGCTGATGGCATTGATACATCTTTAATTAAAATTGTACCGAATGAAAAAACTGGCGTTGCGCTGATTTTCGTTAATGACGAAGGCGAAAACATGATCGGTATTCATGCCGGTGCAAATGCACATGTTACCCCTGAAATGCTGACCCAATGTCTTCCTGAAATTGAAACAGCTGATGCTTTGTTGATGCAGTTAGAGATTCCTTTAGAAACTATTCACCTTGCGACAAAATATGCAAAAAAACGTGGTGTTTTAGTTGCTTTGAATCCCGCACCAGCTAAAGCTTTACCAGATGATTTATTAGCTCAAATTGACATCATCACACCCAATGAAACTGAAGCTGAAATTTTAACGGGCGTCAAA
Organism: Wohlfahrtiimonas sp.; assembly: GCA_030149965.1. GTDB lineage: Bacteria > Pseudomonadota > Gammaproteobacteria > Cardiobacteriales > Wohlfahrtiimonadaceae > Wohlfahrtiimonas. The sequence continues at coordinate 3,624 of JASLHB010000015.1, read as the reverse complement.
GTTGACTCTCCAGAAACAGCAGAAACAGCTGCAAAAATCTTACATGCGAAAGGCATTAAACTTGTCATCATCACATTAGGTAAGTTTGGGGCTTGGGTCAGTGAAAACAACCAAGGCATTTTAATACCTGGTTTTAAAGTACATGCTATCGATACAATTGCTGCAGGTGATACTTTTAATGGCGTATTAATTATGGCAATTATGGAAGGCTCAACATTAAGCTTTGCTGTTCAAAAAGCACACGCTGCCGCAGCATTAGCTGTAACAAAAAAAGGCGCACAACCTTCTGTGCCATGGAAAGAAGAAATTGAGCAGTTTTTATCAGATCATTACATTCATTGATCTAAAATTTTCATGTAAAAAAACCCTATATTAAATATAGGGTTTTGTATTTATTTCAATTATCTAAAATTATGCGTAATCTTTAATAATAAATGCAATCGCATAATCCAACTGCTTAATTAATGCTTGAGATTCATCACAATAATCATTTTCACCTAAATGGAAGAAACCTGTTTCTTTCTCCTCAGCAATCAAATAGCTGATTTGCTCTGCAGGTTTAAAAATACATTTACCTGTATTATTTCTTTCTTCTGCAATCTGATAGAAATGTTCTGTTAATCCAACTGAGTGAAAACGAACATCTGGCAATAAATTTTTCCAAATATATAATGCAAAGAAGCTCTTAAAATAAGATCCTTCTTGACTACCATCCACTACAGAAAGTAATAAATTAATCGCATTCTTTTGTGTTGGATTGAATTCTGACATGTAATCAAAACTTACAGCATCTTTCTCAATATTCACCAATTCAATGAAATCATTTGGATTCACCGTAAATGTCATATTGATTAAACGCTTAACAACTTGTCCACGAGCTAAATCTTTGCGCCCTTCTTCTAAAACTTTTTCATAGCACTCTCTAACATTGCTCAATAAATTACAATATTCAAGATCTTTGATTTCTAATGATTTGATTTCTAAAAACAATTCATGAAACTGCATTTTTCACTCTCACTTATTTAAATATTTAACAATGTTTATTCTTATACAGACTATTTCATTCATGGCTACTTTCTCAAAACATCATAAGCGACTTCATATCGATAAACAAATAATATTAAAGTCCTATGATTTTTTGTGTGATCATCTTTAAATGTTAAAATAACTCCGATATTTTCGGTTCTATTACAAATATAAAAGTTGATCCTAATCAACAACAATAATCTTATTATTCATACGAGGTGCTCAAATGAAAAAATTATTATTTACTGCATTATCTCTAATCATGTTTACCAATGTATCAACGGCTAATGAAACAAACTTCCAACCAACGCCATTGCAAACTGTATTAGCTGATAACAACTTCATCACAGACACAGAATTATCCAATATATCCTTAAATCAATCTTTACCGCAAGGTGAGCAAAGCGATAATGCAATGATCACTTTAATCCAATCAAGTTTAATGGATGATTCTATTTTTGCCATTAAAACAGTTTACTTTCTGAAACTTCATGAGCAAGGCTGGGCAATTGATGGAAAATTCCAATCCCACAAATGCCGCCGCGGTGAAAATACTGATTCATTTACGGAAGCTCGTTGCCCATAATTTCATCATTCATAACAAAAAGCACCGAATTCACGGTGCTTTTTTCATTCATTATTAGCTATAAATTTGGCTATCGTTATCCAAGAACTCTTTTGACTTCTCTTTCATGCCCTCTTCAATCGCCTCTTTCGCAAAAGTACCATCTTGGTCTTTTAAGCGAATGTCCTGCGAGATCTTCATGCTACAGAATTTAGGCCCGCACATTGAGCAGAAATGCGCAACTTTAGCACCCGCTGCTGGCAATGTTTCATCATGATATTCACGGGCTCTTTCTGGATCTAAACCTAAGTTAAACTGATCTTCCCAACGGAACTCAAAGCGAGCTTTCGATAATGCATTGTCACGATCCTGTGCATTAGGATGTCCTTTGGCTAAATCAGCAGCATGGGCAGCTAATTTATAAGTAATCACACCCACACGCACGTCTTCACGGTTAGGTAAACCTAAATGCTCTTTCGGTGTGACATAGCAAAGCATTGCTGTACCGTACCAACCAATCATTGCAGCACCAATGGCTGATGTAATATGGTCATAACCTGGCGCGATGTCTGTTGTTAATGGCCCTAATGTATAAAATGGCGCATCATCACAGTGCTTTTCCTGCATTTCCATGTTCTCTTTGATCTTATGCATGGGTACATGCCCAGGACCTTCGATCATCGTTTGTACATCATGCTTCCAAGCGATTTTCGTTAATTCACCCAATGTTTCCAATTCTGCAAATTGTGCAGCATCATTGGCATCAGCAATAGAACCCGGACGCAAGCCATCACCCAATGAGAAGGCAATGTCGTATGCTTTCATGATGTGACAGATTTCTTCAAAGTGCTCATAGATGAAGTTTTCTTTATGATGCGCTAAGCACCACTGCGCCATGATTGAACCACCACGAGAAACAATGCCCGTCACACGTTTTGCCGTCAATGGAATATAACGGAGTAAAACGCCCGCATGGATCGTAAAGTAATCCACGCCCTGCTCAGCTTGCTCGATCAACGTATCACGGAATACTTCCCACGTTAAATCTTCGGCAATGCCGTTCACTTTTTCAAGCGCTTGATAAATTGGCACCGTACCAATTGGCACAGCTGAGTTACGGATAATCCATTCACGCGTTTTGTGGATGTCTTTACCCGTTGATAAATCCATCACGTTATCAGCGCCCCAGCGGGTTGCCCACGTCATTTTCTCAACTTCTTCTTCGATGGAAGATGTCACCGCTGAGTTACCAATATTGGCATTGATCTTCACATGGAAGTTTTTACCAATGATCATTGGCTCAGATTCAGGGTGATTGATGTTGTTGGGAATAATACCACGGCCGGCTGCCACTTCATCACGCACGAATTCTGGCGTCATGCCTTCACGGATCGCAATGAACTCCATTTCAGGTGTGATAATGCCTTGACGCGCATAATGCATTTGCGTCACATTTTTGCCAGCTTTTGCTCTGAGTGGTTGGCGCTTAAGTCCAGGGAAAGAGCCTTCAAAGTTACGAGGATCACTCAGATCCTTATAACCATTATCGACGGCTTTAATTTGACGACCTTCATATTCTTCCACATCACCACGTTCCATGATCCAATGACGACGAAGTGCAGGCAAACCTTTTGTTAGATCAAAGGCATAGTTGCTATCCGTATAAGGGCCACTTGTGTCATATACACGAAACGGTGCATTTTGCTCGATCACTTGACCTTTAGTATCTAAAGTGGGATCTAAGGTGATTTCACGCATCGGTACTAGAATGTCAGGACGGCTACCTTGTACGTACACTTTTTTACTGCGTGGGAAACTCGATTTAATCTCGATTTTGGTGGTTGTTGTCATCATAACTCTCCATAATTCAATTGCAAAACAAAATGACGAGAGTCTGGCAACGTAATGAATGTATGCGTGAGTAGATGGCTTTTATTTAAACCATAAAAAAACCTCATCCCTAAAAGTTAGGAACAAGGCTCATCTATTCGTTCGGATATACTTCCCTACGCTGGTATGAGCCAGATCAGGTC
>JASLHB010000108.1 GCA_030149965.1 Wohlfahrtiimonas sp. | reverse complement strand
ACAAGCCTTGGCGCGAAAATGGCGTCCAAAAAACTTTCACGAAGTTGTCGGGCAAAAGCATGTTGTCACCGCCTTAACAAATGGGTTGGATAATAATCGTCTTCATCACGCCTTTTTACTCACTGGTACACGCGGTGTTGGTAAAACTACGCTGGCACGAATTTTAGCAAAATCTTTAAACTGTGAGCAGGGCGTTAGTTCGAATCCTTGTGGTGTTTGTAGTATTTGTCAGGAAGTGGATCAGGGACGTTTTGTTGATTTAATTGAGATCGATGCTGCATCACGCACTAAAGTAGAAGATACGCGCGAGATTCTAGATAATGTGCAATATGCGCCAACACGCGGTCGTTATAAAGTTTATCTCATCGATGAAGTTCACATGTTATCCAATAGCAGTTTTAATGCATTATTGAAAACATTGGAAGAACCGCCTGAACATGTCAAGTTTATCCTAGCGACAACAGATCCTCAAAAATTGCCAGTAACAGTTTTATCTCGTTGCTTGCGTTTCCATTTGAAAAAAATTCCTGCAACAGAGATCAAAGATCATTTGTCCATGATTATGGATGTAGAGCAAATTAGTTATTCGCCGAAAGCTTTAGAATTGATTGCTAAAGCTGGTGCTGGCAGTATGCGAGATAGCTTATCCTTGTTGGATCAAGGGATTGCGTATACGAATGGTGATTTGCAATTTGAACCGATTCAAACAATGTTAGGTTTGATAGATGATCAATATTCATTATTGATTTTAAAAGCGTTGGCTAATTTGAATCAAACAGCTTTATTGCAAGCATCTAAGCAAGTAATGTCATCGGGTGCGGATCCTTTTGCATTATTGGAATCATTGGTTGATGCTTTTCATCAATTAACATTATTGCAAATTGATCATAGCTTTATAGATTTGGATGATACGCACCAAGAAGAGTGGATTGATTTGGCTGAGCAAATGTCGGCTGAAGATTTGCAATTGTATTATCAAATAGCATTGCATGGCCGTAAAGATTTAGAAATTCATCCTGAGCCATTGATGGGCTTAGAAATGACATTGTTGCGTATGTTGTTGTTTACACCAAATAGTGGTAATTCAACGCCTGCTAGGAAAGTCACTCCAAAAGCTGTTGTTCAAGCATCTGTATCTCAAGAAATTGCGCCTGCACAACTTCAAACCGTTAAACCTGCGGCTGTTGCCAAGCCATCGTTTACCAATATTTTGAATGAAGTTCAAACAGAACCTCAAATTTCGACTATTGAAAAAAAAACTGAAATTACACCAATCGTTGAAAAACCATTTGTGCAACAGGTTCAACAAACGGCTCAAGTTGTAGAAGAAGATATTATTCCACCATGGATTGATGCTGAGGTGAATGAATCTGCGCCTATAATATTGGAAGAAGCACCTGTAGAAAATATTGAAACAGTTGCTGAACCCATAATCTTTATGACTTTAAATAATAATGAAGATTGGTTGGAAATCGTTCGTAACTTGGATATTATTGGCTTAAGTTTAGGGATTGTCCGTAATTTAGTTTTTGAATCTTTTGAACATAATTTACTAACATTGAAACGCTCTTTATTAGATCATGCTTTCAATATTGTAGATGCTGAAAAAAATATTGCAGATGCTGTTGGTAAAGCCTTGAATAAGGATATTCAATGTAAGATTTTAGCTGTAAAAACTGAGATGGTAGAAGATGACTTTAATCATCGTGCAGATAAAGAGTTGCAAGCTAGAAAACTTAATGCATTGGCGCAAATTAAGAGTGAGCCTGTGGTTCAATTATTGATGGATGAATGTCAGGCAATCGTGATTGATTCATCGCTAAAGCTTGTTGATGAATAGTGTATAATACAAATTTTTGGTAAAGGAAAAATTGTTATGATGAAAGGCGGTATAGCTGGGATGATGAAAAAAGCCCAGAAAATGCAAGAAGATATGATGAAAGCACAAGAAGCTTTGGCTGATATCAATGTATTGGGTGAATCTGGTGCGGGCTTAGTAAAAATTGAAATGTCATGTCGCCACATCGTTCGTAAAATTGAAATCGATGATTCTTTATTGTCAGATGATAAAGAAATGTTGGAAGATTTAATTGGTGCTGCGTTTAACGATGCTTTATCAAAAGTAGAAGCAACTTCTCAAGAAAGAATGAAATCTGTAACAGGTGGTTTTGAAATGCCTGCAGGGATGAAATTACCAGGTTTCTAATGAATAATTCGCTTTATCCAAAAGCGCTTAAAAATCTGGTAGATTCTTTAAGAATTCTGCCAGGTGTTGGGCAAAAAACAGCGCTGAGAATGGCGCTTTATTTGCTTGAGCGTAATCCAAATGGTGCGCAAAAATTAAGTACAGCTATTGATGGTGCAATGACGGATATCCGTAAATGCACACAATGTCGTAATTTAACAGATGAGGATATTTGCTTAATTTGTAGTGACCCAACGCGCGATGAATCATTATTGTGTGTGGTTGAAAATCCTGCAGATGTTTTTGCTTTGTCGCAATCTGTAGAATATAAAGGCTTGTATTTTGTATTGATGGGCAATTTATCACCATTAGATGGTATTGGCCCAGAAGATGTTGGTTTGGATTTATTGGAAGCGAGATTATCACAGGGTGCTATCAAAGAACTTATTCTAGCGACAAATCCAACAGTAGAAGGGGAAGCAACAGCATTTTACATTGATGAAATTGCGAAGCCTTATAATGTTCAAGTCACAAGAATCGCGCATGGCGTTCCAATGGGCGGTGAATTAGAGTATTTAGATAGCGGTACACTTTCTCATGCTTTTAGAGCAAGACAGCGATTTTAGGATGCGATGATGAGTACAATTTTTACAAAAATCATTAACAAAGAAATTCCAGCAAACATCATTTATGAAGATGATGAGATTTTGGCATTTCGTGATATTAGTCCACAAGCACCAGAGCATATTTTGGTCATTCCAAAAAAAGAAATTCCAACTGTGAATGATATTGAAGATGCGGATGCTATTTTAGTAGGTAAATTATTTTTAACAGCTAAGAAAATTGCTAA
>JASLHB010000066.1 GCA_030149965.1 Wohlfahrtiimonas sp. | reverse complement strand
ACACCACTGTACCGTTCTTCGGTTCATTGCCCGGCTCAACTGTGTACGTTAATGGATCACCATCTTTATCATGACCCACAACTTTACCATCCACCTTGCCATCTTCTGGCACTGTGATTGGATCTGCTGTTGCTGTCGGTGCATCATTTTCTGGTGCTGTTGGCACATCACTTTCTGAAGTCACAGTCACTGTGTATTCGTTAGACGTTACTTCTTTACCTGAAACATCTTTAGCAACTGCTGTGATTTTAACATCGCCATCTGATAATTTTTCTGCATCTGTTAATTCAGGCAACTTCCATGAACCATCTTTTTTAACAGCAACAGTTTTAGTTAAAACTTTACCTGCTGCATCTGTAATCGTTACTTCAACTTCTGTTGCATTTGTAGCTTTACCACTGATCACAGGTTTATTGTCGTCAGTTGATTTGCCTGATGCAATATTGCCTTTGATTGTGCCAACGTTATCTTCATAGCCTGTTATTTCAACTGTTGCAGCTGGCGTTATATTCGGTGTTTTATCCGTTACTGGTACTTGATTCTCGTTACCAACTTTATCCGTTACCTTCAACTCTGGTGTTACGCCATTAGGAATCTTACCTGTGATCGTCACTTTACCGTCAGCATCTGGGCCTTTCACATCTAAACCATCGATTGGTTTTTTAGTAGTTGGATCAATCACCTCAACTTTAGTCACATCTTTAGGATCAACGGTTGTCGTAATTGTGCTTGAACCATCTGTACTTGTAATGATTTCTGGATTACCTGCGTCAACTGTAGTATCCACAGTCACAACATAGTCGTTAGAAACAACATCATTACCATTAGCATCTTTTACTGTTGCTGTAATTGTATATTTACCATCTACTAATGGAGATTTGAATTCAGATTCTGGCAACATCCATTGTCCATCTGCATTCACAGAAACTGTTGCAGTTTTAACAACTGCACCAGTTTCATCTTTAATAGTCACAACAACTTCTTTGGCATTCTTCACTGTACCAGAAATAGTTGGTAGATTATCTTTAGTCAAACCACCACTCAAAATATTTGTTACTTTGTCACCAATATTCCCATAAGCTCCAACGTTATCCTCATAACCTGTAACGTCAACTGATGGAGCAGGAATAACAGGTGCAATTGGTGTTGGTGTAGCATCACCATCTTTACCACCGCCGCTACCTGCAACAGCAGCAATCGCACCAGCTGCGCCTGCGCCACCTAATAAGAATGGTAACCATGGAAGACCACAATCTTCATCTTCAAACAATAATTCTGATTCTTCTTCGTCTTCTTTCACAAAAAAACGGTTAATCACAACTGTTTTGCCATTTTTTAATTTTAAGATCAGGTTATTACCATCTTGAACAAATTCTGCCACATCATCTCTATATAATTTTGTATGAACTGATGATGGCGCTTTAAGGCTGATGCTTGAAGCATCAACGCTTTTTTCATTTAATGATTTTTTCTCTACGATAACAAATGTCGACATGTATTTTTATACCTTAATATGTTTTAACCGCTATGTTTAGTCAGATTTTATTGAATATTATTTTGATTGATTAACAATAATGAAAGGTTTGCCCGTTGCATCTGCTGACAAAATGAATTTTTGGAATTCACCTTGTTTGATCTCAACATCTAAACCATATCTAGAACATCTACCTTGGCAGTTATCTACTGAAAAATTATATTGACCAGGTGCGAGCTGATAATTAGATAGATCAGCAATAGCAAATGCGCCTACTTTGGCATTATTAATATAAAAATTTGTTTTACAGTCATTAGCACTATCAGATTTTGATTTTATTGCTGTTTTATTGTCTCTAACAACTTCAATAATAGGATCATTTTTTTCATTATTTATTGCATAATCGTGACGAATATTCGAAGCACAACCAAACATCACCAAAGCCATTGGCACTACCAAAAGACATTTCCCTAATGGGGAGAAAGTATCATGTCGCATTAATCAACTACCTTTAAGAATTTGAAATTAATATATTTTTTCTGAAATCATTAACCATCTTCTGATCGTTATGTAATTCAAAATACTTGGTTAACTTATGATCAAAATTAAGGATAGTACATAAAGAATATTTATGATTTTTTCATGACATAAAATTTGAAATATGATGCAAGTCATATTTTATGGATATGTTTAGTCTATTTTGATTAATTAGTATTCGATTATGATTAATATTTTTTATTAATTAAACTAATAAAAATATTAAATACCTTATTAATAATATTTTATATAAATAAGGTTAGATTGCCTGAATAAGGCAATTGTATATCAATTGATGTACTATGCTTTTTTGTTCATTTTTTGGAAATTCAAGATGAGTAATGCTTTAACAAAGTCGGACATCAAAACATTGTCCTTGTCTTCATTGGGTGGTGCTTTAGAATTCTATGACTTCATTGTTTTTTTAACGTTTATTCCTATTCTGAAATTACATTTCTTTCCCGAGCAATCAGAATTAGGTTCTTTAATGAGTATTTATGGCATTTATGCTGTTGCATACTTCGTGAGGCCATTGAGTGGGATTATACTGGCTCATTTTGGTGATATTGTTGGCCGCAAACGAATGTTCATGTTGTCATTATTTTTAATGGCAGTTCCGACATTAATGATTGGTTTACTACCAACTTATGAAAGCGTGGGAATTTTAGCACCATTATTGCTCTTATTGATGCGCTTATTACAAGGAATTGCTTTGGGTGGTGAAGTACCAAGCGCCCACGTATTCGTCACAGAGCATGTGAAATCAAATCATCTAGGCTTAGCCAATAGTTTAATTGCCGCTGGATTAACGTTTGGTGTATTAATCGGTTATGCAATTTCCACTTCTCTCAATATCATTTTCACAGAACAAGAAGTGAAGGACTTTGCATGGCGTATTCCTTTCATTATTGGTGGTGGATTAGGTCTATTTGCATTATATTTACGCCGTTACTTACAAGAAACACCTGTGTTCCTACAATTCAAAACAGAACGTGAAAAAAGCAGTGAATTCCCGATTAAGATCGTGTTGAAGAAATATCTTAAAGAAAGCTTTTTTGGGATTTTGACAACATGGTTATTAATGGCTGGCGTTATTATGGTTTTATTAATCCCAAATTTGATGAAATCTGAGCTTTACGGACTTGCAGTACCTTTCGTCAATAAAATTGCATTGTTAGCCACAGCGATGAATATTATTGGCAGTGTGATTGCAGGTTTAATGGTAGATCGCATCGGCTTATCTAAAACAATGATCTTCTTTTCCATCATCTTAGGTACAAGCAGCTCAATTTTCTTCAGTTATTTAGGTACAGATGCCAATACATTATTGGTAGGGGGATTATATATCTTCAGTTCGCTATTTTTAGGTTTAGTCGCATGTGTGCCAATCTTCATTGTAAAATTGTATGAACCACGAGTTCGCTTATCTGGTATGAGCTTCTCTTATAATATTGGTAATGCATTCTTTGGTGGCCTAACAACGTTCCTTGTGCCTGTAATTGCACAAGGATTCAGTGAAAATTTTGTAAGCTATTACTTAATTTTCTTATGTGTTTTAGGTGTTTGGTTAGGATTTGTGGCCAAGCGCTTCAAGATCTAACGGAATCACATAATCCTCAGGATCATTCTGAGCGATTAAATCATCAATATGACCAAATGGCGCTAGATGCAAATCTGGCGCTATTTCTTTGAGTGGAATTAAAACGAAATTACGATTCTGCATTCTTGGATGGGGAATCGTTAATTCAATATCATCCATGTTAACATCTTCGAATAACAAAATATCCAGATCCAAAGTACGTGCACCAAAGCGAATAATCCGCTCACGACCATGCTCTAATTCAATTTTTTGCAAAGCATGCAATAAAGAATAGGGCTCTAATCTCGTTTCAACTTCTATAACAGCATTAATAATATCTGGCTGCTCTGGTCCTATTGGCTTAGTTCTATAAAAGTGAGAGGTTTGCACTATACGTGTATCTGGCAAAGTTTCTATTTCGCTCAATGCTTCATTTAAATGTGCAATGGGATTGTCCAAATTTGACCCCAAAGCAATATAACTGCTAAATAATTGACTCATGTTATGATGTTCTGCAAGGTAGTTTGATTAAAGTAAATTTTATAAAAATAAAAGTAAAGTAAAGTATGCCTTTTAAATAACCTGATTCGAGAAAGTTATTATGAATAATTATAAAGTAATCGCAGAAAAAGCATTAGATATAATGATTAGTAAGGCAAATAAGCCTAATCATAAAGTTTTACTATATGCCATGATGGCCGGTGTTTTCATAGGCTTAGGTTTTGTTTATTGTGTTATCGCCAATGTGCAAGGTGCTGGTAAAATTGTTGGCGGTTTAGTTTTTAGCTTAGGTTTATTATTGACACTTGTGCTAGGTGCAGACTTATTCACCTCAACAACTATGACTGTAATGGCAGTGGCTAGTAAAAAAATCACCTTAAAGAAAATGTTTGCCAATTGGAGCGTTGTTTACTTAGGTAACTTTATTGGCGCACTCGTTTTAGTGGGCTTGATCATCATGAGCGGGCATCCTTTTGACTATGGCGGAAAAATTGGGCTCTACTATATTGCAACATCTGAGCATAAATTAGCGCATACTTTTGTAGAGGCAGTAGGGTTAGGTATTTTATGTAACATCATGGTTTGTTTAGCTGTCTGGATGAGTTTAAGCGCGCATTCATTAACAGATAAAATGATTGCCGTCTTATTTCCTGTTGGTTTATTCATCGCAGCAGGTTTTGAACACAGCGTTGCTAATATGTTTATGGTTCCTGCGGGCATTTATTCTTTAATGTTAGCAACGCCTGAAATGTTAAATGCCTTAACTGATGTCGAAATATTAAGAGCAACATTAACTTGGCAAAACTTTTTTACGCAAAATTTAATACCAGTGACTTTAGGCAATATTATTGGCGGTGCATTTTTTATCTCTATGTATCAATGGCTTATTCACTTAAAAGATTAAATGAAAAAGATCGACAAAACTATTTCTAATTATATTAGTCTTTATTTGATCAAAATTCTTGCAAATAAACCAAATACCACGTAATGTATTTACATCTTCATAAGTCATGAAGATACTTAGCGAATTTATCGTTAAGTGGTTTGAAAACGACTAAAAATTTAGTCACTCTTAGTTTGAGGTTTTAACATATGCGTATCGGAACTGTAAAGTGGTTCAATGAGTCTAAAGGCTTTGGTTTTATTACTCCTGAAGATGGTTCACCAGATGTATTCGTACATTTTTCTACGATTCAAGGTGATGGCTTCCGTACTTTAGCGGAAGGTCAAAAGGTAGAATTCGAAGCTAAAGAAGGCGACAAAGGTTTGCAAACTACTGTTTGCCGTGGTCTTTAATAGATTCAACTACTTTAAATAAAATAATAAGAAAAATTAGTTTTAAGCTGTTGATCTCACTGAAGTGTGAATAAGAATTAAAACGTATCTTTCTGTATAAAAAAGCTCTGATTTATCAGGGCTTTTTTAATGTCCAAAGAAAAATCTGTGGATAACTTTGTGGATAGCTCTTGTTTTTTTATGAATGAATCCCATTATAAATGTAGAGAAATTAAATAAAAATCATTGATAAGGAGTTTATCCTCATGAGTTCAGAAAAATTTACAACAACCCTTTCCACAGCCTTTGCAGAAGGTCAGAGCATTGCGGTTGAGCACCATCATCAGTTTTTAGAGCCAGCACATGTTTTATTGGCAATGTTGCAGCAAAAAGAAGGCTCAATTTTACCTATTTTGCGCCAATGCAGAGTGAACGTTAATCGCTTGATCGAAGATGTGGATAACTTAGTGGATAAGTTCCCACAAGTTGAAGGCAGTAATGACTTCCAAGTGAGCAGAGACTTTCAGCGTACATTGATTGCTGCAGAAAAAGCTGCGAATGCATTAGGTGATCAATATATCTCTTCAGAAATCTTCTTAATGGGGATTTTAGATGAGAAAAGTAAGCTCACGGACCTTTTAAAAAGTGCAGGCTTAAAAAAAGAAACGTTATCTCAAGTGATTGAAAAATTAAGAGGTGGTGAATCAATGAATGATGCAAATTCAGAAGAAAATCGTCAAGCATTATCCAAATATACAGTGGATTTAACAAAACGTGCTGAAGAAGGAAAATTAGATCCTGTCATTGGCCGTGATGATGAAATTCGTCGCTGTATTCAAGTTTTATCGCGCCGTACGAAAAACAATCCTGTGTTAATTGGTGAACCGGGCGTTGGTAAAACTGCCATCATCGAAGGTTTAGCACAGCGCATTATCAATGGTGAAGTGCCAGAAGGATTGAAAAACAAATCCGTTCTATCTTTGGATATGGGCGCATTGATCGCAGGCGCGAAATTCCGCGGTGAATTCGAAGAGCGTTTAAAAGCTGTATTGAATGAGCTTGGTAAACATGATGGACAAATCATCTTGTTCATTGATGAAATCCATACGATGGTTGGCGCAGGTAAAGGCGAAGGTGCAATGGATGCGGGCAATATGTTGAAACCTGCATTATCGCGCGGTGAATTACATTGTATTGGTGCGACAACGCTCGATGAATATCGCCAGTATATTGAAAAAGATCCTGCACTTGAGCGTCGCTTTCAGCGTGTTTTAGTGGATGAACCAACAGTTGAAGATACAATCGCGATTTTGCGTGGTTTGAAAGAGCGCTATGAAATCCATCATGGCGTAGAAATCACTGATCCTGCGATTGTGGCGGCAGCAACTTTATCGAATCGTTATATTACAGATCGTCAATTGCCTGATAAGGCGATCGATCTAATCGATGAAGCAGCAAGCTTGGTGCGCATGGAGATTGATTCTAAGCCAGAAGAAATGGATAAGTTAGATCGACGTTTGATTCAGTTAAAAATTGAACGTGAAGCAATTAAAAAAGAGAAAGATGAAGCTTCTAAAAAACGCTTAGAAATTTTAGAAGAAGAAATTGCGATTCTATCTAAAGAATATTCTGATTTAGAAGAAATTTGGAAAAAAGAAAAAAGCGTGATGCAAGGTGCAACTTCGATTAAAGAAGATCTTGAAAAAGTACGCAATGAAATGGAAGCTGCGCGCCGTTCAGGTGATTTAGCGAAGATGAGTGAATTGCAATATGGCAGAATTCCTGAGTTAGAAGCTCAGTTGAAAGATGCACAAGCAAATGAAGATACTGCAGAACGTAAAAACACTTTGGTGCGCACGAATGTAACGGCTGAAGAAATTGCAGAAGTTGTATCGAAATGGACGGGCATTCCGGTGACAAGAATGTTGGAAGGCGAACGCGAAAAACTATTGCAAATGGAGCAATTCATTGGCAATCAAGTGATTGGGCAGAAAGAAGCAATCACAGCGGTTGCAGATGCTGTACGCCGTTCACGAGCGGGATTATCTGATCCTAATCGCCCAATTGGTTCGTTCTTATTTTTAGGGCCAACTGGCGTTGGTAAAACTGAATTAACGAAAGCTTTGGCGAACTTCTTATTTGATTCTGAATCTTCGATGATTCGTATTGATATGTCCGAATTCATGGAGAAACATTCTGTAGCTCGCTTGATTGGCGCGCCTCCAGGTTATGTTGGCTATGAAGAAGGTGGTTATTTAACGGAAGCAGTTCGTCGCCGTCCATATTCTGTAATTTTATTGGATGAGGTGGAAAAAGCACATCCTGATGTATTCAATATATTGTTGCAAGTGTTGGATGATGGCCGATTAACAGATGGACAAGGTCGCACAGTTGATTTTAAAAATACAGTGATTGTTATGACTTCAAACTTAGGCTCAAGCATCATTCAGGAACAAACAACTGCGTTGGCAGGGATTGATGCGAAAGATCAATATGAGGCAATTAAAGCTTCTGTGATGGATGTTGTTGGACAACATTTCCGCCCTGAATTCATCAATCGTATCGATGATATTGTTGTGTTCCATCCGTTGAATAAAGAGAATATTCGTCAGATCGCGAAATTACAAGTGGATCGCGTGATTGGTAGATTGGCGGATCAAGACATTCATTTATCAATTACTGATGGTGCTTTAGATGAATTAGGCGAAGTGGGTTACGATCCAATATTTGGTGCGCGCCCATTGAAACGAGCAATCCAAATTCATTTAGAAAATCCATTGGCGAAAGCATTCTTGAGCGGTGAATTTAAACCAAAAGATGATGTTTTAATCCAAGATGATTTAACGTTCCACGTGAAACATAACTAATCAGATATTTTTCAATCTAAGATCGCTCCCAATGTGGAGCGATTTTTTTAATAATACATAATTTTCCACAAGGTTTATTTATGAAAAAATCACCTTTTATTATTCTATCTACTGCATCGATCATTGCATTAACAGGTTGCCAAGGTTTATCTTTAGATGATGCAATGTCGCTTGGCTCTCAAAGTTTTCAAGCAATCAGTCTATCTGATTCAGAAGTTAAAACATTAAGCAATCAATCTTGTGCACAATTGGATGCAAAATCAAAAATTGCACCTGCTAATAGCACATATACTCAGCGCCTCAATAAAATTGCACAATCTTTGGGTCATGATATTAATGGCACAAAAGTTAATTATAAAGTTTATATCACGCCAGAAGTTAATGCTTGGGCAATGGCTAATGGTTGTGTTCGCGTTTATAGTGGTTTAATGGATAAAATGACTGATAATGAAATTGAAGGTATATTAGGTCATGAATTGGGGCACGTAGCTTTAGGTCATACTAAAAAGCGTTTACAAGTGACTTATGCAACCAATATTGCCCGTTCGGCTGCTGCCAAAGCCAGTAATAGTACAATTGCAAGTTTAAGCAACTCTCAAATTGGTGATCTTGCTCAAACATTGGTGAATTCACAATTTTCACAATCACAAGAAATGGAAGCAGATAACTTCTCATATAACTATTTAAAATCGCGACAAATCAATCCTAACGGGATTGCAACAGCATTTGATAAATTAGGTGGAAACAGTTCGTTATTAAGTTCTCATCCTTCTTCATCGAAACGCTCACAAAATATTCGTGATCGTATTTCAGCAGATCAATAAACTATATAAAAAATCGTGGATGCAATCATTATCGCATCCACGATCATGTTTACATAAAACTAATCTTCAATCACTGGATAGAAAGGATGCCCCCAATGTTCATCAGTAGGATTATTCAATACTACTAAAGCAAACACAGGCACCAAATCTTTAAGCAATCCACAAGCTGTAGATAATTGTAGGCGATTCACACTGCTATTAAATGTAGAACCACCATGCAAGATCTGATTACGCAATGTATAAATGCGATCAAATAGAATCAATAATAATTCTTCTGAATTTTTAGATTTTAAGCATTGCTGTGCACGCAAATTAGCATCTTCAAATGCCAAACTCCAATCCTTAGAAAGTTCACCATCGCTATTATGAAAATCCCAAAATTGGCGAAATACATATTTATTTTTCAGAAATACATTAATTTTAGATGAATAGATTTCCCATAGAATTTTATTGAGCTTTTCACTCTCTTTATCATTAATGACTTTGATGAATGCTTTGAAACGCTCTTTATCATCGCTCCAATCTTTACGAGCATAAATCGCATTAAAAGCTATCCATAAACTAATAAATTCCGAATCCAAATCAGGGAATTTTTTATCTCTATTTTCTATATCATCCGCTTGATTCAGCCAACTTAATGTACGATAAATTCTATGTTGAACGTGATCAGGTAGCTGTGAAGATTTTTCTTTAAATTTTATTTTAAGCTCATTGAAATACATAGTAATTGCCATAAAATGATAACGATAGAACCTAACGTTATCATATCTATGACATAAAGAAAGCGATTAAATCACTTATGGCATCAATAACATTGCATCGCCATAACTAAAGAAACGATATTCATCTTCCACAGCATGCTGATAGATTTTCTGAATGCGATCATAACCCATAAACATGGAAACCAATACCAATAAAGTCGATTTTGGCAGATGGAAATTTGTCACTAAAGCATCAATCACATGGAACTCAAAACCTGGTTTAATAAAGATATTAGTATCACCTTCAAAGGGTTTTAAGTCGCCATCTAAAGCAGCTGTTTCCAATGAACGACAAACAGTTGTACCAACTGCGATAACTTTTTTACCATTGGCTTTAGTCGCTTTAATTTTATCAACAGTTTCAGATGAAACAGAAATCCACTCTTTGTGCATCACATGATTATCTAAATCTTCTTCACGCACAGGTTTGAATGTTCCAGCGCCTACATGCAAAGTCACTTCCGTGAATGAAGCACCCTTCTCTTCTATAGCTTTCATCAATGCTTTAGTAAAATGCAAACCTGCTGTTGGTGCAGCAACTGCACCTTTTTCTTTATTGAAAACTGTTTGATAGCGCTCTTTATCGAAATCACTGTCATTACGCGTGATATATGGTGGTAATGGCATATGACCCATTTTTTCCAAAATTGGAAATACTGGTGAACCATCCACTGTTTCATAGATAAAGAAAGCATCGTCACGCTCAATCATTTTAAAAACAGGTTGATCTTCTACATAAACAACCTGCCCAACTTTTGGTGATTTACTTGCACGAGTTTGTGCTAGAAATGAAGTTTCTGTGAGTAAACGCTCAACTAAAATCTCCACTGCCCCGCCCGTTTCTTTATGGGCAAATACACGCGCTGGTAAAACACGCGTATTATTAATCACCAACAGATCACCCGGCTCAATATAGTCGATAATGTCTTTAAACACTTTATCTTCCATATTCTCGCCTTGTGCGACCAATAAACGGGATGACTCACGATCTTCCTTTGGGAACTGCGCGATTAATGATTCTGGTAAATGGTAATCATAATCGGAAATTTTATTTTTCATCAAAACTCACTACTTTTTCATTGGCAAACAAATCTTCTAGGCGCTCACGCTCACGAATTAAGTAAGCTTGATCATT
>JASLHB010000011.1 GCA_030149965.1 Wohlfahrtiimonas sp. | reverse complement strand
GCATTAATTTTAAGGAGCAATCATGCAAGTTATTTTATTAGAAAAAATCAACAAGTTGGGTAAACTTGGTGATACAGTTGAAGTAAAATCTGGTTATGCTCGTAACTTTTTATTACCATTAGGTAAAGCTACTGAAGCAACACCAGCGAACATCGCTAAATTAGAAGTAGAGCGTGCTGAGTTAGAAGCTAAGCAAGCAGCTATTTTAGCTGATGCTACAGAGCGTGGCGCAAAATTAAATGGCATCGTAATTACTATGTCAGTTAAAGCAGGTACAGAAGGCCGTTTATTCGGTGCTGTAACTAGCCAAGATATCGCTGAAGCTGTTACAAATGCAGGCGTTAAGTTAGAAAAACGTGATGTTCGTATCAAAGACGGTTCAATCCGTAGCGTTGGTGAACACGCAGTTGTTTTAACATTGCACCCAGATGTAATCGTAGACATTCAAGTGAACGTTGTTTCTGAGTAATTTTCTCTAAAACAAAATTCATTGAAAAGCCCCGTTTAAACGGGGCTTTTTTATTGCCATGAACATTCATTGGTTTTTAGAATGCTTGTATTGAAGTCGCAATGCCATAAATCGCAATGAATACAAGTAAAACACCACATGCACCTAGAATCTTGTGATAGATGGATTTTTGCGAAAGGGCATTGAATGCAACATACACAATGGATAAAGTTAGAAAATCTAAGATAATCCATAGAATGACTAAAATAGATAAGCTGATATTAATATTTTCATGTACATTGATAAATTGTGGGAAGAATGATGAAAAAAAGATGATATCTTTTGGGTTGGAAATACCAATCAGGAATCCTTTTTTGAATCCACCATCAGTAGGATTTATCGTTGTGGATGAAACTTCTGAGCATGTGAATACTTCTTTTAATATGCTATAGCCTAAATAAGCAATATACAGCGAGCCAAAGAGTTTAATTATTGTAAAAACAAGCTCATGAATGCTTAAGAATCCTTTTAAAACTAGAATAGAGCAAGCGATTAATATCAGTGATGCAATGTTTGTACCAAAAATGGTTTGTAGGGCAGCACGATAACCATTTTTTAAGCCTGTGCTTGCGACTAGGATCATTACAGGGCCCGGCGTTGCGATCATTATTATGACTGTGATGATATAAAAGCTAAGTTCTAACAGATTCATGTTGATCCTTTGAGTATTTGTAATATTGTTGAATCGTGCTCATAAGAAAGCCAGCAATATGCTGGCTTATACTAATCGATTAATAACTAACTGGATGCTTTCAATACATCTTTGACTAATTCAATGCACTGTAAATAGCGTTCATCATATTGATCTGAAGTGATTTCTACATAAGGAATTTCATGCTTATCTAAAATCAGTTTAAGTAATGATTGGAATTCTTTACGCGCTTGATTCGATCCTAAATGGCGCAAACCATCAGAAACCCAAGGTGTATTATTTTCTAGGAAAATAACTAGATCAAAATAGTAGTTATTAAGCATGGCTTCTACTGAAGGATGTGGTTTGCCTTCATATTTAATACAAAAAGCCTGAGTTGTGACAAATGCAGTATCAATGAAGGCAATTTTATTGGCATGTTTGACAGCAAAGTCAATGTACTGTGCTTGTCCTAATGCGATATTGTTGTAATCATCAAATTGTAAAGCTCGCTCATCACCGCCTAAGTGTTTGAAGATATATTCTTTACCATATTCCCAAGCGCTGGTTGTGTTGAACATATTAGCCAGCTTATTGATCATTGTACTTTTACCACTAGAATCGCCGCCCAAGATTGCAATAGTTTTAACAAAGAACGGGCGAACTTCTGTTGGAATATATTCCCAATGTGATAATGGTGAGCGGCGAATATCTTCACTGCGAATATTCATAAATGTGCGTTCAGGATCAATGACTTTTGTTGGTAGATTTAAATGCTTTAAATAGAAATCAACATCATTGTTTTCACTGCTGTAGATCATATCTGGCTTGATATTATGAGATTGTAAGAAGTAATCAACTTTCTTCGCCCATAAAATTTGATCCTCTGTTGATTGAGATAAATTCTCTTCATCAATATAGTGAATATGTATGTTTTTTTGATATTTAAATGTTTGTAATAACCAGCGTAAACGATCTTTCAGCGATGGTTGACGGCTCATTGCGCTGTCTTTGAATGTTTGATAATCGCGTTCTTCATTATGACGAAGGATGATATGAAGTTCATCCGTTTGGCTGATGGCTCTTTGGATCAAGTAAACATGGCCAGTATGCAATGGATAGAATGCACCAAAGATAATCCCAACAGTTTTTTCTTCTTCTTGTGGATTGATGTTGAGATATTGATATAATGCATTCAACTTTGTTGCGCTGGGGTTCTGGACTTTATTATTGAGCAGCTGGCTTAGATATCCTTTGGTCATGTCGCAATGATCAGCAACATTTTGTAAAGTTAACCCTCTGTCTTTAATGACTTTTTTAATGTACGCAACATTAATCATACTTCTGTCTCCCGTAAACAATTGGGAAACATTATACATGCTTTGTTTAATATAAAATACTGATTTTTATATCAATCTATGATTTAATCATGCCGATCAGATTAGGGTTTGTCACCACATCAGATAAGTAATATCCATCTAGAACTTGTAGGAAGCTTTTTAAAGCATCTGCCATGATGAGATTGATTCGACATTGCTCTGAGATATTGCATTGATTATCTTCGCTATGACATTCAATAATAGACAATTGTTCAAAATCACGAATCAATTGCCCAAGATTTATTTTAAATGGATCATTACCTAGTTTTAAACCACCTTGATTACCACGAATACTTGTTAGATAACCATATTTTGTTAGCTTTGCAATAACTTTAGTTAAGTGGCTGCGTGAAATATTGTAGTAGCCTGAAATTTCTGAGATGTTCACCAAGCGTTCTGAATGAATGGCTGCATAAATAAGTGTTTTAAAAGCATAATCAGTTTGTTGAGTTAGTTGCATGGTGATTTTGAAGCAATGATATGGGTGAGAAGTGCAGCTGTTGATTGTAACAGAAAATATGCAATAAAAAATCCTAATGCAGTGAAACATTAGGATTTCTCTAAGTTTTTCAATGAATATAAATATATTATTGTGCGATTTCCTGCTCAATAATATATTTAGTGAGCGTTACAATATCCCAATGATTTTCTTCTGCGATGCCCATGCAACCACGTTGGATTGTGCGTAATAATGGTAAACGATAATCTGTTGCATAACTGCCCATAGATGCTGAAATCATAAAAACAGCGCTACCACCATCATTCACACGACTGAAATCAACGGTTAATGCTTTCATGGATTTATAAGCTTCAGGATTCTCACGTTGTATGAATTCATTCAAACCTTCACGCAATGCAATAATTGCTTCATCAATTTTATTTTTCACTGTTCCGTAGCAAACAGCCAATTCAGTAGAAGTGCTATAACCATAAGAGATATTGACGATCTTATCTTTAATGAAATCTTTGGAAGGATAGATCAATTCAGTGCCTGATGCTGTTAAATAGACATATTCAGGTGTTTGGCGGATGACTTTGTATGCAGTGCCATTTGGTAATAATACAACATCATTCACAACTGTTGGGAACCAAGTTTCATCCATTTTGACAGGGCGAGAGATCATTGTATTTAACTGATCAATTGTTAAACGAACTGTACCATTTTCTAATAAAGGATTCACAAGATAAGTATTGTATAAGTTGATGCGACTAACTTTCCAAGGTAAATCATTATAAATAACACGTTCACCTTCACGCGCTTGCCCCATGTTTAAGAATATACGCGTTTTAACGAAATATTTTGGAATAGAATTACGAGAAGTTACAAGGAATGCCAAAATAATTAATATTGCAATACCAAACATCACCATATCCCCAGAGGAATATAGGATCACCAATGTGATAATAACAACCACTAATGTTGTAATGATTTGATACAACAACATGAAGATACGCCATCTGATTGAGATCTTATTTTTTTCACGTGATTCTAAAAAGACTAATAATCTATTGAAGCCATATAACAAGATAGAAACAACGGCGACAGTGATCAATAATAATAATCCACGGCCTTTTGCAAATCCCCAAGCACCTTTTGTTAAGCGCGTTGTAAAATCTTCTTTGACCGTCAATTCATCGAGTTTGATCACAGTTAAACGGCGTTCACGTTCTAATTCTTTATGAAGATTATCCCAGTTAGATTGGATATCTTTGAGATTTTTTTGCGCACCTTCAGGAAGATTGCTAATTTGTACTTGATTTAGCGTTTCTAGGCCTTTGTTTAATTGCTCTAAACGATCGTCAATCTCTTTTTGCTCCAAACGTAGTAAGTCACGCTTTCTTGGTGCATCAGTGATCTTCTTCATTTCAGTAAAAACTGGCTGAGCAATTTGGATTAACTCTTTTTGCCAATCATAGTCATCCGTTTGTTTGATGGCAGTTTTCGCAGAAACATCGAAACGAGAAGTATCAATCCCGCCTAAAGAGATTTTTTCAAAAAGTTCTGTGTATTCTTTTAACTGAGAATTGGTGCGTTTTAAGCTGTCTTCCAATTCAGTTTTATGGGATTCGTCGCTTTCTTTTTTGATTTCCGCTGCCAAGCTTGTTCGTTTAGCTTGTAATTCTTTGATGTCATTAGAAATGGTGATCAATTGATCTGTCACATTTTCTTGTGTTGCTGTTGTGGTGATAGGATCTACAGCAAAGGAGAAAGATGAAAGAAAAAAGGTTATAAGTAGTGAGAATAGTGCGAATTGCTTAGAAATAGCATTGCGTTGTTGCATTTATTTCTCCTGATATTTTATAAAAATAAACTGTGAAGTTCTATGAAGAACCTAGAGATTATAACATCATAAGCCAAGAATTTATCATGATGCAAGAATAGATGATCTTGAGAAAGCGATAGGAATTCTTTATGATAAACTTTTGTATCAATCGGCTATTATTGTGCTGCATTGACCTTCATTGAAATAGAGTAAAGGAACTTCTATGTCAGAAATTTTAAAGTTATCACCAGAATTGGTTTGGAAACACTTTTATGAAATGAACCAAATTCCTCGTCCTTCAAAAAAAGAAGAGAGAATTCAGGCGCATTTCAAAGCTGAAGCGGAAAAAAGAGGTTTAGAAGTTCTTCAAGATGAAATCGGCAACCTTCTAATTCGTAAGCCTGCAACACCAGGATATGAAAATGCACCAGCTGTCATTATTCAAGGTCATACAGATATGGTTTGTCAGAAGAATGATGGTACAGAGCATGATTTCGAAAAAGATCCTATCGATATGTACATTGATGGCGAATGGGTAAAAGCTAAAGGTACAACATTGGGCGCTGATAATGGCATGGGTGTTGCAATGGGAATGGCTATTCTGGATGATCCAGAAGCTGAACATGGTCCATTAGAAATTCTACTCACAGTGGATGAAGAAGCTGGAATGGGCGGTGTTCGTGCAATGAAAGCAGGCTGGATGCAAGGTAAATATCTAATTAACTTGGACAGTGAAGAAATTGGCAAATGTTTCGTAGGTTGTGCGGGCGGTGTGGACATTGGTTATAGTGCGAGTCTTAACTATGATGCTGAACAATACGGTAAATTCATTAAAGTGACATTAAAAGGCTTGAAAGGCGGGCATTCAGGGATTGATATTCATAAAGGCCGTGAAAGCGCGAACTTGTTATTGGCAGAATGCTTAAGTTCATTATCTCAGCAAATGCCTGTACGTTTAGTTTCATTTGTAGGCGGAACTTTACGTAATGCATTGACGCGTGAAGCAACAGCTGTGATTGCTTATGATGAAACTCATGGCGATTTCTTAAAAGAGCATTTTGCACATTGGCAAACACATTTGCAAAACCGTTTAGAAAATATTGATGAAGGTGTTCAGTTATCTTATGTAGAAACTGAATCAGCGGCTTCTATGTCATCGCAAGAGTCACACCATTTATTGTCATTTTTGACATTATTGCCACAAGGCGTTTTAAAGCGCTCAGCAATTTTACCAGTTGTAGAAACAAGTTGTAATATTGGTACAGTTTCTGTAACTGAAAAAGGTGGCTTAAGTGTTGGTTTATTGGCTCGTTTCTTGACTCAAGAAGGTTTGGAAATGATCAAAGTTAGAACTCAAAATTTGGGTGAATTGTCTGGTTATTTCTGGCAGGCAAAAAATGATTATCCATCTTGGAAGCCTAATTTAGATTCAAAACCATTACAAACATTGCAAAAAATCTACGAAGAAAAACATGGTAAGCCAATGGGCGTTGAAGTGATTCATGCAGGCTTGGAAACAGGTTTGATTGGTCGATTATATCCAGAGTTAGAAATGGTAAGTTTTGGTCCAACAATCAAGGGTGCGCATTCTCCAGATGAGAGAGTGAATATTCCTGCTGTTGCAGAAATTTATGAGCTAACAAAAGACTTATTGAAAGCATTAAAAGACTAATATTATTGTATGTGAAATTTAAAAAGCTGACTTAGGTAACTAAGTCAGCTTTTTTATTATGCTTTTATTTTTCTGGAAAATTCACAATTGGATTAGATTGCCATGTTGAAGGGCCTTGTGCGCGATAAATTAAAGTTTCATCAAGAATAACATCCTCATGTTTGAAAGGCATATTAATGAGGTAAGGATAAATCCAGTAGATTGTAATCATTAAAATAGGTAATGCAAAAACTAACATGGCTTTGCTGCATAGTATTCCGATGAATGTATATTTATAAGAAGTATCAGACGAATTCGTATTAGATCTAGGTTGTTGGTATTGGGCATAGATATAGATGATTAACAATACAGTAAGCATTTGACTGAATGGATAAACTAAAGCACCAGATAACATTCCATTGGCCAATAACATAAATATGCCTATCCAGCCCCAAACAGGTAATTTATTTCTCATAAACAATATTCTGAGCGATACAAAGCATAATAGCAGTGAAAGCATAATACCTATGATGCCCATTTCACTGATCCACATTAAGATTAGATTGTGAGGGTGCCCTTGACCATGAAAAAGGGGATTGTCAGTGGGTACAGTGAAATTGGCAACGCCTAAACCAGAAAGTGGATTCTGTAAAAAGGATTGTAGAGAATGGAGATATAGATCAATTCGCCCAGAACTAGTAGATCTGGATAAGTCTAAGTTATCTAATGAAGTCCCGCTGTTTATTAAGTTTGTAAGATAATTTAATGAATAAAATAGTAATACAGTATAAATTAAATAAATCAAAGGCATTTTAATCGCTGATTTTCGCGAGTTATCTAATAATAAAATGGCAGTAAATGCTAATCCAAAAGATAACATAATGGCGCGAGCACCATCGCTGAGAAAAATATATAAATATGCAATGCTAAGAATGGCGATTAGTTTATTATATTTAGGTTGTGCTAAAAAGCTTGGGCGAAGCCATAAGATGATTAATGCAGGTAATAAGGCATCATTGAAATATCGGATATTTGAAAAATGATTGTGCCCATGATCTGTGTATGTTGGATCAAAAAACTGAATAATAACTCCAGTAAAGAAATAGATCACAGCAGGGATAGGCGTAAAACATACCAATGCTAACATTTTTTCATACCACTGAAAGTCTAATACAAAAACAATTGCAAAATAGGCAATCGAAATCATTAATAGTATATTCAAACTAATGGTTAGAAATGATGTGGTATTTTGGATGCTGGAAAAGTACGCCAAAAAATAACAGAATGCCCCACTACTAGTGAATAGTATCATTTTAGAATGAGCAATCAGTAATCGTTTGGGAATAGTTAAAAAAGCTATACTTGCTAATATTAGTATGCAAATTTGTCCTGCTCGCCAAACATTATAATAGTCTCCAAACCAAGGAATATTATCTAAACTAGCAAAAGTAATAAAGACCCAAAGAACGAATATGATAAAAATGCTTCGATGTACAAAGAGTAAGGGTAATGTTTGCTTATTATGCATTTGTTGCAACCTTTATTATATAAAGTGTCTATAAATGAGTTGCGTTAGTATACGCCATAGGCAAATAAAACCCTATGGCGATGATATTTTTATACTGAGTTATTTCGGATAAATTCTAAATTCATTGGGTGCGATGACTTGGCCGATGGCTTTTAAATCATGTAATTCTAATTCGTGGGACAATGCTAAAAACTCAGTCACATGCGCTGCATCCACACTGATTAAAAGGCCACCACTTGTTTGAGGATCACCCAATAAATGTTGATAGCTTTCAAATTGTGCATTTTTCTCGATCACATGGCCATAACTGTCTAGATTCTTAAATGTGCCACCTGGCATGGAATTTAAGGCTTCATAATGTCTGACGTTATTAATGAGCGGGATATTGTCACAATATAGTTCAACAGAAACATCACTGCCTTCAGCCATTTCCACTAAGTGACCTGCTAAGCCAAAGCCTGTGACGTCTGTCATGGCATGAATGTAATCACATTTGGCAAATGTGGCACCTGCTTTATTGAGCGCTACCATAATGTCGCGGGCAGTGAATTGATCTTCTTCTCTTAATAAGCCACGTTTTTCTGCAGTGGTTAAAATGCCAATGCCCAATGGTTTGGTTAAAAAGAGATAATCGCCCACTTGCGCCGTATCATTACGTTTAAGATGATTTTTATCCACGATGCCTGTGACAGCTAAGCCAAACATTGGTTCAGGTGCATCAATAGAATGACCACCCGCCAAGACGATGCCCGCAGCTTCACATGTTGCTCGTCCGCCTTCAATGACTGTTCTTGCAATTTCTGGCGCTAACTTTTGTGTTGGCCAGCCTAAAATCGCAATCGCCATGATTGGTTTACCGCCCATTGCATAAATATCGCTGATAGAATTTGTGGCTGCAATGCGGCCAAAATCAAAAGGATCGTCTACAATTGGCATGAAGAAATCCGTGGTTGAGATAATCCCCGTCTTTTCATCGATGCCATAAACTGCTGCATCATCTCTAGACTGGTTGCCCACCCATAAATTCGGATCCGCCGTTTGGATTCCGCTACCTGCTAATATTTTCCCAAGCACCTTGGGATCAATTTTGCAGCCTCAGCCGGCGCCGTGGCTATATTGCGTTAATTTTATCTCTGACATTTCTTTTAAATCCTACAAGAATAGGGTAAAGTTTAGCACTTTATTCATAGACAAATAAGCCGAGATGAACAATTTTAAAAAGATTGCTTTGGTGAGTAGGAATAATGTCAGCCATCCATCCTTTGAGAAAGTGATGAAAAGTGCTGAAGATATACTCAATAGCAATGGCTGCGAGACAGTAACATTGGCTTTACCGCCTAATGATAGCGAGGAATCTAAGAAGCGATTAGAAGTTGCAGTGACAGGCTGTGATCTGATCATTATCTTTGGAGGCGATGGAACATTTTTGGGCATTGCGCGTAAAGCTTGCCATTTAAATATTCCATTCGTGGGCATTAACTTGGGGCGATTGGGTTTTTTAACGGACATTCGTGAAACGCAATTGCAAGAAAGTTTGCTGCATATTCTTAAAGGTGAATATACAACAGAAGAGCGTGATCTTATTCGCGTAACGATTGACGATACATTTGATTCATTTGCCTTAAATGATGTGGTGATTCATCAGCGCAGCATTTCTCGGATGATTGAGCTTGATGTGTTTGTGGATGAAAAATATCTCTTTTATGGGGCAGCCGGTGAGACCACATCCGTGGGTAGGCTGCGCCATAAAAAAAGCCCACGCGACGCGTGGGCTGGGGCTTGCTGCCGACGTTA
>JASLHB010000097.1 GCA_030149965.1 Wohlfahrtiimonas sp. | reverse complement strand
TGATTATCATGTGGTAATCCTGAAGCATTCATGAAATTACTATCATTCATTCCCAATTCACGTGCTTTTTTATTCATTTCTATAGCAAAGATGGATTCACTGCCATACAAATATTCTGCTAAAGCGATGGATGAATCATTGCCTGATTGAATCACTAAACCTAATACTAAATCATGCACAGTAACTTTTGATCCAGCTTCTGCAAACATGCGAGAGCCTTCTTGAGATTGTGCATAAGGTGATACAGTAACTTGTGCATCTTCTTGGATGACACCTTTTTCAATGGCTTCTGCCACTAAGTAACTGGTCATCACTTTTGTTACGCTTGCAGGTTCTAGGCGCTGTTTACCATTATAATCAGCTAATATTTCACCTGTATCATAATCCATGATGATCCAAGCTTTCACTGGTACGCTAACAGGAATGGGCGGTAATTGTTGTGCAAAACTAAGTCCGTTTGTTGAAAGAACGGAAAGGCACACTAAAAGAATTTTTTTCATGAAACGACTCTGTATTCTATGGTTGAAGATTAAAAGTTTTTGCAGAAAGGCCTTTATTTTTTAAAGAAATAGCGGCTTCTTCTGCATCACGTTGGGTATTATAACGATCAACAATCACACGATAAAATTGACCATCGTAATGAACTTCTGCAGGAATGTTATAAGCTTGTCGAATTTGGTCTTGATAATTCGTTGCATTGTATTCGCTACTGTAAGCATTGATTTGCACTGTATAAGAACCATTGCTTTTATGTGTTGGTGGTGGAATATATGCAGCTTCAGTGGCTACTTCGATTTTATCGCCACGAGAATCAGAGAAAGATAATTCTGGCGTATAAGTATGTCCATAAGAAGCTTTATTGCCGTTGAGATGTTGATAAGGTTTTAATGCTTCAACTTTAACTTTAGCGGTTCCTTTTGCAATCACGCCCAAATCTTTCGCAGCTTGATAGGAAAGATCAATGATTCTACCCTTAGAAAACGGGCCACGATCATCCACACGCAAATTCACAGTTTTACCATTTTCCAAGTTAGTCACTTTTACATAAGTTGGAATTGGCAAGGTTTTATGGGCAGCAGAATAGCTGTACATATTATATGGCGTACCACTTGATGTGCGTTTGCCATGGAAATCTTTACCATACCAAGAAGCAATACCAACTTCACTATAACCCTTGGATGTTTCTTTAACCTTATAAGTTTCTCCCATCACTTTATAGCTTTTGGGATTGCCATATTTACTTACAGGTTCTTCTTTTGGAACTGCGCCATGTTTGGATGCTTTATGATTGGATTGGCTACTACATCCAGCAATAAAGAGAGAAAAAGCAATGAATAGGATTATATTGCGATTAGGCATAAATTATTTTCTTTCACTAATAGCATTTGCTAGTTGGGAAACAGCAAGTGCATACATATTGGAATGGTTATAACGTGTGATTACGTAGAAGTTTTGATAACCAATCCAATATTCATTATTGCCTGGTGAAACTTCAAATTGCATTAATGTTACAGGATTTGTTGTATTAATGGCTGTTTGAACACCTAATTGTTTAAGCGTTGATAAATTAGTTTTTGGTGGGCGAACAGGACCGCGCTGTAAATAACTATCGATCGCTTGTGGATTTGAAACATAAACCTCAGATGCTAATTGACCGCCACGTTGCCAGCCATGTTTTGCCATGTAGTTAGCCACAGATCCAATTGCGTCGACAGGATTGTTCCATAAATCTTTAACGCCATCACCATCAAAGTCAACTGCGTATGCAACATAGCTAGAAGGCATAAATTGTGGATAGCCCATTGCGCCAGCATAAGAGCCTTTAAAGCTAAACGGATCGCGATTCATTTTATAAGCAATGCTCAAGAATTTTTGTAATTCATTTGAGAAGAAATCTGCACGGCGAGGATATTCAAAGCTCAATGTTGATAATGCATCTACAACGGCCCAATTACCACGATTTGCACCATAATTTGTTTCTACACCGATGATTGCGGCAATGACATAAGGTGAAACGCCATATTGCGCTTCAGCACGAAGTAAATCTGATTGATATTGGTGGAAAAACTGAACGCCATCATTTATACGTTTATCTGTGATGAATATTGGGCGATAACGTCCCCAATTCATTTTTTCAGCAGGACGATTCATTGCATCCACAATTGTTGGCTTAATAGATGCTTTGTTCATCGTATCTGTCAGCCATTTTTTATCAATGCCTGTTGTGTTATGGGTTTTTTCAATAAAATTTGCAACGTCAGAGCGATGAGCAAGATTTGTTTCTGCGTGCACTGAATGAGCTGTTTGATTATTGTTATTGCCTTTTGTCACAGGTGCAGAAGAGTTGCTTGAACAAGCTGAAATCAATAATATTGTAGAACTGGCTAACCATAAATTTAGTCGTTTCACGTTGTGTATACCTTTTCTTTTTTAGGCTCTGGGTGTGCGAAAATGCTCATTATTATACCAAAAGATAGGAACAAGGTCACAATCGAGGTTCCTCCATAGCTAATAAATGGCAATGGTACTCCAACGATTGGTAGTAATCCACTTACCATACCAGCATTGACGAAAATGTAGAAGAAAAAACATGAAGTGGTTGCAGCACCAATCAGTTTATTAAAAGGATCTTGTGCGCGATTAATTAAGTAAAATGATCGTAGAATAATTAATAAATATAAGCTTAATAAAATAGCAATGCCAACAAAACCAAATTCTTCTGCAGTGATGGCATAAATAAAATCGGTGGAAGATTCAGGTAAGAATTTTAGAGATGCTTGTGTACTATTAAACCAGCCCTTACCATACATTCCACCAGAGCCAATGGCTATTTTGGATTGTATGATTTGATAGCCTTTACCAAGTGGATCTGATTCAGGATCTAATAAGGTTAAAATTCGTCCTTTTTGATAATCTTGTAAACCAAATTCCCAAACAATCGGCAATACAATTGCAACAGCAATGCCAGCTAAAATAATATAGCGCCATTGTAATCCACTGAAAAAAATAGCAGTGATGCATGCAAATAAGATAAGAAGTGCTGTGCCTAAATCTGGTTGATATAAAACCAATGCAAACGGTGCAATGGTGATAATCAGTGCGGCAATTGTGACAAAAAAGTTAGCAGGTAAGTTTCGATTGCTTAGATAGTAAGCCACCATCATTGGTGCAGCTAATTTCATGAGTTCAGAAGGTTGGAATCGGACAACTTTTAAATCTAGCCAGCGATGTGAACCATTGACTTCAACGCCAATAAAATAGATAAGCACTAATGAAATGATGCTGATAGCAAAAAAGTAGGGTGTTAAGCTTTTAATGACATATGGCGGTGTAAAAGCAATAATTAACATTAAAAATATGCCAATGCCCATTCGTACTGCTTGCGCTTGAACAACAGCAAAATTACCGCCAGAAGCGCTGTATAATATTGTTAATCCACATGCACAAACAGATAATAAGAGTAAAAATAACGTTGTATCTAAATGAAAAAAAGCTAATAAACCCCTTGGTTTGAGAGATTGAGTTGTTTCTTCGTAATAACTCATTATTCACCTGCTCGAGTGTTTGTGGATGGCGTTTGTGTTGGTGCTTTAAAGTTAGACATCCATGCATTGATGACTTCTTTTGCTAAAGGTGCAGCAACGCCAGAACCAGAGTTACCGTTTTCAATGAATACAGTGACAACAATTGATGGATCATTGACTGGTGCAAATGCAGTGAACCAAGCATGATCATGATGTTTTTTGGCCAAAGCATTTTTATTATAGACTGCATTCTGGGCAATTGATTTGACCTGTGCAGTGCCAGATTTGCCAGCAATTTTATAATTCAATCCTGTTCCAATTTTGCGGGCCGTTCCTTGGCTGCCATGTACCACGCCAACCATGCCATCAATCACACCTTGCCAATATTCAGGTTTGCTGACTTTGACAGGTTGAATAGGCACTGGCATTTTATTGGATAATTCTTGTGTTGCAGGATTGCGGGTTGCTTTTAATATATGCGGCACAAACGCTTTCCCTTTTTGTGCCACAATAGTTGTGGCTTGATTAACTTGTAATGGTGTTGTTAGCCAATAGCTTTGGCCAATGCCAGCAGTGACAGTTTCACCATCAAACCAAGGTTGATTAAAAACTTGGCGTTTATAAGCAGGTGTTGGTGATACACCATGACTTTCACCCAATAAATCAATTCCTGTAGGTTCGCCTAATGAAAATTGCTTTAAATAGTCTGTCATAGGCGTAATGCCAATTTTATAGGCTAAATCGTAATAATAGATATCGCAGGATTGAACCAAAGATAAATAAAGATTTACTTTGCCATGTCCCCAGCGGCGCCAATCACGGAATTTATGCTTGCTGCCTGGTACTTGATAATAGCCTTGACACGAAACTGTTGATGTAGGCGTGATAATGCCTTGTTCCAATCCCGCCAGTGCAATTTGAGGCTTAATTGTTGAACCAGGAGGATAGCGACCTTGCATAACGCGATTCAAGAAAGGCTTTTCTGGATCGCTATTGAGATTATTGAAGTCAGTGTGACTAATGCCATTAACGAATAAATTTGGGTTATAGTCAGGTTTAGAAACAAAGGCTAAAATCTCTCCTGTTTTAGGATCAAAAGCGATAATCGCACCAGTATGATCACCTAAAATATCTTCTGCAACACGCTGTAAGCGAATATCTAATGTCAGATAAATATCTTGTCCTGGGATTGGCAGTGTTTGCTCTAAGCGACGAATGATTCGGCCGCTAGAGTTAGTTTCCACTTCTTCAAAACCCATTGTGCCACGCAAAATATCTTCAAAGCTTTTTTCAGCCCCTTTTTTACCAATATGAGTTAGTGTTAAATACTGATTTTGAATATTTTTTTCTTCAATATCTTTTAAGTCGCCTGTGTCAATTCTACCAACATAGCCTAAAGCATGTACCGCACTATTATATTCAGGATAATGGCGAGTCAATTGAGATGTAATCTCTACGCCATCTAATTGATATAGGTTGACAGATAATGTATGGATTTCTTCTTCTGATAGTTGCTCTTTAATCGGCACGGGCGTTTGTCGTGATGAAACACGATCAATGCGATGATATTTATTAATTTCTTGTTCAGAGATAGGGATCCATTGAGATAGTGTTTCAATGATTTCATCAGTGGGTTGAGAAATATTTTGGCGAGTAATAGTGAGATTGAAAGAAGGTATATTAGTGGCTAATACAGCACCATTGCGATCAAAAATATGACCGCGAGTAGGTGGAATTGGAATCAATTGAATTCTATTAGAATCAGATAGAGTTGAATATTTTTTATGTAAATTAACTTGCAAGTGAAAAAGCTGGGTTAAAAGCAAGCTAAAGCATGCCAATATCAATAGAATGACAAAAAATGTTCGATTGCGAAAAATACTCTGCAATTGTGCTTTGCTTTTCTTTTTTCGCTCAATTGTTTTTGAGAAAAATGACATATCTATTTATTTTGATGTGATTTTAAGAATGTAGCACAATTCATAAAGCAATGTGTACACTAAAGGCCAGAGTAAGATAGAGGAAACAACAGAACCAAAAACCCAGAAGTTGAAGCTTGTTGTGTGCCCAATCATATTATTAATAATTAAAGATAGAAATATTTGTAGAATATAAAATCCGGCAAAAGCAGCTGATATTTCTGTGATGGAAAGTCTAGATAGCCATTTATGGTTACGTTTAGTGATGTAAGCGGTGATTGCAAATGTTATTGCGTTCAATCCAAGCGGATATAATAGTGCAATATCCATTAAAAGCCCAATGATCCAAGCTGAGCCGATACTGAATTGTGTTTTTGTGGAGTAAAGCCAAAAAAGAACAATCATTAATAAAAAATGTGGCCGAAATGGTTCGAGATAATTGGACAAAGAGACAAGTTCTAAGGTCAGTCCCAAGAGAACAGAAATAATAAGTGCTATGTAATATCTCACGGCGTAACCTCTTTAATTGTTGTCGTTGGAGGTTGTGTAATGATGGATTTTAATACTAGAACTTCTCTAATTTTATTCAGTTCAGCGGTAGGTTTTGCAGTGATTTTTGCAAAGTGATTGGTTGGGTCGTGTTCAATTGAATTAACAATCGCTACAGGATAGCCCTGAGGGAATCGGTGATCTAATCCTGATGAGATTAGTAAATCCCCGATTTTAATATCTTCTTCAATAGGAATATTCAATATATTCAGAGATTGAAAGCTTCCTGTTCCTTGGGCGAGTCCGCGAATGCCATTACGATTCACTTGCACAGAAAAAATATGTTGTGGGTCAGAAATGAGTAGTGCTTGGCTGGATAGAGGATCTATGCCTATGATTTGCCCAACAACACCAGATGTATCAATAATAGGTTGATTGATTTTAACAGCATCTTGCGTGCCACGATTCAATTCAACAATATGGCGATAAGGATTGGTATTGGTGGAGATAATTTCTGCAATGATGGATGGATATTGCAGATTATTAGAAGATCTCAGTAATAATCTTAAGCGACGATTTTCCGCCAATAAGGATGCATTTTTTTGAACTTCAAATTCCAGCGTATATTGGCGATCTTGTAGCTTATTAATAGTATCTATGAGATCTGCTTTATCACTGAACCAAATTTTTAGATTTTTACCTGCAGAGCTTGGAAGCTCGGCCAATAATTTTATCGGATAAATAATAGTGTTAACTGTTGATTTTGTCGGTTTTGCATAATCAGTTCTAGCATCTACATACAATAACGCGATTGAAAGCAGAGCAACCAAAACCATTTTAATGGTTAGGATGCTCTGATTAGGTAGTAACTGTTTTTTCTGTGTAGATACAGTGTGCATTAATTATTCAAGTGCAAAAGCATTTAAACCATACAAGCCCTGTAGTTCTAGGGCTTTACCACCACCGCGCACTACGCAGGTCAAGGGGTCATCGGCAATGATGGCATCTAAGCCTGTTTCTTCCGCAATCAGTTTATCAATGTCACGAAGTAATGCACCGCCGCCAGTGATTACGATACCGCGCTCTGAAATATCGGCAGCCAATTCAGGTGGCGTTTGTTCTAAGGCTAAACGTACAGCGCTCACAATACCTTGTAATGGTTCCATTAAGGCTTCTAGAATTTCATTAGAAGTTAATGTAAATGTACGAGGAATACCCTCGCTTAAATTACGACCGCGTACTTGAGTTTCTAGCACTTCATTCAATGGATACGCCGTGCCAATATCTTGTTTGATACGCTCTGCAGTCGGTTCACCAATTAGCATGCCATAGTTACGGCGCACATATTGAATGATTGCTTCATCAAAGTGGTCACCACCAATACGAATTGAGTTAGCATACACAATACCTGTCAACGAAATCACAGCAACTTCTGATGTGCCGCCACCAATGTCTAAAATCATTGAACCTGTTGCTTCATGCACAGGAATGCCAGCACCTAGCGCTGCCGCCATTGGTTCAGGGATTAATTTAACTTCTAATGCACCAGCTGTTTCTGTTGCTTCTTTAATGGCGCGTTTTTCTACATGGGTTGCACCAGATGGTACGCATACAATAATGCGGGGCGTTGGACGTATAAAAGCACGTTTTTGTAAAACTCGGCCAATGAAGTTGCCTAACATATCCTCAGTGCGCTCAATGTCTGCGATAACGCCATCTTTAAGGGGGCGATATGCTTCGATGCCATCAGGTGTTCTACCCAGCATGCGCTTAGCTTCATGACCCACAGCTGCAACTCTTTCGCGGCCTGTTTTTTTATCTTTTTCCATAGCAACAACAGATGGCTCATTTAAAACGATGCCCTGACCGCGAACATATATAAGTGTGTTGGCTGTCCCTAAGTCGATTGAAAGGTCACATGAAAAAAGAGACTTTAGTCGTTTTGGTATCATAATTAGTCCATCTGCCATTAGATTAGGTTAAAGTAAAGTGAGCCATTTTACATGGTTTTATGGGAATATAAACTATGTATGCTATAAAAAAAAGCGGTAATGGGTTAGTATGCACGAGAATATAATAGCTTGTTAACGTGAAGGTGGTTTATGAAAAAGAAAATGATTGCTGGTAACTGGAAGATGAATAGTGATAGTGCTACTGCAAGTGAAATTGTTGCGGGAATCATAGATGCGGTAAATGCAACAAATCATGATGTTGTGATTGCACCGCCATTTGTTTATTTATCATCAGTTGCAGAAAAAATATCTGGATCAAAAATTCAATTAAGTGCGCAAAACTTAGCAGATCATGAATCTGGCGCTTATACTGGTGAAGTTTCAGCAAAAATGATTGCCAATGTTGGTTGTTCATACGTTTTGGTAGGGCATTCTGAGCGCAGACAAATGTATGGTGAAACGAATGTGGTAGTTGCTCAAAAAACTGCATTAGCATTGTCGAATGAATTAACCCCTATTTTATGTGTTGGTGAAACTCTAGAGGAAAGAGAAAATAATCAGTGGAAAGAGGTTATCGCTGCACAATTAGAAGCAGTGGTAGAATGTTGTGGTATTGATGCTTTCCAAAATATGGTTGTTGCTTATGAACCAGTTTGGGCAATTGGCACAGGAAAGTCAGCAAGTGCTGAAATAGCGAATGAAGTGCATGAGTTTATTTACTATACATTAAGTGGTAAAAGTGATAGTATTCGCCCTTCATTAAAAGTTCTTTATGGTGGAAGTGTTACGGCTGAAAATTCAGCGCTTTATATGTCACAAGCATATATTGATGGTGTATTGGTTGGTGGCGCTTCTTTAAAACCGAGTGTGTTTTCGGAAATTATCC
Source organism: Wohlfahrtiimonas sp. (assembly GCA_030149965.1). GTDB lineage: Bacteria > Pseudomonadota > Gammaproteobacteria > Cardiobacteriales > Wohlfahrtiimonadaceae > Wohlfahrtiimonas. The sequence continues at coordinate 5,144 of JASLHB010000097.1, read as the reverse complement.
GAAGCGTAGAGTAAATTTGAAGGTCTAATATGGTATTAACAACAATCATTACAGTAATACATGTTTTGGTAGCAGTTGCTATTATTTGTTTGGTTTTAGTGCAGCACGGAAAAGGTGCTGATGCTGGAGCGGCGTTTGGTAGTGGTGCATCAGGTACAGTGTTTGGTGCAGCTGGTAAAAGTAATTTTTTGGCTAAGTTGACTAAATGGATGGTTGTTGTGTTCTTTGTGACAAGTTTTTCTATGATGGTTTTATATGGTAAAGCTGCAACAAGTCAAACTGAAAGTGTATTAGATGCACCTGCAACATCTTTAGTACCAAATATTGATGATGCAAAATAAGTCTCGTACATAAAATACGCAGACAAAAAAAATAATTAAGATATACTATTGAAGTTCAATGCCGGCGTGGTGGAATTGGTAGACACGCTACCTTGAGGTGGTAGTGCTGCAAGGCTTCCCGGTTCAAATCCGGGCGTCGGTACCATAATAATAAATAGATGGATGTATCCTTATGGCTTTAGATAATCGTAAAGAGGTCGACTACAACTGGGTCGGTCGAGACAAGCTTGGGAATCGAGTTGAAGGTACCTTGAAAGGTCCTTCTCCAACGAAAGTCAGAGCATTATTAAATGCTCAAGGCATTCAGCCATTAAAAATTGTTAAAGCAAAAGTTAAAAAAGGCAAGGGCGGAAAGGTCAAGCCAGAAGACATTATGTTATTTACTCGTCAGCTCGCAACGATGTTGCAGGCTGGCTTACCTTTATCTGAAGCATTAGCAATGCAGGCTTCTGGTGCAAGTAAAATTGCTTTAAGTGAACTTTTGTATGCTGTGAAAACAGATGTAGATCGCGGTGGTGGCTTATCAAATGCATTAGCCAAGCATCCATTTGTTTTTGATCGTACTTATGTTGGATTGGTTGCTGCGGGTGAACGTTCAGGTACGTTAGAGAAAATATTATCTCAATTGGCTGATTTTCTTGAGAAGAATAGCCGTATTAAAAAAACCATTAAAAAAGCATTGGTGTATCCGATCATTGTTATTTGTATCGCATTAGGTATTACGGCATTAATTCTCTGGAAGGTTGTGCCTGTGTTTGCTGATATGTTTAAAGAACAAGGAAGAGAGCTGCCTGGCGCCACTCAATTTGTTGTGAACTTATCTGAAGGCATTCGTTCATGGGGATTTGTTTATACCATCATGGGCGCTGGTGTTGCTGTGTTTCTTTTCAAACGCTTACTCAGAACCAATCAAGCGTTTAAACGCAAGTTTGATCAGCAGGTATTAAAATTACCAGTATTTGGTAATTTGATTGTTCTATCGAATAGTGCAAACTTTGCTAGTACATTGTCAACAATGTATGAAGCTGGTACGCCAATTATAGCTTCTTTAAATACAGTTGCTAACTCTACGAATAATACAGTTTTTCAGGATGCGATTGAAAAAATTAAAGGCAATGTTTCTATAGGGCAAGAATTGAACTTCGCTATGAGACAATCAAAAATGTTCCCTGATATGGTGAGCTATATGATTGGTATTGGTGAGAAATCAGGTAACTTATCTGAGATGTTGAATAAAGTTGCTGAATTGTATATGGAAGATATTGATAATGCTGTTGGCGCAATGATGTCTTTGATTGAACCTATTTTGATTGTGATTTTAGGTTCTTTGGTTGGTGGTATTGTTGTTGCTATGTATTTACCGCTCTTTAGTATGGCTGAAGGTACCTAATCGCACGATGATAATTGATAACATGGATGTTATTTTATACATATTAGTATTCGTTCTCGGAGCTGCCATTGGCAGCTTTTTGAATGTTGTCGCATATCGCTTACCTAAAATATTGTTTGATCAAAATTATAGTTTAATCGCTGAATTTTTAAGAGAAGAGTCTGTTAAAAAGCAGAGGTTTTTGAGCGGTATTAAATTAGTTGATACATTATTGGCTCGTAAAGATGCATTGTCACTATTAGAAAAACAACCTGTTTTGAAAGCAAAAGGGCTTTTATATTTGGCAGTGCCAGCATCATCTTGCCCAAACTGCGATCATAAAATTAGATCTTATGAAAATATCCCTGTTTTAGGATGGTTATTTCTAAAAGGGAAATGCTCAGGTTGTCATCAGAAAATTTCAGTTCAATATCCCATCATTGAATTTTTAACGGGTTTGCTATCTGTTTTAGTGGTTTATACGTTGGGTTTTAATATTGAAGCATTGTGCTTTGTTTTTTTCTTATGGATATTAATCTCATTAACATTGATCGATTTAGAGTTTCGCATTTTACCTGACGAATTGACCAATCCAATGATATGGTTAGGATTAATTTTAAGCTATTTCTCTCTAATTTCGATTCCTTTTGAGATGGCATTTTTAGGTGCGATTGTTGGCTATTTATCTTTATGGTCTATCAATCAAATTGCCTTTTTGATCTTGAAAAGAGATGGCATAGGTTCAGGTGATTTCAAGCTTTTAGCAATGATTGGTGCATGGCAAGGTATTGGTAACTTATTTAATGTGATCCTAATCTCTTCTATTGCAGGTGCTGTTGTTGGTATCTTTTTACAAAGATTACGTAAAAAAGAAAATAATGCAGATGATGCAATACCTTATGGACCATTTCTAGCATTGGGTTCTATTATTGTTTTGTTGTTCGAATTAAATGCAGAATCATTTTTTATCTAGATTGATTGAATAATGAAAAATAATATTGTGTTAACGGGCGGGATTGCTTCAGGTAAAACGTTTGTTTCTGATTATCTTGCAACATTAAATGCTCATGTTATTGATACGGATGTTATTGCACGTGCTTTATTAGTGCCCAATCAACATAGATATTCATCAATAGCGTTGAAGGCTGTCTATGATTATTTTGGTGATCAGATCTTTGATCGTGATGCATTGGACAGAAAGAAGCTTCGTGAAATTATTTTTAATAACAGCGATGCTAAAAAACACCTCGAAAGTATTATGCATCCTTTGATATTAAAAGCGGTTAAGGAAGATTTATTGATAGATTCTGGATTGTATAATATTGTTTCCGTACCGCTTTTATATGAGCAGTCACCATATTTAGAATTAGCTGATCAAGTTTTAGTCATTGAAGTTACGCCAGATGTTCAGTTACAACGCGTTATGATGAGAGATAATATTGATGAACAATTGGCGAAAATCATTATTGCATCACAAATAAGCAATCAAGAACGACGAAATTTAGCCAATACAATTATTATTAATACGAATGAATTACACACTCGAAATATATTGAAACAATTAGATAAACAGTATAGTCTAGCTCCATTCTATGAGGGTACGGTGAAATAGTTTATGGTTTATGAATTTCCATTAAGTGAAGGTGTTCGTCGCTTATTAAGAGCTGAAATGCTATTCAAGCAAAGTCAGGCGCACATTGAATACGATGATCCATATAGCACAATTGCCGCACTTTCTGCTTTGGTGGATTTGGTTGATATTATTTCAAAAAACAATTTAAAAATAGAAATGATTAAGCAATTGGAAAAATTGCAATTTAAAGAAGCAATGACAGATGAGCAGCGCTTAGAAATTAAAGATTTAACTCAGAATTTAGTTTTTGGTAGCGTTAAAATCTTTGATGAAATTAAAGAAAATATTTTCTTGAATGTGATTCGCCAACGATTAAAAGTTATGGGTGGAATTGGCAGTTTTGATTTGCCTAATTTGCATCATTGGTTGAGATTTTCTCATGAATTACGTAGTGAGCATATTGAGCACTGGTTCTCATTATTTGAGCCAACTGAAAGAGCATTAACATATTTGTTATCTGTTTTAAGACAAATGAAAGATGAGGAAGTGTGCCAATTTAAGCAGGGATTATTTTATAAAACTGTAAAATGGGATGCTGAATTAGTCAGAATTGATGTAAAGGATGAATTAATTTATCCTGAATTTAGTGGTAATAAGCAGCAGTTAAGTATTCGTTTGATGCAGCAATCATCACCCTTTGATCCTGTTGTGCAGGTGAAAAAAGATGTGGAGATGGTTGTTGAGCGTTGTGGTTAAAAGAGGACATTATGAGTCAAGAAAAAAAAATCGCATTAGTGACAGGTGCAACAAGAGGAATTGGTAAAGCGATTGCAGAGTCATTAGTTGCTGCTAATTATTTTGTGATTGGTACAGCAACCTCTGAAAATGGTACAGCAACCATTCAATCTTTTTTAGGTGAAAATGGTGATGCATTTGTATTGAATGTATCAGATGCACAAAGCATTGAAACTGTATTGAAAGCGATCTCTGAAAAGCATGGTGCAATCTCAGTTTTGGTGAATAATGCAGGGATTACAAAAGATCAATTGTTGATGAGAATGAAAGACGAAGATTGGTCTGATGTTATTACAACAAACTTAACAAGCATTTATAAGTTATCGAAAGCAGTAATGCGTGATATGATGAAGGCGCGTTTTGGTCGTATTGTGAATATTACATCTATTGTTGGTGTGACAGGTAATGCAGGACAAACAAACTACGCAGCAGCAAAAGCGGGCGTAATTGGGTTTACTAAATCCATGGCGATCGAAGTTGCAAGCCGTGGTATTACTGTGAACTGTGTTGCTCCTGGTTTCATTGATACGGATATGACAAAAGATTTACCACAAGCAGTGAAGGAATCATTATTAAAAAGTATTCCTATGAATACATTGGGTAAACCAGAAGATATCGCTAATGCAGTTAGATTTTTGGCAGCAGAAGAAACTAGCTATATTACTGGTGAAACTATCCACGTAAACGGCGGAATGTTTATGCCTTAAGGGCAAGATGTTAAAAAGTCTTGGACTTTAGTGAACATTTTTTTTAAAATACATTTTGGTAATTTGATACCTATTTTTTTATTAAGTTAAGGATTTTTAAAATTATGAGCGATATCGAAGCACGTGTTAAGAAGATTGTTATCGAACAACTTCAAGTAAAAGAAGAGCAAATAAACAATTCATCTTCTTTTATTGATGATCTAAGCGCGGACTCTTTGGATACAGTTGAGTTGGTAATGGCTCTTGAAGAAGAGTTTGATTGTGAAATTCCAGATGAAGAAGCTGAAAAAATCACAACAGTTCAACAAGCAATTGACTACGTGACAGCAAACTTAGATAAATAATTTTATTCAATGTCA
>JASLHB010000093.1 GCA_030149965.1 Wohlfahrtiimonas sp. | reverse complement strand
ATGACAAAATCATTGCACGTGCGAATGAACGCGGCATCACGATTCAAGAGTTAACAACAGAATTCATTCAAGCAATGCATGAAGATTGTGATGCATTGAATGTATTAGCACCTGATACAGAACCTAAAGCAACAGAAGCTGTTTCTGGCATGATCGAATTGATCAATGGATTAATTGAAAAAGATCTAGCTTACGCTGTGCCAGATGGTGATGTTTACTATCGTGTGCGCCGTTTTAAAGATTATGGAAAATTATCCAACCAAAATATTGATGAATTACGTTCTGGCGAGCGCGTTGAAGTGGAATCTAAAAAAGAAGATCCTTTAGATTTCGTATTATGGAAACGTGCAAAACCTAACGAGCCATCATGGGAATCTCCTTGGGGCAATGGTCGCCCAGGTTGGCACATTGAATGTTCCGTAATGAGCAAAGAAGCATTGGGCAGCCATTTTGATATTCATGGTGGTGGCATGGATTTAAAATTCCCACATCATGAATGTGAGATTGCACAATCTGAAGGCTATCATGATCATCCAATGGCAAACTATTGGATGCATAATGGTTTCATCAACATCAACAATGAGAAAATGAGTAAATCACTTGGCAACTTCTTCACGATTCGTGATGTGTTGAAATACTTCCCTGCTGAAGTGATTCGCTTCTTCATGTTGAACAGCCATTATCGTACACATGTGAACTATTCAGATGAATTATTGAACCAAGCTTGGAATGGTTTGCGCCGTTTATATACTGCATTGAATGATGCGCCTGAATCATTGCCTGAATTCGATGAAAATCATCCAATTGTTGTTCGCTTTACTGAAGTGATGGATGATGACTTCAATACACCACAAGCAATTGATTTATTGTTTGAAGCTGCAAACCTATACAACAAAAATCATGATGCACAAGATTACGTTGTATTGAAAACTTTAGGCAATGTTTTGGGTATTTTGGATGCCAATCCTGATCAATTCTTAAAAAGTGCACCGAATCAATCAGATGATGATTCAGATATCATTGAAGCATTGATCGTAAAACGTAACGAAGCGCGTGCTAATAAAGACTGGGCTGAATCAGATCGCATTCGTGATGAATTAAAAGCGCGCAATGTTGTCTTGGAAGATAAGCAAGGCCAAACAACATGGCGTAGAGAAACAAATTAAATTTAAGGAGTTAATAGTATGATTAATCCAGAAACTAAAGAACCATTGGTAGATTTTCCAACGCATTTTTTATTCAAAATTACAGGCTTGAATACTGATGCTTTTGAAAATGATATCGTTGAAATTTTAAAACAAGTCGATCCAAACATTGATGGCTCAAAAATTAAACGATTGATGAGTAAATCAGATAAATATTTATCTTTATCCATCGATGTTTGGGTAGAAACTCAAGAAGACATTGATAAAGTCTATGCATTATTGAAAGCAGAAGAACGCGTACTTTGGGCGCTATAATCTAAAGTCTTTTATATAAAAACCCACTTTTGTGGGTTTTTATATGATTTATTTTTTATTAATAACCAGACAACCAAAATAAAGCAAACAATACAAAAACGATACCAAACAAACCAATTTTACTACCTTCTCTTGGAGGATAACCGTATTCGTTTCTATCTTCATTGCCCGGTGCGAATAATAAATATAATGAAAATAAGCCACCAATAAATGGTACAAATCCCAACAATAAATACCAACCTGATAAATTAAGATCATGCAATCGCAAAATGCTGAATCTAAAACTTACTAAGAAATATAACCATCCCACTATTGCCAATAGTAATGTACCGCCCATTGCAGCAGAAGTGCCGATGACTAATCCCAAAAGAAATGTTAAACCTATTACTAATACAAATGCTAAAAGTCCTGCATTTAAATAATTCAATCGACCATATCGCCCTTCTAACGATAATGACAAGATCGCAGGTGGTTTATCCACTTCAACTGCTTCATCTTCAGCTAACTGAGCCATTTTTTCTTCATATTCTTCACGTGCAGCTTTCCTACGTTGTTCAATGGCTAAATTCGGTTGCTCTGCTTCCGCTTGTCTTTTGACAGATTCCGCTTTCTCTGCTCGCGATTGATCCAACGATGAATACATATTTGCCATTGTTGATGACATCATCGTAACCATTAATCCTAACTGTTCAAGTTGTGATTTCAAGGTTAATGCTTGATCTAAGGATAAATCTTTTTTTAATGTAATTTCCTTACCTGAAAAAAAAGCATCTCGCTGTGTTTCTGGTAATTTTAGGACTTTAGCTGTCTTATCCTTCACTATTTTTTCATCAAAATCTGGCAAAATATTGCCATTAAAAATCAAATTATATTTTTCAGACATATCCTCGTTTCCAATTAATTTTCTTAGGTTATTAATATTCATCGCATATTATCAATTTATTGAGAAAATTAGAATATAAACAATATTTTAAGTAAGTTATTCTTTATTCATGGTAATAAAAAAACCGCCAGATTTGGCGGTTTTTAGAAGAACAATTAGATTACTTTGTATTAACCTTTAGTTTTCTCTTTTTCACCTAACTCATGTTCTTTCTTCTCAAAGCCTTTACCAATCATAGTGAAGAAAATTGGCGCATAGAATAGAACAAGAATTGTACCACCAATCATCCCGCCAATAACTGTAACGCCCACAACTGTTTGTGCACCAGAACCTGCGCCACTACTTAATGCCATTGGCAATACACCAAAGCCGAATGCTAATGATGTCATAATGATCGGACGTAAACGTAAATGCGCTGCTTCTACTGTTGCTTCAATAATATTCTTACCTTGTAACAATAGATCTTTCGCAAATTCGATGATCAAGATGGCATTTTTCGAGGTCAAACCAAGTACTGTTAATAATCCTACTTGGAAGTAAACGTCATTTTCTAAACCAAAGCCATTCGCAGCAGATACTGCGCCAATAACGCCAACAGGCAAAGTAAAGATGACAGCAAACGGAATAGACCAAGATTCATACAATGCTGCTAAGCTCAAGAAGATAACGAACACAGAAATCGCATATAAATATATCTGCATATTCCCTGCTTCACGCTCTTCATAAGATGTATCTGTCCATTTCACTTGAACGCCATCCAAGAATTGTTTTGTCAAAGCTTCGATTTCATTCATCACTTCACCTGTACTAAAGCCAGGCTTAGCTTCAATAGATAATGGGAATGATGAATAACCATCAAATCTATTCAACTGCGCTGGACCATAAGTCCATTCTGTTTTTGCAAATGCGCTGAATGGAACCATTTTGCCAACTTTGTTACGTACATACCATTTGTCAAAGTCTTCTGGCTGCATTCTGAAATCTGCATCACCTTGCAACAATACTTTCTTAACACGACCACGATCAACGAAGTCATTCACGTACATACTGCCCCAAGCAATTGCTAATGAGTTATTAATATCGCCCACTGTAATTTGCAATGCTCGTGCTTTTTCCTGATCAATATCCACATATAGCTGTGGTCCATCAAACTGACCACCAGGACGCAATGTTGCAATATTCATTGTTTCTGATTTAGTTGCAGCCAATCCAATGAACTTCATAACTTCGCCCATGAACTGTTCATGTGGTAAACCAGTCATATTTTGCAAAGTAAATGAAACACCTGTTGCTGTACCTAATTCAATAATTGCTGGTGGCGCAAATACGAAGCCTTGCGTGCCAGGAATCGTTTGAACATATTCCATTAAACGTCTTTGAATCGCCCCAATTTTCTGTTCAGGTGATTTACGCGCACCCCAATCTTTCAATTTCAAGAAGAACAAACCATGCTGACCGCCACGACCACTGAAGCTGAAGCCTGAAATTGTCATGATTGCTTCGATTGATGATTGCTCTTCTGCTAAAACATGATCAGCAATTTGTTCTAAAATTTCAGAAGTAATATTGAGTGATGTTCCATCAGGCCCAATCGTCATACCAATCATGATCCCCTGATCTTCATCAGGCAAGAAACTTGCAGGTAATCGCTGAAAACCAAAATAAATCAACGCTAAAATTACAGCAAAACCAGCTAAATAACGTTTCTTTTTAGTCACAGCATGATTTGCGCCATTTTTATAACGCTTATTAACACGATCAAACCAATTATTAAACTTAGTAATTGGCCAATCAATGATGTTTAACAGAGGAATAAAAACTCTCGCTAAACCTTTTGGCTCTGTACGCGCTGAATGTGGCTGTAACATCGTCGCACATAATGCAGATGTAAAAATAATCGCACATACAACGGACAAGCTCATTGCGGTAATAATTGTGATGGAGAATTGGCGATAAATAACGCCCGATGCGCCGCCTAAGAATGCCATTGGTACAAATACAGCTGACAATACAACTGCAATACCCACCAATGCACCTGTAATTTGATCCATTGATTTACGCGTTGCTTCTAATGGAGAAAGATGTTCTTCTTCCATAATACGTTCAACGTTTTCCACCACAACGATGGCATCATCCACCAGAAGCCCAATTGCCAGAACCATCGCAAATAGCGTCAATGTATTCAAAGTAAATCCAAATACATCTAAAATTGCAAATGTACCCAATAAAACAACTGGAATTGCTAATGTTGGGATGATTGTTGCTCTTAGATTACGTAAGAACAAATACATCACCAAGAATACTAAGATGATTGCTTCAACTAATGTTTTAACAACGTTCTTAATAGAGATTTCAACGAATGGCGTTGTATCATACGGATATGCAATTTCAACACCTTCTGGTAATAACACTGACAATTCTTTCAATGTTGATTTCACATTATTTGCTGTATCCAAAGCATTCGCACCAGATGCCAAACTCAAGCCCAATGCAGAAGATGACATGTTGTTATATTTAGCTTCAAATGCTGAAGATTCTGCTGTCAACTCAACACGAGCCACATCAGCTAAACGCACTTGACTACCATCTTCATTTACACGCAATTGAATGTCTTCAAATTGATCAACTGTTTCTAATTGCGTTTGTGCCGTGATCGTAAAGTTAATTTGCTGACCATTTTTTGTTGGCATTGCACCCATTTGGCCAAATGCAACTTGAGTATTTTGTTCCTTGATTGCGCCCATTACATCCATTGGCGTCATGCCATATTTATTCAATAAATATGGATCTAACCAAACGCGCATTGCATAACCCGATCCGAAGAATTGAATACTTCCCAAACCTTGAATTCGGCTAATAGTATCTTTGATATTCGTATTGATGAAATCACCAATATCAGCATTACTGTATTTTCCATCCGTTGAATAGAAACTCACCACCATAAAGAAAGAACCTGATGATTTTTCTACTGTAATACCTTGTCTTTGTACATCTTCAGGTAATGTTGATAACGCAGTTTGAATCTTATTCTGCACCTGAACCTGAGCCATATCAGGATCAATCCCTTGATTAAACGTCAACGTGATTTGAAAACTACCTTGGCTTGTACTCGATGAGCTCATGTATCTAAAGCCATCCAAACCTGATAAGTTTTGCTCAATCACCTGTGTCACACTATTTTCAATAGTGGTTGCATTTGCGCCAGGATAAACACCAGAAATAGAAACTTGAGGTGGTGCAATCTCTGGATATTGCGATACAGGCAACGATTGTAACGATAATATTCCTAAGAACATCGTTAAGATCGCAATTACCCACGCAAAAATAGGTCGATCAATAAAAAAGCGAGCCATTATATTTTCCTTTTAAAAATCCTGAATTAACCTTTAGTCTGCTCTTCTGGTGTAGAAACTTTTAAAGGAACTTTTTCAACTCTGCGAAGCATACTCTGTACTTGTTGAATGCCTTCCACAATAACGCGATCACCTGCTTGTAGTCCTTTTGAAATCAACCAATTATTACCATTTGACTGCTCAATACTCACAGGACGAATTTCAGCAACATCATCTTTATTCGCAAGAATAACAAAAACTTGTCCTTTAGGATCACGAAAAATAGCTTTTTGAGGAACCTGAATCGCATCCTTCTGAACACCTTGTTCGACAATTGCGCGCACAAACATTCCTGGTAAAATGATCTGCTCTTTGTTTGGGAATTCTGCTTGAATTAAGATAGAGCCTGTTGTTGGATCCACTGTACGATCAGAGAATTTCACTTTACCTTCTTCAGGATAAATTGAGCCATCATCCATGATTAAATTCACGGTAAAATTATTATCATCAATTGCACCTGGCACTGGATTCACTAACGTGCCATTGCGGAATTTTTGCTGCATATTAGAGAAATCTTTTGCAGAATAAGTAATATCTACGCGCATTGGATCATTTTGTTGAATCACTGCCATTTCTGTTGGCTGACCAGCTGCAACTAACGCACCTTGCGTATAGTTAGAACGGCCTATTTGACCGCTAATTGGCGCTAACATTTTTGTGTAACGCAAACTGATTTCCGCAGTATTCACTTCAGCTTTTGCCGCCATAACTTGAGCATTTGCTTGGATCAATAATGAGTTGGCATCATCTACATCTTGTTTACTGACAGCTTTTGAAGATGCTAATGCATTGATTCTCTTTGCTTTTTCAGCTGCAGCAAATTGATTTGCTTCTGCACGAGATAAACTAGCTTCAGCTTGCTGCAATGCTGCATCATAAGTTGCAGGATCAATTTGATAAAGCGTTATGCCTTCTTCAACATACGAACCTTCAACAAAGTTACGCTCTAAAATAATTCCACCCACTTGAGGACGAACTTCAGCAATTTTAGAAGCCTTTGTTCTGCCTGGCAATTCAGCCTTAATCAATACATCTTGTGGTTGCATTGTTAGCGCAACAACTGAAACAGATGGCATTCCACCAGCTGCCGCAGGTTTATCACCTTCAAAACAGCCTGATAACGCTAAAGCAGATGCAATAACCACTGCCCATTTACTCTTAAACAACATTTTTTTCATCATATTTAAAGTCTCGATCAAAATAATACTAAAGCTGGGTCAAGTGAATTAAGATTTTCTTAGCACTTTCAATTTCTTCAAGGCTAAACTCTTTCATGCTATCGAGCATCCACTCACCGTAAATATTTTCCAACACACTTTGGCAGAGATCTTCTCCCTGCAAAGATAAGCAATAATGAGGCGAACGCTTATCTTGATTATTCTCTTTGATACAAATAAAACCTTCCTCTAATAAAGATTTCATGTGCTTTTGAACTGCTTGGCGGGTGATCAACAAATCTGCCGCCAATTCAGCCATTGTCATCCCTTGCTGTTTATCTTTTTCATGTGTAGCAATGTGGATCACTAATTGCCATGAGGGAAAACTCAATCCCGTAGGTTCAATCAACGCTTGGTTGATCTTCATTAGATTGGTCTTTGCTTTAAAATAATAAGTATAAAACTCATGAATTATATCGAAACGGTTTGCCATCATCTTACATAAATACTGAAACAAGACCGGACATGTTAATGTTTGACAACCATGTTGTCAAACATTAATGACTATAATCAATTTTTTGCTGTCTAAAAATTAAAGAAAAAAACTATACTTTTACAACCAAAATATCACATGGTGAATCGTTGATGATCGAACCTGATGTTGAACCCAAAAGTAATGCTAAACCTTGTCTTGTATGTGCGCCAACAACTACCAATTCAACCTGTAACGATTCAGCTGTTTTGATGATGCCTTCTTTCGTTGAGAATGCAGAAACAACATGTGTATCAGCATCAGGAATGCCTAAACGATCCGCCAATGCACGCGCATTCTTCTTAGCTTCGCTCACAATTTCCGAATCTGATTGCTCTGAAATGATCGGCATTAATTCATAACCTAACGCAATATTGATGTCTTCTAATACATGTAATAATGTGATTTTTGCGTGGTTACGCTGAGCCACAACAATCGCTTGTTTTACAATTTTCTCTGAATCATCTGAATGATCGATTGCTACCAATACATGTTTATATTCATTACTCATAGCTTTCCCTCTATGGTTGGTCAATTTTGTTTATATTAGCAGTGAAAAACGTCTTTTATACTGCTCATAAGATTAATCATAACACTCTATTAATGAATGCGATAAAATAGACATTTTATTATTAATAAATATCATGGCAAGTATCTTTTTTATCATACCGGCAGGTGGCGTTGGCGCACGCATGCAGGCGGATCGCCCAAAGCAATACCTGACATTAAATGACAATATAACAGTGCTAGAACAAACCTTAAGTTTGTTGGTTCAAGCAACTGAAATCAAACATGGCGCGCTTGGCATTTCCGAATCAGATGCTTATTTCCATGATCTACCAATTAATCAGAAAAATTTAACTGTTTATAAAGCAGGTGAAACTCGTAGCGATACAGTATTTATGGGCTTAAAAGCTTTATCTGATATTGCAATGGAAGATGATTGGGTGATTGTGCACGATGCAGCGCGCCCGGGTTTAACCCGAGAAGAGCTTGAATTATTCATTGCTGAAGTGACTTATGAGCAAGAGTCCATCGGTGGCATTATGGCAACGGCGGCCATTGATACAGTCAAACAAGTGGATCATAATCTGATTACTAAAACCATTGATCGCAGCACCATCTATTTAGCACAAACGCCACAGATGTTTAAATATGGCGTGCTTTATAAAGCGTATGAAACAGCGCTCAACAATGATTTAGCCATTACCGATGAAGCATCCGCAGTTGAAGCTTTAGGTTATAGTCCTTATATCTATAAGGGTTATCCTCACAATTTTAAAATCACTCATCCCACAGATTTACGCTTAATGCGTTTTTTATTACAAGAGAGACAATTATGCGAGTAGGCATTGGATTTGATGTACACACCTTTAAAGAAGGTGATCATGTTATTTTAGCGGGTGAAAGAATCCCTTATACCAAAGCATTCTTAGCCCATTCAGATGGTGATGTGGTGCTCCATGCACTCACAGATGCAATTTTGGGTGCTGCTAAATGTGGCGATATTGGCACATTATTCCCGGATACGGATCCTGCTTATAAAAATGCCGACAGCGTTGTCTTATTACAAAAAGCCTATGAAAAGGTACAAACAAAAGGCTGGATGATCGGCAATATCGACATCACCATCATGGCGGAAAATCCAAAGCTGATGCCGTACAAAGAGAAAATGGCACAGAACATTGCCAATGCTTTAAATATGCACGAAGATGATGTGAATGTAAAAGCAACCACGATGGAAAAAATGGGATTTGTTGGTCGTGAAGAAGGGATCGCCGCCCAAGCCATCGTACTTTTAAAAGCCTGTTAATATAAGTCGTGTAGCGTGCTACACTATTTGATTCGTTTTATTTTTCAATTGAGAGCCAAACAACATGTCGATCGAGAAACGCAAGTTATTCATTACCAATGCACTGCCTTATGCTAATGGAGATATTCACTTAGGTCATTTATTGGGTTATATCCAAGGTGATATCTGGGCGCGTTTCCACCGAATGTGTGGTTCTGATGTACATTTTATCTGTGCGGATGATGCACATGGTACGCCAATCATGATCCGCGCTCAAAACTTAGGCATTACACCTGAAGAATTGATCGCGAAAGCACAAAAAGCGCACTTAGAAGATTTCACAGATTTCAATATCGAGTTCGATAACTATTACACAACTAACAGCGAAGAAAACCGCAAATTGGTTGAAGACATCTATCTTAAACTGCATGCAGCAGGTTTGATCGAAACGCGTGAGATTCAGCAGTTCTTCGATGAAGAAAAGCAAATGTTCCTCCCAGATCGTTTCATTAAAGGTGAATGTCCTAAGTGCCATGCACAAGATCAATACGGCGATAACTGTGAAGCGTGTGGTGGTGTTTATCATCCAACAGAATTGATCAATCCATTCTCTGTTGTTTCAGGTAAAACGCCTGTAATGAAAGGTTCTGAACACTTCTTCTTTAAATTATCAGATGATCGCTGTGTGAACTTCCTTCGTGAATTCTTAGCGAACAGTGACCGCTTACAACCAGAAGCTGCCAACAAAATGAAAGAGTGGCTCGGTACAGATGAAGAGAACAAATTATCTGACTGGGATATCTCTCGTGATGCGCCTTACTTTGGCTTCCCGATCCCGAATGCACCGAATAAATATTTCTACGTTTGGTTGGATGCGCCTGTGGGTTACTTAGCATCTTTAGCAAATTATGTAGAGCGTCATCCTGAAATCAATCTTGCCGATTACATCGAGCGTGAAGCTGCAGATAAAGCAGGCACTGAAATGGTTCACTTCATCGGTAAAGATATCATGTACTTCCATACATTATTCTGGCCTGCGATGTTGAACTTCTCGGGTTACCGTTTACCATCACAATATGCAGTGAACGGTTTCATCACTGTTAACGGCGCTAAAATGAGTAAATCTCGTGGTACGTTCATCACAGCTCGTTCATATTTAGATGAAAAATTAAATCCAGAATGGTTGCGTTATTACTTTGCCGCTAAATCATCTGGCGCAATTGATGATCTTGATTTAAACATGGAAGATTTAGTGAACCGTGTGAACTCAGACTTAGTGGGTAAATTCGTGAACATCGCATCACGTACTAGTAAATTCGTTTCTAACATCTTTGATAATAAGCTCAGCACATTTTCAGAAGAAACCACTGAATTATTGGCAACGATTCGCGGCTTAAAAGCAAGCATCATCGGCCATTATGAAGACCGTAACTTTGCTGCAGCAATGCGTGATGTTGCTCGTGGTTGTGATCTTGTGAATGAACACTTTGATACCACTAAGCCTTGGGAATTGGCCAAAGATGAAGCACAGCACGCTCGTTTACAAGCCCTTTGCACAAGCTACTTAGAAGCATTCAGATTATTAAGCATCTACCTCTTCCCTATTTTGCCAGAAACAGTGAAAAGCATCGGTGCGTACTTAAATAGCGACTTGTCATCCTTTGATGCGGATGCGAAGACACTTGAAAACGCAACCATCAACACTTATGAGCATTTAATGAAGCGTGTTGAGTTAAAGCAATTAGAGCAAATGGTTGAGAAAAACAAAGACTCTTTAAAAGTGGCTGAACCTGCTAAAAAAGTAGAAAAAGCTGAGAAAAAAGAGAAGAAGAAACAAGAAGTTGTTGTGCCTGAAGGCTGCATCAACATCGATGATTTCTCTAAAGTAGATTTAAGACTCGGTAAAGTATTGAGCTGTGACTTTGTGGAAGGTTCAGATAAGTTATTGGCATTCTCTGTCGACTTAGGCGAAGAAAAACCACGCAATATCTTCTCTGGTATTCGCTCTGCTTATGGTGAACCACAATTGCTTGTTGGCAAATACGTGATCGTTGTGGCTAACTTAGCACCTCGTAAAATGCGTTTTGGCGTGAGCGAAGGCATGATTCTTTCTGCATCGATCGAGGGTGATTTAGCGCTCTTGACGACGTTAAGTGAATTAAAACCAGGTGCGAAGATTTCTTAATCGCCATCGCATATCACACAACTTTAAAAGCGCCATCCGGCGCTTTTTTTATTTTTCCAATTTTACAGGTCGACTCAAAGAACGCTGGACCACAAAGATGGAGGTTAAAATCACCACAAAGCCAATCAAGGACATCACAGATAATTTCTGATCTAAAAAGATCCAACCTAAAAAGAAAGCGGCAACAGGGCTTAATAAGCCTAAAGTAGAAACGATCGCAGGTGATAATTGCTTAATCCCCTGAAACCATAAAACATATGCCAATAACGCACCAAATAGACATAAATAGCTATAACCCAGCACATTCTTAAGGCTCATAACCGGCCAGCTTTCTGTCATTAAAAAGATTGGCAATAGGAATAATCCTGCAAAAAAGAGCTGCCAACCCGTAAAGGCAAAAAGCGGTAAATTCACTTTCCAATAACGACTGAAGAATACGCCAAATGCCATGGATAAAGCACCTGCTAGAGCAGCGATTACGCCCACAAAATCCACCGTCATATTCGGTGAATACAGCATCAAGACCATGCCGATTAAGCCACATAACGCAGCAATCCATGCGGATTTAGGCAATTGCGCTTTGGCAATCACAGACATCAAAACCATCACAATCATGGGCTGAATTGCCCCTAAAATGGCAGCCAAACCGCCCGGCAAGCGATACGCTGCAATGAATAACATGGCTTGGAAAAAGCCCATGTTTAAAATCCCTAAGATTGCAATCTTTATCCAATCCAAGCCTTTTGGTAATACGCGCGTGCAAGCGATCAATATGATCCCTGCCGGTAAGATTCTTAACAATGCTGCTAGAAAAGGATGATTTGCGGGCAATAATTCCGTGGTGACGATGTAAGTCGAGCCCCACATAATGGGCGTTAAAGCAGTTAATAAAATAATAGTAAGGCGCGACATAAAGCATCCTAATCATGAAGGGAAATTACAAAGGCACAAAAAAAGACTGAGCCGATAAAATATCAAACTCAGCCTTTATTGAACATTTAACGCTGAAAAAATATCACATAAACAAAAAATCCAATAATACAAAGCAGCAATAACAAATTAAATAAAGTTTGGATCAATCGCTTTTTATTCGATGATTGAGATTCTGCAATCATTGCTTCCAACTGTTTTCTCTCTTCTGCCATTACCTTTTGAATATCATTCAAAATTGCTTCGCTCTTTTCATCTTTTGCTTCTTCAGATAAATCCTCTCGAGCATTTAAATCATCTAACTCTTTGAGATATTCATCAATCTTCTCTGTCGCTGCTTGGTTCATTATTTTTATTCCCTGCATTTTTAGTGATTTTAACCACAATTGAGGATAACAAAATCAAACCTAAAATGTTAGGCAATACCATCAAACCATTAAACATGTCTGACATATCCCAAACTAATCCAACTTTAAAGAATGCTGCTAATAAAATAAAACAAACCACCAAAACTTGGAAGATTCGAATCGCGATCGAAGAATTAAATAAATAGCGCACATTGGTTTCAGCGTAATAATACCAACCAATGATTGTCGAGAATGCAAAGCATAACAATGCAATACTCACAAAATATCCACCAAAATCACCAAATACAGATTGATAAGCATGTTGCGTAATGACGATACTTTCCATGTTTTTATAAACGGATAAAAAATTACCATCTTGCAGCGTAAATCCTAACGAATACCATTCTCTCAAGCCTGATGTGATGATCACAAAACCTGTCAATGTCACAATTGTACAAACGATAAAAACGCCCATCATTGCTAAGAATGCTTGTTGCTCAGGATTTGTATCTCTCGCAACTGCATGTGCATGCGGCGTAGAACCCATACCAGCTTCATTCGAGAATAAACCACGCGCAATACCAAAACGAGCTGCTTGCTGAATCGCAATACCAGCGCCAGCGCCCAATACAGCTTCAGGGTTAAACGCAGCAATGAAAATCACTCTACAAGCTTCCCATAAATATTCTGAGTTAATCGTTAAAATAACCGCAACGCCTAACAAATAGAATAAAGCCATGATTGGGATTAATTTTTCCACAACCGATGCAATGTTCTTAATCCCGCCCATGATCACAAGCCCTGTTACCAACGCCAATAATGCGCCCATTAACCAAGCAGGAATATTGAATGAGTTATTGAAAGCTTCAACGATGGAGTTACTTTGCACCATGTTACCAATCAAACCTAAAGCCATAATGATCAATACTGCAAAGATCACCGCGAGCCATTTCATGCCCAATCCACGTTCAATATAGTATGCTGGACCGCCTACAACCTGACCGTTCTTATCTTTCGTTTTAAAGTGAATTGCGAGAACTGCTTCTGCGTAGATTGTTGCCATCCCTAAAAAGGATGAAATCCAAATCCAAAATATTGCGCCCGGTCCGCCTAGCATAATTGCTGTCGCTGGCCCTGCTAAATTCCCTGTCCCCACTTGCCCTGCAATCGCGGTTGCAACTGCCTGAAATGAGCTCATTCCGCTCTTCCCTGCTTTTTCGCCTTTTAACGAAACGCCCGAAAAGAACATCTTCATCCCCGAGATAAACCCTCGCACCTGAATAAATTTTAAACGTACTGTGAAAAAGATTCCTACACCAACGAGTAAGAAAATTAAAATATGGTTCCAAAGGATACCATTAACGGTACTCACTACCGTTTCTAAAACATGCATGTTGCCTCCTTAATACGGGACATATAGTGTATATTTTTTTCACTTATTTGTAATAGGACAATGCAATAAAAATACCCGAATTATAGTAATTAACTAAAAAAATAGACTATTCTATAATCCACATTAATTTTAAATTGAATAATTCATCAGGATTTCGCATTCAATATGACAATCACTCGCTTCTTATTCCAGTGACGCACTCATAGAATCTCTAGGTTAGAGATAGGCTTGGGTGTTGATTGTTTGATTCTATGGTGATGATAATTTTTTAACACCCTTCTTTTGTCGACCTCAAAAAAAGGAAAGTGTTAGAAATGACAACTTGGTACACATTTAAGCAAAAATATCTGATTCAATTTTGGAATCCCGTTGCCGCTGTCATTGCAGCTGGTATCCTTGCCACCTATTACTTTGGGATTACTGGTACATTATGGGCGGTCACTGGCGAATTCACTCGTTGGGGCGGACACATTCTACAAGCCGTTGGCGTTGATCCAAGCGATTGGACTTACTTTAAAATGATCGGCTTTCAAGGATCCCCTTTAGATCGTACAGATGGTTTATTATTAATTGGCATGTTTGGTGGCTGTATTGCTGCTGCGCTTTGGGCTAACAACATCAAATACCGTAATTCCCCACATAAAATTCGTATTTTCCAAGCTTTAGTGGGCGGAATTATCGCGGGCTTTGGTGCACGTTTAGCAATGGGCTGTAACTTAGCGGCATTCTTTACGGGGATTCCTCAGTTCTCCCTTCATGCTTGGTTCTTTGCCATTACCACAGGAATTGGTTCTTACTTTGGTGCTAAAGTTGCATTGCATCCGATCTTCCGTATTCCACTTAAAGTACAAAAAGTGACGGCTCAAGCACCTTTAAAGCAAAATCCTAATCAAGTACGCAATCGCTTTATCTTGGGTTCGATCGTTTTTGCAGCATTGGCAATGACAGGCGTTGTCTTACTCTTCATTAAACCATTATTTGGGATCGCGCTATTATTTGGTACATCCTTTGGTTTACTCATTGAGCGTGCGCAAATCTGCTTTACTTCTGCCTTCCGTGACTTATGGATCACCGGTAGAACACATATGGCCAAAGCCATCATCATCGGTATGATTGTGAGTACGCTTGGCACATTTGCATTCATCGAAGCTGGCATTGTCCCTAAAATTTATTGGGCAGCACCGAATGCGCTCTTAGGCGGCTTATTATTTGGTTTTGGTATTGTACTTGCAGGCGGCTGTGAAACAGGTTGGATGTATCGTGCGGTGGAAGGTCAAGTGCATTATTGGTGGGTAGGTTTAGGTAACATCATTGGTTCAACGGTATTGGCTTACTATTGGGATGATTTATCGCCTTTCTTGGTGGCTGATTTCGATAAGATCAATTTATTAAAGGTTGCTGGCCCTTATGGTGGTTTAGTGATCAACTATGCATTAATGATGCTCGCCCTTGGTTTGGTTTTATGGTGGGAACGTCGCTTCTTTAAAAAACGCCAACAAACACAGCAAGCTGCAGCTACACAAGCACAACGTCCAATGAACATTGTTTCATAATTAAAGGAAAATATCATGAGCACAGATCATAAAATCGACATTGATTCAATCATCCCAACATTACGTTTAGATATGGTGGGCGAACCTTGCCCTTATCCTGCAGTTGCGACATTAGAAGTGATGCCACAATTAAATGATGGCGATATCTTAGAAGTCATCAGCGATTGCCCACAATCCATCAATAACATTCCCATCGATGCCAAAAATCATGGCTATGAAGTCTTAGCCATCGAGCAACACGGCCCAACGATTCGTTATTTGATTCGTAAGTAAATATTCAATATAAAGCCGCTTTTCAGCGGCTTTCTTAATAATCCATTTAATTAATGATTAATTAAACATTCTTCAAACCATAATCAATCGCATCGCTGGCGATATTCACCATCCATTCAATGTCTTTTTCCGTCACGATGTATGGCGTATTGAAATACACGATTCCGCCGAGTGGGCGGATCAATAATCCTTTTTTCATTGCATAATCAAACATCTTCAAACCAATGCGGCTCTCCCATGGGAATGATTCTCTCGTTGCCTTATTCTTCACAACTTCAATCGCCGTAATCATCCCTTGTTGGCGAACTTCTGCCACATTTGGGTGATCCTTTAAGGGCGCTGTATGTTTGGCAAAAGCTTGGATCAATTTTTGGTTATTCTCAATCACATTATCTTCTCTAAAAATAGATAACGTCGCCAATGCAGCGCTACAAGCTAAAGCATTGCCTGTGTAACTGTGAGAATGTAAAAATACTGATTCAGGATTATATTCACGATAAAACGCATCGTAAACTTTCTTGCTCGTCATACAAACCGACATCGGTAAATATCCGCCAGTTAATGCTTTGGATAAACATAGGAAATCTGGCACCATATTCGCTTGTTCATGGGCAAACATTGTGCCTGTTCGGCCGAATCCAACAGCAATTTCATCCAAAATAATGTGGACATTGTACTGATCACAGACTTCACGCAACTTAGTTAAATACAATGGTGAATGCATGCGCATGCCGCCCGCACATTGCACTAAAGGTTCAATGATGACGGCAGCAATTTCGTGATGATTTTTGTGGATTAATTCTTCCATCTCTGCAAACATCTTCAAGGTATAAGCTTCAACCGTTTCATCTTCTGCTTTGTAATACAGATCCGGCGCCGTCACTTTAAACGTATCAAACAACATAGATTTATAGCTTTGCGTATATAAAGGCGCATCACCCACAGACATTGCACCTACTGTTTCGCCATGATAACTATTGGTGAAAGTAACAAATTTATTTTTAGTCGGCTCACCAATATTGCGCCAATAATGCATGCTCATTTTCAGCGCTGATTCAATGCACGAAGAACCATTATCTGCATAGAAGCAATAATCTAAACCGTCTTTCGTAATGCGCACTAATTCTTCTGATAATTCAATCATCGGCTTGTGAGTAAAGCCCGCCATAATCACATGCTCTAGCTGATCTAACTGATCTTTTACTGCTTGATTAATCTTTGGATTCGCATGACCAAAAACATTCACCCACCAAGAGCTGATGCCATCCAAATACTTATTGTCATCAAAGTCATATAACCAAATCCCTTCTCCGCGTTTAATCGGAATGAGCGGATAAGTTTCATGATCTTTCATTTGTGTACAAGGATGCCAAACAACGGATAAATCACGTTGCATCCATTTTTGATTTTCGGTCATTTCTATTCTCTTATTCTGTCGGTAATGATAAATGGGCAGAAGCGCTATCGCCTTCCGCTAAAAATGGCACAACGCCCAAGCAAGGCGCTTGCATATGCGCTTTTAAGTATTCGATATTTTCTTGCTGAAATGGCATATTTGGATCTACACAATTAGCAACCCAACCTGCTAATTGTAAGCCCGAATTTTTTATAGATTCTTGTGTTAAAAGTGCGTGATTAATTGCACCTAATTTTACGCCCACAACTAAAATCACAGGCAGTTCTGCTGATTTCACCCAATCTGAATAACATTCATGTTGATTGAGCGGCGTATGCCAACCGCCAGCGCCTTCGATTAATACAAAGTCAGCTGATTGTGATAATGCAGGTTTCAATGCTTCATTGATTGAATCTACGGTCAATTCAACATTCTCTTCTTCTGCCACAATGTGCGGCGCAATCGCAGGCGCAAAGCAAAATGGATTAATCACATCATAATCACATGGATAGGTAGAAGCTTTCTGGTGCGCCAATGCATCTTCATTGCGAAGTCCATCTTTTGTAGTTTCGCTGCCACTTGCCACAGGTTTAATCCCCAAAGATTGCAAACCCAATTGCCCTGCTTTTTCTAATAATCCCGCGGTAATTCTTGTTTTACCAATTTCTGTATCTGTGCCTGTTACAAAAAAGCGCTGCATCATTGCCATTTCATTCTGCCTTAATTAAAAACAGATAAAATTGTAACGCGGCAGCGCCTTATGTCAATCCATTAAATTATATTTAAGTTTACATAATACTTAATAAACTGTTTTCATTAATGATTTATGTATTACATTTATTTCATCTCATAACAACTTTGCCAGAATTTCTGATCCCACAAGCAACCTTCTTCATAGTATTCATCCATTCGATTACGGATAAAATCCAAAGCTTGATCACCATAATGATCACAAACTTCACGAAGTTTACGCACAGATTCTGAATGCTCAATCCCTGCATACATATCAATCCAATCAACGTACATATTATGCTCACGAACATGTTGAGCATAAATATAAATGCCCAGTTGCTGATACACAATAAAGCACGGCAACATACCTGCAACTGCTAATTCAATCGGCAAAGTTGCAAGCTCTTCATTGAACTCAATGAAACCTTGGCAAGTTTCTGTCGGTTCAATATCAGCCAAATCTCGCTCTAAATAAATATCATGCAAGCCTTGCTCTGCTGCCATATTTTCTTCCACAAAATCACGAAAATATTGCTGATATTTAGGCTCAGGAATGCGCTCCGCCATTGTGCGCAATAGCTTTGTGAATGCTTGTAAATACAACGCATCTTGCTCAATGTAAAACATAAAGCTATCCGCATTCAATCGCCCTGTGATCAGCTCTTGAATGAATGGCAATTGCTGAGTTTTTTCATAAATTGGCAAATGCTTCTGCCATGCAGCTTCACTCCAACCTTGTTGATTATGCTGCATGTTAATTACCTTTTATAAGCACAAATTGCGACATAATCGCCTTTATCGTAACCTTCGATTGGCTCTTCTGCTTTGTCATTGGAATAGACAGGATGCGCTACCAATGTTTGGTAAAATTCGAAATCTGTTAAACCAATCTTTTTCATAGTTTCAATCTTTTCGCCCGTTGTACGCCAATTGGCTTGATCCACCAATTCAATCGGATAAGGATTGCGAGGATAAACATCTTTCAATAATGGATGATCCCAAGATTTCACAGCTTTTGCCAAGTTATACAAAAGCCCATATCCGCTCTCTTTTGGGATATCGATCACAATCAATTTGCCACCAACATTCAAAGCATCGAAGCTATTTTTCAACGCTTTTGCTAAATCTGTGATGTAACCCGGACAACCGTTATAAATGATCGTGTCATATTTTTTACCTGCGTAATCAAAATCTTCAGATGTAGAGATCGTCACATTAATGCCACGCTTTTGTGCGATTTCTGCCATATCTTTAGAAGGCTCTAAACCTTCATTGATCTCAATACCATAATCTTTACGCAAGATTGATTCAAATAAACCGCTGCCACAACCCACTGAGAAAATATTTTGGCAACCTTCTAAAGTTTTGGCCACTAATTTCACTTCTGATAACAGCACGTTTTCATTCTCTAAAAACCAGCTATCGTATTTCTCTGCATACTGATCAAAACTCTTTTGACTCATAATTTCCTCAAGATTCATTGGTAAAATGTGTGAAGCTCAATCTTGCGCTATTTTGGAGCTTTTTATCACCAAAATATTCGCAAGATAACGCTAAAATATTCATAGAAGCCAACGAATCAATGATATTTTTCGTGGCATTTTTATGGGTTAAATATAGATGAAATCCGCCCAATGGCAGATCAAATTGATAATCACGTGGCAAAGTTTCTTTCAGCCATTGCACACAGTTTTGTGCACGCTGATGTAATTCTTTACGTAAATATTCCTCATGCGTGAATGCATAATGATTCAGATAATACTCCGCCATCACTTGTGGCAACGCACTCAAACCCGAATCAAGCTTCTGACGAATATTCGCCAAATGATTCACCACAGATTCAGGCGCTATCATCCAACCAATGCGGATGGATTTCCCGAGATATTTGGACAGTGAACCAATATAAATCGTCTGTCCTTCGATATCCAATTGCTTAATGGGGGTCGTATCAATCGTGGAATAAAAAGACAATTGGCTATAAGCATCATCTTCCACGATCGGTAAATTCTTACGTCGGCAAAAATCCATCAAAGCTTTTTTGCGGTTCATCGGCATCACTGAACCTGTAGGATTCTGGAAATTAGGATTCACAAACAACATTTTTAACGAATGCTTATGCACTAATTCATCCAAACGCTCAATGGATAAACCATGTTGATCCACAGGAACACCATAAATCCGTAAACCCACAGATTGAAAGATCGGCAATGCATAGAAATAAGATGGCTGCTCAATCCCAATTGCATCGCCCGGTTTTAATAAGCCTAAAGCAATCAGAGAAATTGCTTGCTGAGCACCTGATGTAATCATGATTTGCTCGACAGGCACAGTGAAATTAAATCGCGTTTTGAGATATTGCTGAACAGATTCTCGTAACGATAAAATGCCCAATTGTGCATTATCTTGTTGCTCTGCCAAGATCAATGATTGCCAATCCCATTCAGGTAATTTGAGTAATGGATAGAGATCAATCGGCAAATCACCGTTGCGTAAATCATAATTACTTTGCGTAGAAGTTGGCTGAAATGATGGCAATTGCTGATAGCTATCCACAATATTATTGCGCCAATTGAAAGATGGATAGGTCAATAATCCCCACTTTTGATCATTCACATAAGTGCCCGAGCCCAGCTTTTTAATGATAATATTACGCTCGGCCAACTCATCTAAAGCACGAATCACCGTAGAACGATTCACATTGAGCCAAATGCTCAAATCGCGCTCTGAAGGCAAACGCTCACCCGGCGATAACTCACCTGAAATAATCGCAGCTTCAATGCCTTCAATGATCTGTTGATACAGTGGTTTACCACTTTGCTTTTGAATGTTAAACATCGCAATCCATTTCCTCAATTCCCACTAATCATAGCAGAAGAAATACAATAAAAGTGGACGGTATAAAAAGCAACCAATTGGATCTATTTCACATAAATTTCCTTTGTTAGTCTACATGCTCTGTTAATCATTAAAACCAACGAGGATATGGAAATGACTAAATTTGTAGAAATGCCAAAGCGCGGCGTAATCATGGATGTTGTGAATGTAGAAGAAGCTAAAATTGCCGAAGCAGCAGGTGCTGTTGCAGTTATGGCTTTGGAGCGTGTTCCATCGGATATTCGTAAGGAAGGTGGCGTTGCTCGCATGACTGATCCTGAATTGATTCATGCCATCAAAGCATCTGTTTCGATTCCTGTGATGGCGAAAGTACGCATTGGGCATATTGCAGAAGCACGCATTTTAGAAACAATTGGCATTGATTACATTGATGAAAGTGAAGTATTAACGCCAGCGGATGATGTTTATCACTTGTTGAAAAGTGATTACAACGTGCCATTCGTATGTGGCTGCCGTAACTTGGGTGAAGCACTTCGCCGCATTGGAGAAGGCACACAAATGCTTCGCACAAAAGGTGAACCTGGTACAGGCAATATCGTTGAAGCTGTGCGCCATATGCGCCAAGTGAATGAAGAAATTCGTTTATTGACCACAAAATCAGACGATGAATTGATGGTTTATGCACGCGATATCGCAGCGCCTTATGAATTAATCAAAGAGATCAAAAAAGCAGGTCGTTTACCAGTTGTGAACTACGCAGCAGGCGGCGTTGCAACACCAGCAGATGCTGTATTGATGATGTTATTGGGTGCAGATGGTGTATTCGTTGGCTCTGGCATTTTCAAATCAGAAAACCCTGAATTATTCGCTAAAGCAATCGTACAAGCTGTGGCTAACTATGAAGACTTTGATCTATTAGCAAAACTCTCTCGCAACTTAGGCAAACCAATGAAAGGCATTGAAATTGCAACATTGGCAGAATCTGAGATTATGGCAGGTCGTTAATTTAATGTTTTAAATTTTTAATAATTCATATTTCATCAGCGTGTTAAATTTACATTTACTAACAATAAATCCAAGGTGAAATATGAGTTTATCTGTTTTATATACACGAGCACAAAAAGCTTTAATTTCTGAAATTGTCCGCGTTGAAACTCATATCAGTAATGGATTACCTGCTTTTAATATCGTTGGTATGCCAGAAACCGCAGTGAAAGAAAGTAAAGATCGCGTACGCGCTGCCATCATTAATTCAGGTTATGAATTCCCCGCGCGTAAAATCACTGTCAATTTATCACCAGCTGATTTACCTAAAGAAGGTGGAAGATATGATTTATCCATCGCACTTGGCGTACTCATTGCATCAGGGCAATTGCAATCCAAAGAAATTAATAATTATGAATTTATTGGTGAATTGGCTTTAACGGGTGATTTACGGGCTATACGTGGATTACTGCCAACTGTGATTTCTGCCATAAATCATCCTAAAAATATCATCATTCCTGCAGATCGCTCTAATGAAGTGGGATTTTTAGATAGCCAACACATATTGATCGCCAATTCTTTAAAAGAAGTTGTGGACTGTTTAGAAGGCAAATCTACTTTGCAATCACCTGAAGAAGTTGAAGTCATACACAATCATACAGCACTAGATATGCTCGATATTAAAGGGCAAATTTATGCTAAACGTGCTCTTAAAATTGCAGCAAGTGGTGGGCATAATATTTTACTCATTGGCCCACCTGGCACAGGAAAAACAATGCTAGCTTCGCGCTTTATGACAATATTGCCTGACATGTTACAAAGCGAGGCCATTGAAGCTGCTGCAATTGCTTCTGTCAGTCATCAAGGCTTTGACATTGATAACTTTGGTATTCGTCCATTTCGCCAGCCACATCATACTGCATCTTCTGTTGCACTCGTTGGTGGTGGTTCAAATCCTCGCCCCGGTGAAATATCATTAGCCCATCATGGCGTTTTATTTTTAGATGAATTACCTGAGTTTGATCGTAAAGTGTTAGAAACACTGCGTGAACCATTAGAATCAGGTGTGATTAATATTTCCCGTGCAACTTCTCAAGCCAAATTCCCTGCACAATTTCAATTAATCGCCGCTATGAATCCTTGTGCTTGTGGCTTCTTTGGTGATAAAGAAAAAGCTTGCCAATGCAGCACAGATTCTGTGAATCGTTATCGTAACAAAATTTCAGGGCCATTTTTGGATCGCATTGATTTACATGTGGAAGTACCAAGATTATTAACATCAGAATTACAAACCACTCAACTTGGTGAATCATCCGCAAGCATGAGAGAGCAAGTTGTAGCGGCAAGAAATATTCAGAATCAGCGCCGTGGCAAGCAAAATTCATTACTCTCGGTACGAGAAATTGATGAAGATTGTCCATTAGGCATAAGAGAATTAGAACTGATGGATAAGGCACAAAAACGATTAAATTTATCGCCACGAAGTTTTCATCGCATCTTGCGTGTTGCGCGTACCATTGCAGATTTAGAAGCATCAGAAAGCATTAAGGCAACACATTTAACTGAAGCTTTAGCTTTCCGTGCAATGAATTTTTAATATCATTTCAGTGCCAAACTTACAAAGAAAAAGCGCCTTTCGGCGCTATTCATTATTATTATGTTTTTAACTATTATTATTCCAATCTTGTTTGTTTTGCTTCCTCTACGAGGAAGAGTGGCAATCATAACTTTCTATCATAATAATTACAATCAAAAACTTTACATTGGAATAATAAATATACAAAACATTACAAATTGATTTCGATCAAAGATTTTATGACACTTTTCTGAATTGTTTCAATGAGAAACCTAAAACTTGTAAGCAAGCAAAGTAACCAATGACAGCCACCATCACCACAGCCATTAATCCAACTAAACGTAACCACAAAGATGAATGAATCCAGAAATCACCATATTGGCTGACCCAATATAAGAATCCTGCTAGCAAAATATTTGCAGGAATCACAACCCACAATTTCCCTGTCATTAAACGGTTTAATCTATAAATACCTAAATAATGTAAGCCTAACATTAATAATATTGCATTCACCCAAGCAGCTATAGATGTTGATAATGCTAAACCTGCATGCGCGTAATACTTCACTAATATGAACTGCAATACGATATTTACACCAATGGAAACCAAACCGAATTTTAATGGTGTTTTCGTATCTTGCCTTGAATAATAAACAGGTGCCAAAATCTTAATTAAGAAATATGCGGCAATGCTTGTGCCATATGTCACTAAGCTTTTTGCGGACATTAAGACATCATTATAAGTAAACGCACCGCGCATAAAGAGTAATGCCAATAAAGGCTCTGCCAATAAAATTAAACCAATACTGGATGGAATCCCTAAAACTAATGCTAAGCGAATGCCCCAATTCACTGTTTTCTCAAAACCTTCTTGATCATTCGATGCATTCAAACGAGATAATTTTGGCAAAACAACTGTACCCAAAGCAACCGCAACAGTGCCCAAAGCAAACTCAACCAATCGATCCGAATAATACAGCCATGTTACGCTTCCTGTTTCCAAACGAGAAGCCAACTGTGTATTGATTAAAATATTAATTTGACTACTAGATGATCCAATCAATGCAGGAATCATTAATACAATTACTTGTTTAACGCCCGGCGCACCAAAATCAACTTTTGGTACATGCGTTAATAATTTTTGTTGGCGAACACTGTACATCACTATGAAGCATTGAATCACACCAGCAATGATCACAGCATATCCCAGACCCAAAATCGGAATTTGTAAAAATTGTACACTGAAAAATGCACCAATAATTAACGCTATATTCAATAAACTTGGCAATAATGCAGGCAATGCAAAACGATCTAAAGAATTTAAAACACTCGAATACATCGCCAGCATACAAATCAAAAATACATACGGAATCATGATGCGTACTAATTCAGCTGTGAGTGCAAATTTTTCAGGATCACTTTTGAATCCGCTGGCAAATACCAGCACCAATTCTGGTGCAAAAAATACACCTAAAACAGTTATGCCCAATAATACAATGCCCAAAGAACCGGAAACTTCTGCTATGAATAGTGGCAACTGATCACGTTTTTTCTCATAATATTCACTGAATACTGGCACAAATGATTGGTTAAATGCACCTTCACCAAAAAATCTACGAAAAAGATTGGGAATTCTAAAAGCAACATTGAATGCATCCATCATTGCAGTTGCACCAAAATAACTTGCGAATACCATGTCGCGAATTAAACCTAAAATGCGCGAAACAAGCGTCAAGGCACTGATTGTGAATAATGAGCCTAAAAGCCCTTTCTTATTTGTCTTTTGAGCATTTTCTGCCATGTTCGTCTTGCCGAGAATCAAAGGGCAAATTATAGCAAGATACAATCAAAAAATTAGCTTTTTCACTGCTCCACCAGTATTATGTATACTTTATTTTAAAATTGAAGTTTACGTATGTTAGAATTATCATTAATATCAATTATTTGGTCGTTATCATTTTCCCTCATTGGCTTATTCATTTCGCCTTATGTTGATCCTTATTTAGCTGTATTAATTCGTATTATGTGCGGCATTCTCATTTTCTTGCCATTTGTACGTAAGACAGCTTGCAAAGAAATTAAACAACTCATGATCTGTGGCGCTTGCCAATTTGGTTTAACCTATATATTTTTATATCAATCATTTCAATATATTACAGTCATAGAAGTTCTGCTCTTCTCCATCACAACGCCGATTTATATTGTGATGATCCATAGCTTCTTTGAAAAACGTTTCGCAACGCGCGCATTTGCAGCAGCGTTCCTTGCAGTAATTGGCGCTGGTATTATTCGCTATCAAGCAATTTCACAATCCTTTGTGATTGGCTTTGTTTTAATGCAAATTGCTAACTTTGTCTTTGCATTTGGTCAAACTTATTATCAACGTACACAAGTTAAATCTTCTAAAAATTATCGCAATTTCTTTTGGTTCTTTGCAGGTGCATTTGTCATTGTATTTCCAACGTGGTTATTCTTGGGCACAACGAAATTTACAGTGCAAACTAGCACTTTGTTGTCGTTGTTCTATGTAGGATTCTTAGCAACTGGCCTTGGACAATATTTCTGGTTACAAGGTGCGACAAAAGTATCTCCTGCAACTTTATCTGTGATGAATAACTTGTTAATTCCATTAGGTATTATTATCAACATCCTATTTGGTGGAATCATTGATATGCCTGTTGAATTCACTATTGGCTCTACTGTTATTTTACTCTCATTGTGGGTGGCAAAATCGCCAAAAAAAGCCCAATCATAGATCGGGCAAAATAGAGGAGCATGAAAATTAATCGTGTTACATTTTCGGAGGAATCGTAATCGATTCTTCCGAATCATATAATGTAACGTTCATCGGAATCTCTAATAAAAGAAAGCGGTTCTTTTTCAAACCTTCAATCACTAAATCATTTTTATCATCAAATGCAATACAATCACCTTCGGATAATTTATGCCCACGCACTTTGATTTCTCCAAAACACACACGTAAAAACAAACCATTATCTGAATTTTTTCTGTGATATGTCATTTTTGTTTTAGGATCAATCTGGGTTACTGCCATCCAAACATCTTGACTGATTGGCGCAGCATTACTTGAAACTGAATCGGGTACAATCACATAATGAAAATTATTATCCACCATATCCATATCAACAGATTGAAGATAATGTTTTGGCGTTGTGCCACGTTTTCTTGGTAATAACCAAATTTTCAAATAATTCACTTCTTCCCGCGGTGATGCACTATTAATTGCATAATGAATACCAGATCCTGCGCTGATAATAATGAAGCTTTCCTTCTCAACAATGCAACAATTTGCTTTGCTATCTGTGTATTCAATCGCACCAGTCAAAGGAATTAAAATCACTTCTAAATCACTATGATACTGCTGACCAAATCGCCCTGGCCCAGTATAATAATTGCTATTCAATAAACGCAATATACCAAATTGAATCCGCTCAGGATCATAATAATCACCATGAGAAAACAGTCGATGGCTTGTTAAAACACCTCTTTCGCCGACATTCAGTTCATCAAATCTATATACAGTATCTGTTTTCATTGCGCCCTCTCTTTATAATTTTTTTGCTTATTCTTTTGTCCCAAAGATTCTAAGTAATATTTATTTAATTAACCTTCACGGTCTTTATTATAATTTAACTTAATATAAGTTTACAATAATTTATTTTATTTAAAGACTAATGTTTGTCATTATTATATTTACATTTTAATGTCCTTAGATATTATGTCACATTCTTTTCGATTAACGGTGCTTTTATGACTAAAGATAATCAAGCAAAAAATATCATACTGGTTCATGGGCTATTTATGTCAGGCGTTGTGATGGTCAAGCTCCGTAATTTCCTAAAAGAGCATGGGTACACAAACACAATTTTTTCTTATCGTACAGTACGTGATGCGCCAGAAAAAGGCGCTGAACAATTGAGACTACTCATTGAGTCATTCAATGAACCAAGTATTATAATATGCCATAGTTTAGGTGGATTATTGGTACAAAAAGCTCTCGCTTCTTTACAAAATCCCGAACAAAAAGTACAAAAAGTTATTTCAATGGGCACGCCGTGGCAAGGTGCTTCTATATTAACGTTTATGCAGCAATATCATTTGGATAGCATTGTGGGAAAAAGCCTAGAAATTCTATTGCCAAAAGAAAATAATGAATGGCAATTTTCTAATATTTCATTGGGTTCTATCGCAGGAAAATCTACAATCGGTGCACGAGTTCTGTTTGCGCCTGGTAAGAAAATCCCAACAGATGGAACAGTCACAATAGATGAAACAAAAATAAAAGGAATGACAGATCACACCATCATTCCCATTAGCCATACAGGACTGATATTCTCTAATTTAGCAGCACAAAAATGCTTAGAATTTATCAAAACTAATCATTTTGATAATATTTCATAAATTTAATGATTATTTTTTAGCTTCTTGTTGCTCTTGTTCTTTCATTTTGCTGATAAAAAACCAAGTAAACCACGATGCCATTCCAATAATGAATGCAACACCGACAAAACTGAACAATACTGGCGCTGTTAACCAACCCATCTTTTCCCCCTTATGAATAAACTTTATGCAGGAACTACTGAGCTCAGTATAGCCCAGCGATGGAAAGCCTCATTGATAATAATCAAATGCGTTAATGTTTTGCCATAATTGTTTTAATAAATATTTTTTTATTAATTTTTTTGATTTCTCTCAGCCAATAAACTCTCAATCACATCATCGCCAACGTGTCGAAAATCCTGCCCTTTCACGAAATAGAAGATCAATTCACTGATATTTTGACAACGTGAACTCACGCGCATAATTGAGCGAGCACAATTGAGTGCAATCAATATGTTCGGGATTGAGCGAGGATCTTCCATCATGAACGTCATCATTTGCCTAATGACGAGATCGTAATTCTGCGCAATGCGTTTATCTTCTTGATAAACCTTCAATGCCATATCCATATCCATGCGCGTAAATGCATCCAAAACATCATGGAGCATTTTCACCACATTATTGCCCATGGATTCAAGCGACGTTAATAAACTCAGCTGCTCCGATGTGAAATCTTGCTTAGCGATCTGACAAATTGCTCGCGCTGAATCACCAATTCGTTCCAATTCAGAAATTACTTTTATGATCACCATCACCAATCGTAAATCACTGGCCGTTGGCTGACGTTTTGCAATGATTTTAACGCAAGCTTCATCAATTTCCACTTCCATCTGATTCACTTTTTGATCGCCTTTGATCACCAATTCTGCCAGCTCAACATCATGAACAAGCAATGTGCTAATCGCATCGCTGAACTGCCTTTCAACCAATCCGCCCATCGTCATCACTTCTTTACGAATATGTGCCAAATCCACATCGTATTGCCCAGAAATATGTTTGCCTAAGTAATCCATT
This sequence comes from Wohlfahrtiimonas sp., assembly GCA_030149965.1. Taxonomy (GTDB): domain Bacteria; phylum Pseudomonadota; class Gammaproteobacteria; order Cardiobacteriales; family Wohlfahrtiimonadaceae; genus Wohlfahrtiimonas. The sequence goes on along the minus strand of JASLHB010000093.1, from coordinate 10,827 downwards.
GTGTTCTCCTTAACCGTATCGTCCAGTGATGTAATCTTCTGTTTGCTTCTTCACAGGCGCGGTGAAAATATCATCTGTTTTACCAAATTCCACCAATTCGCCCAAATACATGAATGCTGTGTAATCTGAGCAGCGCGCTGCTTGTTGCATGTTGTGCGTAACGATTACAACTGTATAAGTAGATTTTAATTCGCAGATCAACTCTTCAATTCGCCCAGTTGAAATGGGATCAAGCGCCGAACAAGGTTCATCAAGTAATAACACTTCTGGCTTAATCGCAATGCCACGCGCAATACATAATCTCTGCTGCTGTCCGCCTGATAAACTATTTCCGCTTTGATGAATTTTATCTTTCACTTCGTTCCACAGCGCCGCTTTTGTTAATGCCCATTCCACGCGCTCGTCCATTTCCACGCGGGATAACTTCTCAAATTGCTTAATACCAAAAGCAATGTTGTCATAAATCGACATTGGAAATGGCGTTGGTTTCTGGAAAACCATCCCAACTTGCGCGCGCAATAATGAAACATCGCGCTTATCCGTTAAAATATTTTGTCCATTCAACAGAATTTCACCTTCCGCATGTTGCTCTGGATATAACTCATACATTTTATTCATTGTGCGCAATAACGTTGATTTACCGCAACCTGATGGACCAATGAATGCTGTGACTGCATTTTCTTGAATATTGATGGAAATATCTTTCAGAGCATGAAACTTTTGGTAATAAAAGTTTAAATTTTTCACTTCAATTTTAGAATTGATGTTGGTTTCCGTCATGGTTTTACCCTTTTTTCTGGCTGAACAAAACACGCGCCAAGATATTTAAGAAAAGAACAAATAATGTGATCAATAACACGCCCGCCCAAGCTAATTCCTGCCATTCTTTAAATGGGCTCATCGCAAACTTAAAGATTGTGACTGGCAAGTTGGCAATCGGTGCATTTAAATCTGTGCTCCAGAATTGATTCGACAATGCTGTGAATAATAATGGTGCTGTTTCCCCTGCAATACGAGCAATCGCTAATAGAACGCCCGTAACAATGCCAGAAATCGATGCTTTCAGCGTAATGCGCAGAATCATTCGCCATCTAGGCGTTCCAAGAGCATATGCAGCTTCACGTAAATTATTCGGCACTAATAACAGCATATTCTCCGTTGTGCGCACAATGATCGGTAACTGAATCAGCGCCAATGCTGCAATCCCTGCCCAACCTGAGAAATGTCCCATTGGCACAATCATAATCATATAAACGAACAAGCCAATAATAATAGATGGCGCTGATAACAATACATCATTGATGAATCGAATCACGCTCGCTAACCAGTTTTTACGACCATATTCCGCCAAATAAATGCCCGATAAGATTCCTAATGGCGTTCCAATGAATGTTGCAAATGTAATCATCAAGAAGCTGCCCATCATCGCATTAGCTAAACCTCCGCCCGCTGTATTCGGCGGCGGCGTCATTTCTGTGAATACAGACCAAGATAATCCGCCGATTCCTTTGGTGACTGTGGAATATAAAATCCATGCCAACCAAATAAGTCCAAAGATCACCGCCATCATTGAAATCATCACAGCGATCCTGTTTTTAAAACGGCGCTTCGCCTGTAGACGAGCTGCCATTGCTTCATCTCTCATTAGCGATTCCCCTCTTTTTGACTTAAACGCAATAGCATTAATTTAGATAATGCCAAAACAATGAACGTAATCACGAATAAGATTAATCCTAATTCCATCAAGGCTGCTGAATGTAATCCTGCTTCCGCTTCTGCAAACTCATTCGCCAATGCTGATGTAATACTGTTCCCCGGCATGAAGAGCGATAAACTATCCAATTGATATGTATTACCAATGATGAATGTTACCGCCATTGTTTCACCCAATGCGCGCCCTAAGCCAAGCATGATTCCGCCAATCACACCATTTTTTGTATAAGGTAAAACGATGTAGCGAATACATTCCCATGTAGTGCAGCCAATGCCGTAAGCTGCTTCTTTCATTAAGGTTGGCGTTTGTTCAAATACATCGCGCATCACTGATGTAATGTACGGAATGATCATGATCGCCAATATAAAACCTGCAGCCAATAAACCAATTCCGAAAGCCGGGCCAGTGAAGAAGATGTTTAAGATTGGAATGCTGGCGAATACTTCTGAAACGGGCATTTGGAAATATTCTGCAAAGATCGGTGCAAATACAAATAAGCCCCACATTCCGTAAACAATACTTGGAATCGCCGCCAATAATTCAATGGCAATGCCAAGCGGTCTTCTTAGCCAAACAGGCGATAATTCTGTTAAAAAGAATGCGATTCCAAAGCTGACTGGCACAGCAATCACCAACGCAATCACAGAAGTAATGATCGTGCCATAAATCGGTACTAAAGCACCGTATTCATCCATTGGCGGATCCCAATTCTTATCCCACAAAAATGGCAAGCCAAACTCTTTAATGCTCGGCCATGATGCAATCATCAACGAAATAATAATGCCGCTCAATAACATCAGAACAAAAACGCCTGAAAATCGAACGACATTATCGAAAATTCGATCCCCAACTTTCGAAGGGGATCTCATAGTATTTTTAACGTTAGCCATAAATTTAGACTATTTCCTATATTGGATTATAGAGTGTTGCCACTGCTATCTTTCAACTGTGTTGCCCAAGATTTCTGAATCTCTTCAATCACATTCTTCGGCAATACTGCATAATCAAGCGCAACTGCTTCTGTTTCACCGTTTTGATAAGCCCATTCGAAGAATTTTAAAACTTCTTTGGCTTTCGCTGCATCTTGCTGTGTTTTCTGTAGCAAAATGAATGTTGTGGATGTAATCGGCCAAGCTTCTTCACCTTTTTGATTGGTTAAATCTTGCGCGAATGTTTCGCTCCAATTGGCATCTTTCGCTGCTGCACTGAAACTGACTTCAGAAGGTGAAACAATTTGTCCTTCTGCTGTATAAAGTTTTGTGTATGCTAAATTATTCTGTTTTGCATAAGCATATTCAACATAACCAATTGAACCAGGTAAACGCTGAACAAATGCAGCAACGCCATCATTGCCTTTACCGCCAACGCCAACTGGCCATTTCACCGTTGTACTTTTACCCACTTGTTGATCCCAATTGTCATTCACTTTGCTCAAATAGCTTGTGAATACAAACGTTGTGCCTGATCCATCTGCACGACGAACCACATTAATGTCCTGATTTGGCAATGTTACATTTGGGTTTAATTTAGCAATTGCACCATCATTCCATTTTTTAATATTGCCGAGATAAATTTCACCCAATGTTTGGCCATCGAGCACCAATTCATTTGACTGAATGCCCTTTAAGTTCACAGCAACTACAACGCCGCCAATCACTGTTGGAAACTGAATTAAATCATCTCTTTCTAAATCTGCATCTGCTAATGGCGCATCACTTGCACCAAAATCAACTGTTTTCGCATTGATCTGTTTAATTCCGCCCGATGATCCAATTGCTTGGTAATTAATTTTCACGCCCGTTAATTTATTGTAGCTATCCGCCCATTTTGCATAAACTGGTGCAGGAAATGATGCACCTGCGCCTGTGATATTCACATCCGCATGAGCAGCGCCGAAAGAAACAACTGTTGTTAATGCAACTGTCCAACTTAACTTTTTCATATAAACTCCTTTGGAAATATCATTTTTAATTTGACTGTGCTTAGTCTAAAAAAGAAATATGACAGCAAGATGACAACCATTATTTTATTTTCTAACGATCCATTCATTGCCAATCACAAAGGAAAAAGTCGAACCTTGATTCGGTGAACTTTCGATCATCAGATCGCTATCGCCATGATTAATCAGCGCATGTTTCACAATTGCCAATCCCAATCCTGAACTATTCTTTTGATGCGAATGTGACGAATCCACTTGATAAAATCTTTCAGTTAATCGATTCAAATGCTGCGGTGCAATGCCAGCGCCATTATCTTTCACGCTGAATAATGCGCCTTTGGCTGTTCTTTGCCATGTAATCACAATCGCCGTGCCGAATTTATTATGCTTGATTGCGTTATCAATTAAATTACTCATCACGCTATAAATCTGATCTTGATAACCCGATATTTGCAATGATTCATCGATCTTGGCCTCTAATGAATAATCTACATGCACAGATTGCAAGCTCGCGATTAAATTCTCGAGTAATTCAGGCACATTGATGACTTTCATCTGCGTTTGCGATGACATATTTTCTATTTTACTGAGCAATAAAATCTGGCTGATCAACGATTCCATTCGCCCGATTTGTCCGCCCATTTGCGCATACGCTTCTGCTGATTGTGTTTCTGCAATCAAATCTTCCTGAAACATCTCAACATAACCCTTAATCACCGATAACGGCGTTCTTAATTCATGGCTTGCGTGCGTGAAAAAGTCTTTGCGCTGCTGTTCTGCCAAATAAATTTGATCCACATTCCGCACAACTACAATGTGCCGATGATTTTCATAAGGCAGCACGCGGAATTCCATGTAATGGCGCTGATGAACTTTGATGGTTAAAGGATCTTTAAAATTCTCGAGTTGTAGATATTTTGCCAACTCAGGATTGCGCACAAGATTCACAATGTTCTGCCCTTTATCATCCGGCCAGCGAATCCCCAATTGATGTTTCACTTGCTGATTGCACCATTGAATTGTGCCAACATCATCCACAATGACTAAAGCATCCGGCGATGATTCAACGCCATGACGAAACAATCGAATAATCGCCGCCAATTCATTTTGCCTTTGTCTTAATCGCTGCTGATGTTTATGCAATCCATAATAGATGATTTCCCAGCTGCCAAAGCTGCTCGGCGGATATAATACGTTCTTTTGCCATATCCAGCGAGATAATCGAAACAGGTTATATAAATGCCAGCCAACCAATAGAACGGTGCCAATGAACAAGCATAAAACAACATGCTGTATCAATAATCCGATCAGTAATGCCAGTGATAAAGTGCTGAGCACTTCAATCATGAATCGTTTTAAGAAGGTTTCTTTCAGCACAATATCATCCTAATTTTTCGCAGATTTTGCAGATAATCGATAACCTGCACCGCGCACCGTTTGAATCATATCGTCTGCGCCTTTGAGCATGAGCTGTTTACGCAATCGACCAATGTGAACATCCACCGTGCGATCATCGATATAAACATCATTGCCCCAAATATTATCGATCAATTGATCTCGGCTGAATACGCGCTCTGCTCGTTGCATTAGAAAGCTCAGTAATTTATATTCTGTCGGCCCTAAATCTAGCTCTTCTTGTGATACAAATACGCGATGAGATTCCACATCGAGAATCAAATTACGCACTTGGAGGATTTGAGTTTGCTCAGGATAAGCTCGGCGAATGAGCGCTTTAATTCGCACCAATAATTCTTTATTGGAAAAAGGTTTGGTAATGTAATCATCAGCACCTGCATCAAAGCCATCAATTTGATCATCCTCGGCCGTTTTTGCTGTCAGCATGATGATTGGTAAGTTTTTTAATTGATCGTCTTTACGCAAGCGTTTCACAAGCTGTACGCCAGATCCGCCCGGAATCATCCAATCCAATAATGCAATATGAAAATTTTGCTGATTAATCATCGCCAAGGCTGAATGATAATCTGCGGCTTCCAAAACAGAAAAATCACTATTCTTCAGCAGCATCACCAGCATATTTCGGAGCGCTGAATCATCTTCTACTAACAATACCGTCTTTTTCATTCATTCCATCTCGACCGTTGAAATGTGACAATTATGCGTCAATTATATGACAGTTTTATGAATCATAAAGTGGATATGAATAAAGCAGACCGAAGCCTGCTTTATGAGATGTTACTAAAAGATTACGTTAGCGGAAGCCAAAGCGCCAGATATCAATAGTACAAGAGTTGCCTGTCATTTTCTGGGTTCGATCAATTTGGCCATCTTGATAGAATAATTCTGTGTCTAATGTGCCTTGTTCATTCCAAATTTTACACCAACCATCATTTTTGCCATTTTTATAACTAACTTCTGCAACTTTAAAACCTGTTGGTGCATTCTTAATTAAAATACCTTCTTTACGATTACCTTTTGATCCAAATGAATGGCTCAATGTTCCATTTGTGTAATATGCTTGCGTATATAAAATGCCTGTCGCTTCATCTAAATCTTCATTAAGACGAATTGATCCATCTGGATAGAAAGATGTAGAACCAATATTTTTATTGTCTTTATATTCTGTTTCTGAAGATTGTTTACCATCTTGATACCAATTCTTCGTGAAGCCATTTTTTTGACCATCCACATAAGTAATTTCTTTCTTCACAATGCCATTACTATAAAAGTTTTTCTGAATACCATTCAACACATTATTTTTATATTCAGACTCTTCCACTAAATTGCCTTGTTTATTCCATAATTTGAATGTGCCTTCAAGTTTGCCATCTTTCATCATGTACATTTCACGTGGCTTGCCTACTTCATAAAACATAGTGATTTGTTCAACGCCATCATCTAACTGAATTGTTTCACGAATAATACCATGACTTTCTTCATCACCTACATCCGCATTAAAATTAGGATCTAATGCACGTGGACCATATAAACGAACAAGCTCTTCTTGTTGTGCTAATTCTTCTTTCAGCCCAGGATTTGCTTCATAAACTTGCTCCATCATCGTTTGATAGTATTCAGCTTCTTTTTTCTCACGCATACCATTATAAACAAGTGTACCTGCGTAAACTAATACTAATACACCAAAAACAACCAGTAATTTTTTAGTTGATGGATCTAGTCTCATTATTATCCTCATAGAGCCTGTTGCTGCAAATTGGAGTTAATTGTACATGAATACATTTATTATTCGGATCATTATTACATGGACATAAATATGAATCAAAAAAAAAACCTGACATATAGTCAGGTTTTCTTCGATAATGGTGCCTAGGGCCGGAATCGAACCGGCACGACCGTTAAGGGTCGGCAGATTTTAAGTCTGCTGCGTCTACCAATTTCGCCACCCAGGCGGGCTTGCGTTGTTGAGGTGCGTATAATAACATCTATATTCACCTTGGCAAGCATTTGACTAAAAATAGAGCAATATTTGGAGAAATAAATGGATTCAATCTTAAATTTTAGAACCTTTGAACACCTAAAAACCAAGGATAATACAGGTATTCGAGCGAAAAAACTTTTTCGTAGCTCAGCACCTGAATATGGCACAGAAAAAGACTTCTCAGAATTGCATTCTTTGCAAATTGATACCATTTTTGACTTCAGAGATGACAATGAAAAGCTAAAAAAGTTACAAAAACCGTTTGATGAGCAATTTAATCGCCAATCAACCGCCATTAGTTTGGCTAAATTATTCAATAAAGATGAAATCAAAGAGCTTTCTTTAACTGAGAAAAATATTGATCTTTATTATCATGGCGTTTACCAGCAATTGCCTATCCATTATTCAGCACAATATCAACCTCTAACCAATGGATTGAATCATGGTGAAACAGTATTATTTCATTGCAGTGCTGGTAAAGATCGAACTGGATTTGCGGCTTATTTGATTTTAAGTGCGCTCAATGTGCATAGTGATGACATTATGGAAGATTACTTACGATCCAATGAAACAGCATTTGCGCTGTATGAAGCCCGTAAAAGCGAAAAAGATCACTTGATGAGCATGGCGCTCACAGATGAGCAAATACAGCTCTTATTCGGCGTTAAAGAAGAATATTTGCATTCTGCTATGCAAACGATACGCGAAAGCCATAAATCGTGTGAGCGCTACTTAAAAGAAGTATTACATGCGGACATTGATGCTATCCGCAGTGCTTATTTAATATAGATAATCATCAATAATAAGATCGTCACAGGAATAATCACTAACAATGATATTCCTATGCGCTCTAATGCAGATGCTTTTAATAAACTACGATTCAAAATACCAATCCTTTCAACCAAATTGCTGTATTTTGAATCCACACAAAGAATTCAATATTTTTCATATAGCCATACAACATATATGGAACAACTACACCCAAAACAATTATGATGATCAATGCTAACCATGGTTTATTGCCATTCATTTCTTTTGCCATTGGTGAATGCCATTCATTCTCTTTACGTGTGCCAACAATCATTGTTTTCACAAGATTTTGACCTTTAAATAAGAAATAACCAACAATCGCAGTAATGTGCAAACCAACCATCACATAAATCACATATAAATTATACTGGTGAATCATTTTAAAATAACTGCGTGTATTGCCTGAAATTAACTTATATAACGGCGAATCTTGATACAAATAAGTATTATCCGTTAAGAATAATCCCGTAATTGTCTGCACAAATAATACAACTAGCATAAACAAAACCATATAAGCACCCATTGGATTATGCCCTTCTGTTTTGGTTACGCCATAACGCATATAATTATAAATGCTTACAGGTCCTTTTAAAAAATCCCAAAATTTAGCCGTTGAACTACCAATCAATCCCCAAACCACACGAAATAGCAATAATACCAATACAAAAATACCTGCATATTGATGAGCAGTAATATTTTCTTCATTAATTGTATAAATACAAACCACGATCATCACAGCTAATGCCCAGTGAAACAACCGAATGGGCAAATCCCAGACTTGAATTTTCTTCATTTTAAATTTCCTTTATTAATATTAATCTCCCTATTGTATAAAAACATGTTTCTTCTTGCGAATTTATTCAGTTTCCAAAGTCTTAATTACTTGCTATATTTTTCCAATCATTAAAAATATTAATGCTATCGGCAAACAGGAGAGATCATGAAGCGTTTTTTTAATTTTATTAACAACTATAGTCTGATACAACAAATTGTTGTGGGATTAATTTTAGGGATCGTTATTGGTTTCACATCGACAGGTGCATCTAGCGCTGTGAAGATTCTAGGTGAATTCTTTGTAAATGGATTGAAAGCTATAGCGCCTGTACTAATTTTCTTATTAATCATGGCAGCAATTACCAAATATAAGGTTAACACACAAAGCAAAACAGCAATTAAACCAATTTTAGTTCTCTATATGTTTGGTACATTTGCTGCTGCTGTTGTTGCTGTGATCGTTAGCTTTCTTTTCCCTATTACTTTGACATCATTACCTGAAGCAGCAACACAATCATCACCAAGCAATATTGTAGATGTTTTACATACTTTGGTATTAAAAATGGTTGATAATCCTGTGAATGCAATTGTTTCAGGCAACTATGTTGGCTTATTGTCATGGGGATTAGTTTTTGGATTTGCATTGCGTCATTCAAGCGATACAACAAAACAATTCATCGAAGATATCGCAGAAGTTGCAACTAAAGCAGTTCGCTTTGTCATTAAATTTGCTCCATTAGGCATTATGGGATTGGTTGCATCAACAATTTCTGAAACTGGCGCAGAAGCTTTGGTAGGTTATTTACAATTGGTATTAGTATTATTATTGGCGATGGCAATTGTTACGTTTGTGGTCAATCCAATTTTAGTTTACTGGAAAATTCGTTCAAATCCTTATCCATTAGTATTTACGTGCTTAAGAGAAAGTGGTTTAACAGCATTCTTCACACGAAGCTCAGCTGCAAACTTACCAATCAACTTAGCATTGTGCCGTAAATTGAATGTGAATGAAGAAACTTATAGCATTTCTATTCCTTTAGGCGCAACGATTAATATGGCAGGTGCTGCTGTAACAATCACAATCTTCACATTAGCTGCTGCTCATACATTGAATATCCAAGTGGACTTCTTATCAGCTATCTTATTAAGCGTTTTGGCAACTGTTGGCGCTTGTGGTGCTTCTGGCGTTGCAGGCGGATCATTATTATTGATTCCTTTGGCATGTAGCTTATTCGGCATTGATAATACTGTTGCGATGCAATTAGTTGCAATTGGCTTTATCGTTGGTGTTGTACAAGATTCTGTTGAAACGGCAATTAACTCATCAACGGATGTATTATTCACAGTTGCAGCAGATAGATCATTGAAACAATAGCATTAAACAACTGATGCATATTAAAAGTAGCCTCAGTTTTAAATTAAGGCTGCTTTTTTATTGTTTAGAATAATGCATATTGATTTCATATTGTGTAAAGATAAAATCCAGACATAAAAAAACCTGCTTTCGCAGGTTTTTCTGATTGCACTAATGACAGTGATTAAACTTTACCAATTTTACGGTAACGTTCAATCGCATCAATCTTCGCATTGATCTCACGCAACTCTGTTTGAGCTTTAGCAAAGTTGAAATCATCATGTTGCTTTTGCAACATTGATTCAACACGCTCTCTCGCAGCTTTAGCTTCAGCTTCATCAAGATCATCTGCTCTTTCCGCAGACTCAGCCAAAACGATAATCTGATTAGGTTGAATTTCAAGAATACCACCTGAAATCCAAAACACATCTTCATTACCGTCAGTTGTCTTTAATCGAACTTGACCAGGAACAAGCTGAGTCAATACTGGTAAATGTCCTGGATAAACCCCGAACTCACCAGAAATACTTGTTCCTGCAAAAAAAGTGACTTCTCCAGAAAACAATTCTTTTTCTGCGCTTACGATGGCAACATGCATTGTATTCATTGAGACTCCCTATTCCGTTAGATTAAAGCTTAGCAGCACGCGCTTTAGCTTCTTCAATATCACCAACCATGTAGAAAGCTTGTTCTGGCAATGAGTCACACTCACCTGCCAAAATTGCTTTAAAGCTAGCAATAGTATCTTTCAAGCTTACATATTTACCAGGCGCACCTGTAAATACTTCAGCAACGTGGAAAGGTTGAGACAAGAAACGTTGAATCTTACGAGCACGTTG
>JASLHB010000048.1 GCA_030149965.1 Wohlfahrtiimonas sp. | reverse complement strand
GTAACGGCAGCGATGATTGTCGCAGGATCAGCACCCAAAGCAACTGCTACAGGAAAAGGTTTTCCCGTATTTTTTAATTGGAATTCACGAAAATCTAAAGCGCCACCACGATGAGCGAGCCAGCGCATAATAATGCGATTTTTCCCAATCACTTGTTGGCGGTAAATACCGATGTTTTGGCGTTTTTTATGCGGGCCTTTTGTGATGGTTAAGCCCCAAGTGATCAAAGGTGCAGCATCTAATGGCCAACATTTTTGAATGGGTAATTTGCTTAAGTCGACATCATCTTTTTCGATCACAACTTCACGACAAGCAGGCGATGATGTCACTTTGGACTTCATTGCCAATACTTTTTTAAAGATCGGGAATTGTTTGATCATGGAACGTAAGCTTTCAGGTGGATTAGGTTCTTTTAAGAACGCTAATAACTCACCGATTTCACGTAATTTAGCAGGATCAGTTTCACCAATGGCCAAAGCAACACGTTCAGGTGTACCAAAAAGATTGGTCAAAACAGGGATGGAATGATCTTTTGGATTTTCAAATAATAGGGCAGGACCTTGTTGTCTTAAAACATGATCCGAAAATTCAGTCATTTCAAGATTGGTATCAATCTCGTGGGAAATTCGCTGTAATTTACCATTTTTTTCTAAATAATCGATGAATTCTCGTAAATCTTGAAATTGCATGCCGATCAGTCCAATCCAAAAAAATCTGATTATAACATTAATAAAAATGCTTCTGTTATAATTCCCCACTTAACTTTGAATGATGATATTTAAAAGCAAAAGAGGATGCTATGTTGTGGAATGCGAATCAAATTGATCAAGAATTAAAACAAGCAGAAGAGACATTACATGATTTAGGAACAGCTGTGACAATCTTTGGTTCAGCAAGAATTCCAGAAGATGATTACTATTATCAGGCAACAGTAGAAGTGGCTCAAAAGATTGCGGAAGCAGGTTTTGCAATCATTTCAGGCGGTGGCCCAGGCATTATGGCGGCAGCGAATCAAGGTGCTGTACAAGGGAAGGCTGAATCAGTTGGCTTAAATATTGTATTGCCACGTGAACAACATCCTAATCCTTATCAGACGAAATCTTTGAAATTTTCTCAGTTCATTCCAAGAAAACTCACATTTTTTAATTATTCCTCTGCATTTATTTGTATGCCAGGTGGATTTGGTACGTTGGATGAATTGTTTGAAGTTTTAACGTTGATTCAAACAGGTAAATTAAAACGATCACCAGTGATTCTATTTGATAATGATTTTTGGGCACAGTTATTCACTTGGTTTAAAACATCATTGATGGATAAACAATTGATCAGTGCAGATAATTTTGATTGGGTTTATATTGTAAATTCATCAGAAGAAGTGATGGATATTTTAAAAAAGCACAATGTATAAATTCGTTTGCTGAATGATTTAATGTTACTGTAAAGAAGTTGTGCGAAATTATTTCTCAATAATAAATTATAAGAGGATGGTTAACATGAAAAAAATTGTTTTAGCGCTGTCTTTATCAGTATTATTTTCATCATATTCATTGGCAGAAACTGTTACGGTGGATATGAATATTGTGACGGCTGATGGTGTTGCCGATAAGATTGGTACAGTTGAATTGTAAGATACAGAGTATGGTGTTGTGTTTACGCCAAACTTAACAGGACTAACAGCAGGCGTACATGGTTTCCATGTTCATGCGAATCCAAGTTGTGATAATACAGCAGCAGATGGCGCTAAAGGTCCAGCTTTAGCGGCAGGCGGGCATTTTGATCCTGCTGATACTAAGAAGCATGGTGCACCTTGGGGTGATGGACATTTAGGTGATTTGCCACCATTGCACGTTGTAGCAGATGGCGCAGCAACAACTGCGGTATTAGCGCCACGAATTAAATCCGTTGCTGATATTAAAGATCGTGCGATTATGGTGCATGTCCATGGTGATAACTTCTCTGATGATCCCGCACCATTAGGCGGCGGTGGTGCAAGAATGGCTTGCGGCGTGATTCCTAAATAACAATCAAAATCAGTGAAATACAAATAGAGGGGCATCGTGATAGAATGTCCCTTTGTTTTTATAAGGTAATTTAGCATGCAAGCAAGTGATCGTTATTTGTTCTGGATCGATTTAGAAATGACAGGATTGGATGAAACGCGTGATCATATCATTGAGATTGCTTCCATCGTGACAGATAGTGATCTGAATATTGTGGCAGAAGGTCCAGTGATCGCAATTCATCAATCTCAAGCTATTTTAGATTTAATGGATGATTGGAATCAAAATACGCATGGTCAATCTGGTTTAATCGATCGAGTGAAAGCAAGTGCAATTGATTTGGAAAAAGCAGAGCAAATGACGTTTGAGTTTTTATCACAGTGGATCATTGAAAAGAGTTCTCCATTATGTGGCAATAGTATTGGCACAGATCGTCGCTTCTTAAAGAAATACATGCCATTGGTGGATAATTATTTACATTATCGCAATGTGGATGTGAGTTCGTTTAAAGAGATGATTAAGCGCTGGTATCCTGAAGGTGAAACATACGCAAAACAAAATACACATCAAGCTTTGGATGATATTCGTGAATCCATTGGCGAATTGAAATTTTATCGTGAGCACTATATTAAATGATGAAAGATAAACATGATCACAATGTGAAAATTACCATCAAAACACCAATGCAATTTTTTGCATCAGGTTTTGGCTCAGGTTGTGCGCCTGTTGCATCTGGGACATTTGGCACAGTTGCATCCATTCCTGTTTGGATGCTCTTGAGCTTTTTATCACCGATTCCTTATGCAATCGCTGTCATAGCCATTTTTCTATTGGGTTGGTATGTGAGCGAGAAAGCAAGCCAAGAATTAGGTGTACATGATCATGGCGGGATTGTGATTGATGAGTTTGTTGGCTTTTTCATCACAATGTTCCTTGTGCCATTTTCATGGATAAATATTTTATTAGGATTCATCTTATTTAGAATCTTTGATGTGATTAAGCCATGGCCAATTAAAGTCATAGATCAGAAAGTTAAAGGCGGCTTTGGCATTATGATTGACGATGTCTTTGCAGGCATTATGGCGCTCATCTGTATGCACATTATTTTATGGGGATTTAGTTATCTCTTCTAAGCAGAGATTGATCAAGTATTTAGGTTGGTGGGTGAATAAATCTCGTCAATCTAATCGATGGCTTAATATTTTAGTTATTGCCGGTTTATGCATAGGTTTATTTTGGTTGTCATCTTTCGATGAGGAACCTCAAAGCCGTTATGATAAATCCCCTTATTCTCATTATCCCATTGAGTTAACTTGTGATCTTTTTAGGGTTGTGGATGGTGATACAATTGTTGCGAAGTGTCCAAAATCATTGAAAAGTTCTGAAAAAAGTTTACGTTATATTAGAGTTTGGGGAATGGATGCGCCTGAAACTGGGCAAGAGCATTGGGGAGATTCTGCTACTAAAACTCTTAAGGCGATGATTGGTCATAATCAAGCTATTAGAATTAAAATAATGGAGCAGGATCAATATCAGCGTATGATTGGAAAGCTGTACATTGATAATAAAGATTTAGGTTTGGAAATGGTGAAGCAGGGTGCTGCTGTTGTATATCACCGATATAATAAAGATCAAGACTATATAAATGCAGAGAAAAAAGCTAAAATGTCGCGCTTAGGTATTTGGAAAGTTTCTGGAGCGCAACAAAATCCTGAGCGTTGGCGCCGAATGAATCCATAATAAATATTGGAAAAGATATGATATTCAGTAGAAAAGAAGAAGATTTAGCACGAAACGAAGAAATATTATTACAACAATATACCCATTGGTGGATCTTTGTCGTACCTGGATTATTACTACTATTGGGCTTTTATTTATGGCTGAAAGCTGTGTCGAAAGGAT
>JASLHB010000026.1 GCA_030149965.1 Wohlfahrtiimonas sp. | reverse complement strand
CTAGAAGGTTTCTAAAAAATGGTGGGTCATGAAAGATTCGAACTTTCGACCAATTGGTTAAAAGCCAACTGCTCTACCGACTGAGCTAATGACCCGTTAAATCATGTGTTTTAACGGAAAAACAAAAGCACCTATTAAAAGATGCTTTTTTAAAAATGGTGGGTCATGAAAGATTCGAACTTTCGACCAATTGGTTAAAAGCCAACTGCTCTACCGACTGAGCTAATGACCCGGAAGAGGTTTGCTATTATAAGGAAAAAAATAATTTCGTCAAACATTTTTTTATAAAAATAAAAATAAATATATTTATTTTTATAAATCAATGATATATAAATTACTTTTTTCGAGAGTTTTCTATCATAATATTCAACTGTATTAATGTAGAGGCGTTTTAATATGTCGGAATTTGTAAAAAAAATAGTCATTATTGGCACAGGTGGTACGATTGCGGGTAATGCTGCGAGCGAAAAAGAATTGGTTAATTATTCAGCAGGAGAGAAAAAAGCAGCTGAATTGTTGAATGGTATTCCAGTGCCTGATTATATTGAGATTGAAACAATAGAGCTTTGCCAAATTGATAGTAAAGATATGACTTTTTCCATTTTGAAAAAAATGGCAGAGATTTTAAATGAGTTGATGGATCGTGATGATGTTGCAGGTGTTGTGATTACACATGGCACTGATACATTGGAGGAAACAGGAGTTTTCTTAAATTGTACGGTTATGCCAATGAAGCCTATTGTATTAACTGCATCTATGCGCCCATCCACTGCTTTAAGTGCAGATGGACCATTAAATTTATTGGATAGCATCATGTTGGCATCGAGTCATCATGTTGGAATTTTCGCATTAATCAACAATACAATTTATTTAGCAGAAGAAGTTATTAAAGCTCATACATTAAAAGTGGATGGCTTTTATGCAGGTGAATTGGGTGCGATTGGCCATGTTTATAATTCTAAAGTAGAATTATTTAGGAATGTTAAACATGATGAAAAAATGAATGTTAGCTTGAATAAGCTGCCAAATGAGGATAAATCCTATCCTTGGGTTGAAATCATATATAGTGATGTATCCGCAAATGCACAGTTAATTTCATTACTTGTGGATAATGGTGTGGATGGTTTTATCATTAATGGTACAGGCAATGGCACAGTTCATCAAAATATATTGAATGGATTAAAATTTGCTAATAGAGCAGTGCCAACAGCTGTTGCAACTCGCGTACCAACAGGGAAGATCATGAATGATCAATATGGATTGATGATTTCACCATATTCACATGCAGCAAAAGCTAGAATGTGGTTAACATTATGGTTATTGAACTCACGTTAATATAGAGATTGACAAGATGAAGAAGATATTATTAATTATTGGATTGGCATTTTTTGTACAAGCTTGTGGACAAAAAGGCCCACTTTATTTACCAGATGCGAATCAGCAATCACAACAGCAACCAATGGAGCGTTAAATGTCTAGCATTACATCTCATATTGAAAATGTATCAGTTTCAGATTTAGTTAACAGATATGGCACACCTTTATATGTGTATTCTAAGAACAATATTGAGAAGGCATTTAAACAGTATAAACAGGCATTTGGCGATAAAGAGCATTTGATTTGTTATGCGGTGAAGGCGAACAGTAATTTATCTATCATCGCATTGCTGGCTAAATTGGGCGCAGGTTTTGATATTGTTTCTCGTGGAGAACTATTGCGCGTATTGAAAGCTGGTGGTAATCCTCAAAAAGTGATTTTCTCAGGTGTTGGTAAAACGCGTGAAGATTTACGTTTTGCACTAGAAACTGGTATTCATTGCTTCAATGTAGAATCAGAAGCTGAGATTTATATGTTGAATGAAGAAGCTGAAAATCTTGGTAAAACAGCACCTGTATCATTTCGTGTAAATCCTGATGTGGATGCAAAAACGCATCCTTATATTTCTACAGGTTTACGTGAAAATAAATTCGGCATTCCTTATGATGAAGCCGTGCGCATTTATAAAGCAGCGCATGCTTTACCAAATATTGACACCAAAGGTATTGATTGCCATATTGGTTCTCAATTAACAGAATTAGCACCATATTGTGATGCTGTGGATCGTATGTTGAAGTTGATTGATGAATTATCAGCAAATGATATTCAATTATCTCATTTTGATATGGGCGGTGGCGTTGGTATTGATTATCAAGGAGAGCAATTAATTAATCTACAAGATTTAGTGGATATGATTTATGAAAAATTAGGTGATCGTCCATTGAGTATTGCAATGGAGCCAGGGCGTTCGATTGTGGGTGATTCTGGTTACCTATTAACAGAAGTGATTTTAACTAAAGAAAATGAAGGTAAACATTTTGCTATTGTAGATGCTGCGATGAATGACATGATACGTCCGGCTTTGTATGAATCTTGGATGAGAATCGAACAAACTAAAGAGAGTAGTGCAGCAATTGAAAATTATGATATTGTTGGCCCAATCTGTGAAACAGGTGACTTTCTTGGGAAAAATCGTGAATTAGCACTCGAATCTGGCGATATTATTGCAATTAAACAAGCGGGTGCGTATGGTTTTGTGATGAGTTCGAACTATAATACTCGTGGGCGTGCCGCTGAAGTATTAGTGGATAATGATCAAGCTTACTTAATTCGTGAGCGTGAGCGCCTAGAAGATTTGTTTGCCAATGAAAAAGTAGTGAGTTTTGATGAAAAATAAAATTTCCGATTATGATTACCATTTACCAGAATCATT
>JASLHB010000016.1 GCA_030149965.1 Wohlfahrtiimonas sp. | reverse complement strand
GATGATTGTTACAGCGCATTAGGCATGGAAGATAGTTATCTCATCACAACATCATTAAAATATACAATTCCCGCTTTAGATATTGCTGCATTAAAGAATGACAATATTATGCAATATCACGATTATGCCCAAAATCAGCTGGATGATAATGAAGATGCTGTGATGGATGTTTTGTATGATCTTCCACCGGAAGTTTGCCAAGGTCACGCGATTGGTGGTTATCCTATGTTGACGCAATCCGATCCTCGCCATGATGAAAATGATATAAGATCAATTCTGTTGTTTCAGTTAGATAGTGTTGGCGATATTATGTTGGGCGATTGTGGTTCAATGCAGTTCTTCATTTCAGCAGAAGACTTAAAGAATAGAGATTTCTCTAATGTTTTATATGATTGGGCTTGTTGCTAATCATTCAAATATAGGTATATCAAAAAGGTGCATGATGCACCTTTTAAATTTTTTCGTATGTACCAGCTAAGCTTGCACCGCCAGAGCAATAATAGAATAGGGCGGTTTCTTGGCCCGTAATTATTAAAGAATTATTGACAAAGGAAAGCTCGATATTTTCTTTACTGATATATTTTCCTTTACCATTCCATGTTGCTTTGCCTTCATAACTGCAAGTTTGGCGTTTTTTCACATCATTGCGGGAATAAACTCTAATGGCAATATCATCTGATGATTTTTGTGGTGAAACTTGAACGGCTACCCAATCATATTGATGAGTACGTTTCGCATAATCAGCATTTGCATAAGTTGAAATAGTGCTAGGTGCAGTTGGTGGAATTGATGCGCATGCAGTTAATATTACTGTAAGAGCAGAAATAGATAGAAATTGTAATTGCATGATGTTAATTGTCCATCCAAATCAAAGTTGCTTGTCTGCCAGAATCTTTGCCATCTCTACGATAAGAATAGAAATGCTCACGATCACTAAAAGTGCAATGATCTCCGCCAAAGATTTGATCTTTTGGGATGTTGAAAGTTTGCAATTTAGCACGTGCGATTGCAAATAGATCGGCATAAAAATGATTGGCGCGCGTTGGGCTAGCAATGAAATGCGCTTTATATTCAGGGTTACTTTCTATGAATGCTTCACGAACTTCAGAACCAACTTCAAAGGCTTTTTGTGAAATCGCTGGCGCTAACCAAGCAATCGTTGTTTCATCAATCAATGGTGAAGCTTTTAAAGTGTTCTCTAAAATGCCATTGAGCAAACCGCGCCAACCTGCATGAATAGCCGCCACAAAAGAACCTTTTTGATTTGTGAGTAAAATTGGCAGGCAATCTGCTGTTAATACGGCGCAAACTTGATTGGGTTCAGTTGTAAAAGAAGCATCGCCTTCACACATTGCTTCAAGCAGGCTTGCATCATGCACGATTGTGCTATGTGTTTGAGAAATCCATCGAGGCGGCTCAGGCAATTGCAGTGCTTGAGCCAATTTATCTCTATTACTAATCGCTGCTTCACGATCATCACCAGTATTTAAACTCAAATTAAAAGAGTCAAATGGTTGGATGCTTTTTCCACCTAATCTAGTTGTGGAGTAAGCTTTAATCGTAGCAGGCACTTGCCAATCAGGTTGAACCACAGGCAAGTCAGCGATAGTAATAATTGACATTTAGCGATCCTCGTTATGTTCTAGATCTTCTGCAAATACATTGATAAGATTAGCGAAATCAGCAGGATAATCACATTCAAACACCATTCTTTTATTGGTTTTTGGATGCGTTAATTCTAATTTTTTAGCATGCAATGCTTGACGTTTGAATTGGCGTAATTCTTGAGCTAATTTTTCCGTCATCTTTGTTGGTAACTTTAAACGCCAGCCGTAAGTAGCATCACCAAACAATGGATGATGGATAAAGTTCATGTGCACACGAATTTGATGAGTTCTGCCTGTTTCTAATTGGCATTCAATCAATGTATGGCCACGATAATGTTCCAAGATTCGATAATGTGTAATTGCGGGCTTACCAATAGCTTGTGCGCTCATTCTTTTACGATCAACGTTATGGCGACCAATTGGGACATCAATCGTTTGGCCTGAAATCATCTCGCCACTTGCAAGAGCATGATAAGTTCTGCCCATTGAGTGATCGCTCAATTGTTCAACTAAATGATAGTAAGCATCTAAGTTTTTGGACACAACCATTAAACCAGTTGTATCTTTATCTAAACGATGAACAATGCCAGCACGTGGTAACAATGGTGCATTCGCGCTGTAATGCAATAATGCATTCAGCAATGTACCATCATGATTGCCTGCTGCAGGATGAACCACTAAGCCAGCAGGTTTATTGATGACTAAAATATCATCATCTTCATAAATAATGTCTAAAGGAATATCTTCCGCTTGAGCATCATTTAAATAATCCTGTTCTAAGATTAGGGTAATGGTAATGTTTTCTCCGCCATAAACTTTGTCGCGAATTTTTGGTACTTTACCATTCAAGGTTGCGTCGCCATTTTTGATGGCATCTTGAATTTTATTGCGAGAAAAGTTAGGTAATAATTCGCTTAAAACAACGTCTAAACGATTGCCTGCGGAAGACATGGGGACTGACAATGAAAAAGTTTCTGTAGCTTGCATAAATTTCAGTATAATAGCCGGTTAAAATTTCTGTTAAATCACTAAATCACATGGATTTGAGATATGAATAAAACTGTTGTGCATTGTAGCGTACTTTTATCCGCAATGTTGTTGATTGTTGGATGCTCTGCAACCAAAAAAGAAGATCGTTATCGTATGATGTCTGGCAGCGATCTTTTACAAGAAGGTAAAAACAGCTTAGAAGGTGGCAGTTATAAAGAGTCAATCGAAAGATTTGATGTGATTGAGGCGCGTTTCCCTCAAGGTAGTTATGCAGAACAAGCCAAAATGAATAAAATGTATGCATACTATTTGAATCGTGATCATAAAGAAGCATTGGAAGAGGCAAATGACTTTATTAAGTTATATCCAAATCACCCAAATACAGCTTATGCTTGGTACATTAAAGGCTTAGTGAACTTTGATAAAGCACGTTCTATTATTGATAAATTCTTACCGCCAGATCACAGTAAAGTGGATCAGAAGCAGTTGACGGAATCTTTAGAAGCATTCTTGATTATTTTGGACAAATATCCAAACAGTATTTATGCTGAAGATGCAGCGAAACGAGTAACTTATTTAAGAAATATTTTGGCACAATCAGAAATTCACATTGCTAATTTCTATATTGAGCGCAAAGCTTATATTGGTGCAGCTAATCGTGCGCAATATGTCATAGATAACTATGATGGCGCTCCTGCAGTTCAAGAAGCTTTGGCTATTCAAGTGAAAGCATATCGCGCATTAAATTTAGAAAAAATGGCGAATGATCGCTTACGCATTTTGCAAATGAACTATCCTAATTATGAAGGCTTAACGGCGCTATAGTGACTTATGTTATTGATTGTTTATAAAATCTTGTGGTGGTTAATTCTGCCATTGGTTTTATTATTTCGATATTTTAAAGATAAAAAATCTGGGCATGGTTTTCGCTACTTGTTTGAGCGCTTAGGTTTTACAACAGCTGTTCGTCCACACGATGTTGTTTTGCATGCGGTTTCGTTGGGTGAAGTGCGTGCAATGATTCCTTTGGTGATTGAAATTCAAAGGGAACTGCCAAATTGTTCTATCTTAATCACAACAACAACATTGACAGGGCGAGCACAAATAGAGCAAAGCTTTGGTAATACTGTTTCCATTGCATTTTTACCCCATGATGTTGGCTTCTTTATTCATCGATTTTTAAAGAAAGTTGAACCTAAAGTATTCATGATTATGGAAACTGAAATTTGGCCAAATCTTCTCAACTCTTGTCAAACATTGCATATTCCAACATTTATCATTAGTGCTTGCTTATCTGATCGATCACAGAAAGGTTATGCGAAAATTCCAAAAACAATTCATCATTTATTGCAAAATGTCAATATTTTGGCGCAAACAGAAGATGATCGGAAGCGCTTTCTAGCTGTGGGTGCTCAGAATGTTTCTGTAATGGGAAATTTGAAATATATTACTGTATTGCCAGATGATTTTAATTGTAAAACTCAAACTTTAATTTCAGGGAAACATAATTATTTTCTATGGTGCATTGCTAGTACTCACGAAGGTGAAGAGAAAATTATTTTAGATGAGTTTAGAAAAATTAATGAGCAATATCCGCATATTAAGTTGTCGATTGCCCCAAGACATCCAGAAAGGTTTGATGCGGTTGAAAGTTTAATTAAAGATTATGGTTATTCTTATCAGAAACGCAGTGAAACAAATTTTGATGAATTTTCCTTAAATAACCATGATGTTTGGCTATGGGATAGCATTGGTGAATTGCTATATTTGTATGGTGCTGCTGATATTGTGACAGTTGCAGGAAGCTTTGTGCCAATTGGCGGGCATAATATTTTAGAGCCAGCTTTTTTAAGTAAAGCTTTAACTGTAGGATTATACATCGACAATATTCAAGATATGGTGAATCAATTTGCCGACAATCATGCAATTATGGTGTTAAACAGCGATGATTTACATGAAAAAATAGTTTCATTGATTGGAGATCGTAAGCTTCGTAATGAAATGGGAGAAAATGCATATAATTGTGTCATGCAAAATCAAAAAGCATTATCCTGTGTCATGGAGGCGATTCATCATTGTTTAGAACGGAGGTAGTGTGAAAAGTTTAATCCAAGAATTAAAGAAATTTTATATGCCACCTTTATCTAAATTATATTTTGAGCGTATAGCTTTAGAAAAATTGGTTTTTCGTACGCCTTTATTTGTACGAATTGCTGATCCTGATAGTTGGCGTGTTAAAGATGAACATCAAAAACTGAAAAGTTTATCGAATATGGCTTTACAAAGTCGACTTGAAAATTTGAAAGCATATTTAACTTTAGAGCAAGGTGGATCTGTTTTTGATGGTCATCGTAGTTTAATGCTCAATGAATCGATTCCTTATATTGAATGGCGATCATTACAAGGATTGATGGCTTCTCATGATTTATTAGGCAAATATAATTTGTTTATTGATTTACTAGATTTTGGGGATGAACTAGAAGAGCTTGAGCAAAATATTCAGGTCATACAAGAAAACTTTGATGATTCTATACAAATTGTCTTAATGGGCAATTTAGAATTAAGCATCCCTTTTCAACAATATCCAAATGTAATTAGCATTGATCTTGATAAAACAACGCATGCATCTGTCGCTGAACGTTTTAGATTTAAAAATAGAAATGGTTTAACGTTGTTCAATTTTGGTAGCCGTCCATATTTTTTAGTCAGCCCACAAGGGCGTTTGATGGCTTTTTTGACAAAACATGATCAACAAAATTTAATTGATGAGATGAAAAAATATATTTAAATTTTAGGAATAGTATTAATTTGATAATCATAAAAGACTATTCTTAGTGAAAAAATTCAAAGGCAAAGTAATGAAAAACTGGGAAAATCGACGTTCATATTTACTTCAAAGCTCTATTTTTATGTTGGCCTTTTTGGCAGTTTATACCATTACATCTATTGCAATGGGCATTGTATTGGCTTGGGCAACACCGATGGAAGCTTGGATATGGATTACCATTTGTAATGCTTTTATGTTGATTATGGTTTGGACGAAGTTTGTTGAAATGCGTGAAGGCGTTGATTATGTCATGCAAAAATTGGGTGCAATTGAAATCAATCAATTCAATCAGAATCCAATTGTGGCGCGATATATGCAAGTTGTGACGGAAATGTCAGTTGCTGCGGGTATTTTATTGCCTCGTTTATTTATTTTGCCATCTTATGATATTAATGCATTTGCAATTGCAACAGGGAAAAAGGATACCGCTATTGCTGTAACAGAAGGCTCGATTAGTCGTTTAACTCGATCTGAATTGCAAGCTTTAGTTGGGCATGAAATTAGCCATATTTTACATAAAGATCCTATTTTGAACTTTAAATTGATTGGTTGGTTGTATGGTTTGCAGAGTATTTATTTGTATGGCTATACAATGTTTAGCTTTTTTACGCGCCATTTCTTTGGTGACTTTGATGCTGTTAATCGTTTTTGCTTGGGATATAGTATGCGAACGATTGGTTCAGGTTCTAGAGAATTTGGTGATGGTAATCAATTTGTTGTATTGCTGATTATTATGATTGCATCGCCAGTTATTTTATTGAGTTTGTTGATTATGCTTGTGGGTGCAATTGGTGCGATTTGTGCGCGAATTGTGAAAGCGATCATTTCACGTCAGCGCGAATATCTAGCGGATTCTGAATCTGTGCGTTTTGTACGTGGCCGTTATATTGTGCAAGTTTTGGAAAAAATTGCTTGCTTAGAAGGTGACGAGGCGCAATGTAATACAACTGCAATGGACGCAACTCACCAAGAATTTTCGCACTTTTATTTGCAAAATTATCAAGAAAAAAGCAGTATTTTTGATACTCATCCGCCAATATTAAAACGCATCCGTAAAATTCAGCCTACTTATCGTTTTCCTAGTAAAGCTACAGCTCAATTGTTGGATCAAAAATTTGTGGATGCTCAAGAAAAAGATGATTCTATTTTAGTTTCTGCATTACATGATTATGCATCCAGTCGGCAAAATAATATTAGTCATAATATTGTTATTGAGTTGGGATTAGATAAAAAAAGTCAGCATATTTTTACTCAGTTAGCTAAATGTTATGCATCATTCATTGAAGCTTATGATGTAAAAACACGCCAGCAACAATTTGATTTCTTACGTTCAAAATTATCGCCACATTTATTTAATTTTGTTGTTCGAGAAGCTGATCGTTTGCAGCGAATGTCTGATTTACAAAGATTGCAAATTTTGACCAATGAATTACCGAAAATGGATCATTTGGCGAAATTCCAAATTCAAGATATCGAACATATTTGCCAAACATTGATTGATATGGATCAGCAAGTTACTTTATCTGAATATTGTATGATTCTAATTGTACGAGTGCATATCTCAAAGATTGGTAAAACCGGCTCTGTTGATTATTCAACTTATCATGATTCTATTCAAGTTCTAGAAGAACCATTGTCAAAATTATTAAGCATGACAAGCATGATTATTTTTAGTAATCATTTAGAGTCTGCTAAGCGTTGTTACGATGATATTGCCGAGTTTTTACATATTCAATTGCCATTTAATCATCAATTATGCTGGCAGGCTATTTTTGATGAAACATTACCGTTAATGAAAGGCTTGTCCGTGCCAGATCAAGCAAAATTAGAAGATGTATTCATTCAATTGAGTAATATGCCAAGATTGCATTCAGATGGGCAATGTTTATTGTTTATTTTGCAAAGAGCCTTTAATTTTTTATATTAATTATTAAAATAAAATTTATTGTTATTTTAGTGTTTTTAGAAAAATTTTTTATTTAAATAAAATAGCAATTGATATTAATATAAAATATTTAAATAATAAATATGAAAATTTTTTAATGTAAGTTGGTGATATATAAAAGAATGTTTATTCTGAATACGACGTATTATTATTCATTGATTAATTATATTGCTTAGACACTATACAACTAAGGTCGTAACATAAGAGTTGTTACTTCTTAACGCCTAATATGAAGTAACACTAATAATTATTTAAACGTTGATTTCGCTAATGATTTTAATTAATCATTAGCTTTTTTTATTTAACTAAATAAAAATAACCATTGGCCATATCCATGTTCTTCCATTGATGCCAAAGGAATGAATTGTAAAGCTGCACCATTAACACAATGGCGTAAACCGCCCATTTCTTTGGGCCCATCAGAAAAGACATGTCCAAGATGTGAATTGGCAATTGGGCTTCTAATTTCAGTTCTGATCATGCCATGGCTATGATCTTGAATATTGATGAGATCAGTCAATGAATGGCTGAAAGATGGCCAACCACAACCTGCATTGAATTTATCTTTGGATGAATAGAGTGCTTCACCACTGACAATATCTACATAGATGCCATCTTCAAAGACATCATTATATTCGCTACTAAAAGGTCGTTCTGTGCCATTTTCTTGTGTTACATAATAGGCTAAATCAGAAAGGTGTTTTAGTTGTTTTTGATCAGACATTAAATTTCACCTTATTAAAGAGGTTTTGCAATGGCTAGATAAATCATTGTGCCAACAGAAAGCATTGCCAATGAATAGCCTGCGAATGCTTGCAAAGAACGAGCAGGAGATTTGATTGCCATAAAGCCAAAACCAATATATATCAATAATAAAACTAACTTTAATCCTAGCCAATTAGCATTGACAAAAGGGATATATTTGATTGTATAAGCCATCATTCCGCCTGTAATTAGCAGTAATGTGTCATTAATATGAGGTACAATACGAAAAATTTTATGCAAAGGTTTATTGGGCGAGCATTGTTTCCAAAAGAATCTGAAATTTAATAAGCACAATGTAATGACAACAAACATTAAATGGGAATGTTTCATTGCGGTGTAAAAAACATGCATGATGACCTCAATATGAGTGATCTAACAGAGTGAATATTCTAGTACTTATTTCAGAACATTGTGAGAAAGGTTTCTTATTCATCAACCAATCCTAAGATTTCACCGGCTTTAAGGGCGATCCATAGCTCAACAATATCTGCTGTGGAATTGGTTTGTCTGCCTGTCATCTCTTGAATCTTCTGAATGCGATAGACCAAGGTTTGTTTATGAATATGTAAGATTTTAGCAGTCTTTTCCCATGAACGATCATTGATTAAAAATGTGCGCAATGTATGGATATAGCGCGTTTTTTTGTTTTGATCTTGTGTATATAATTTGCCAAGATTCAGTTCAAAAATGCGTTCAGCTTCTTCTAAACTTTTAGGAAGTGTGTATTGGGAGTAATTTTGATTGCTATAGTTTTGCATGGGAAACTGAGCAGAGCAGTTCTTATAGGCCAATGTCGCCTCTCTAAATGCGTCATGGATGCGGTGAATCTTTTTGATCTCATCACTGATTCCTAAGGCTTGGAAAATGGTCGCTAATTTATCAATGTTGTGACGAGCAGTGATTAAAATAGCTTTTTCTTTTTTAAATAAAAATAGCCCATGAATTGCAAATTTAAAGAAAATTTTCTGATAATTAATCTCATGAATCTGTTTGGCAATGATCACGCAGCTATCTTCTAGCACTAATTGATAATTCGTTAATTTTTTCTCGATATAAGCATCACTGATGCGCTCATTTAAAATATCATCTAAAAACTCTCCACTTAAAATCATGCGCTCATATGAGTTCTCTTTACGGCTTTCGATATAAAAGCTAAAGAGCACCCCTAGATTTTGTAATAATTCTTGGCTGATATTCTTATCGCTGATCAGTAGCGCAAATCCACGTGCTTTTAATGGTACGACATGCAATGTGCTAGATGATTTTTGGTAGATCTTACGGATTTCTTGTGAGTTTAAATCCACATCTATGAGTTGTGATAATAACGCCTCTGGTAAAGGTGCAAAATCAAACAATGCTTCTTCAGGATTAATGGTATTGACAAGGTAAGCAGGCATATTCAGGAGGGAGTTGATGCGCATTAAAAGTGCTTTAATATTCGGCTCTTTCATCAACGTGTGAGTATGTTCGTACAGCAGCTTGACCAAGTGATTATTAATCACGTCACGTTTATCTTTATTTGCCTCCATCACAAGGCGAGCAATCTCAATAAAGGGCACGTTGTAGTCAATGAAAGAGATTGGAAAGTTGTGTTGATTGGCCACTTCAATTAAGGGTGTGAGATCTTTGGGTGCATTCATTTTGTCGGAAATAAGTAGCCCGGCAAGATCAGCATCGATGATCCTTTGAATGTAGTCTTTTTGTTTTGCAGCTGTTTTGGGGATTCCAAGTCCCGTTGTCATGATCAAGGAGTTAGGTTGGACCCATTCACTAGGGTTTTCGAGTTCGGAGGTGTGTGCCCATACAATTTTTTTGTTGATACCGCGCTCACCGCTGAGCAATCTGATTTTCAATTCCGGCATTTCAATCAAATCCTTAACCGTCAATTGCATGTTTTTCCCTTCTTAATCATTCATACGATCGTATGAATATAGCATGAATTTCATTATTTTTATCTAATTGTTATGAGCTGAAGAACACAATACTATCAAGCCATCAAGAATATTTACCAAGGAGCCGTAGTTAAACTATACAAATAGTCGAAAAGCATTGAATTTAGTGGATTGTTGTATTTAAATGAGACTTCATAGCAGCTACAAGCGGCATAATAATATTCTAGAAGCTCATCAAAGGACGAGGAGAGAAATGTATGAATTCTACTAATGTAGAAGGTTTAATGACGTCTTCACATGTTGAGGACGCAGAATCTAAAGTGCGAGAGAGCACGGAAGAAAGTCTAGTGACTAAAAAGTTAACCCTATTGGAAGGGGTAGCAATGATCGTTGGTACCAACATCGGCGCGGGTGTTTTAGCCATTCCATATGCATCACGTAATTCAGGTTTTGTTCCGTTGTTTTTATGGTTAATTGTGATCGGCATTATTACTACAATTACCATGTTGTATGTTGCAGAATCGTCTCTTCGTACGAAAGCACATTACCAGTTGAGTGGTTTAGCGCGTAAATATGTTGGTAAGGTTGGTTCTTGGTTTATTTTTATCTCTATTTTTGCCAACTCAACAGGTGCCTTGATTGCTTATATGGCAGGCAGTGGCCGCCTCATTAATCAATTATTTGGCATTCCGAACCAAATTGGTAGTTTGCTCTTTGCAATTCCAGCGATTGGTATTTTATACGCAGGTTTAAAAGCAATTGGTAAAGGTGAGAAATACATCAGTATCACCATGATTGTCTTGATCTTAGTTTTATCATTCTCAACGATCTTCAATGTGAATACTAAAATTGAAAACTTAATGGAAGGCCAATGGTCTTACATGATCCCAATCATTTACTTAGTGGTATTTAGTTACTCAGCACAATACATCGTGCCTGAGATCGCCCGTGGCTTTGTCCATCAGCCAAAGCAGTTACCTAAAGCGATCATGATCGGTATGTTCTGTACATTTGTATTATTAACGATCGTTGCGTTATCTGTGATTTCACTCGCAGGGATTGAAAAAATTGACGAAATTGCCACGATCACTTGGGGTAAATACTTGGGTGCATGGGCAGCATTGGTGGCTAACTTATTCGCTTTATGTGCGATGTTGACATCTTATTGGGGATTAGGTGGTAGCTACTTTACGAATATCTTTGACCAATTCAAATTGGGCTCTGAAACAAATTGGATTCGCCGCGCATCTGTATTGGCTGTGATTTCTGTACCACCTTTCATTTTAGCGTACAGAGAAATGGTGTCATTTGGCCGAGCTTTAGAATTCGCTGGCGCTGTGGGTGGTGTGATTTTAGCTATCCTTCCGATCATCATGCTCAAACAATCAAGAAAAGTTGGTGACATCGTGCCTGAATGGCAGTGTAACCGCTGGATCACAAGCCCAGCTGTGCAAGTGATCATTGTGACTTTATATAGTTTTGCTGCGCTCTACGCAGTCTGTGATTTGCTCTATAACATCAACCTTTTACCAACGTCGGTTGAAGAGATGTTAATTAGCTTAAATGTGTTTGTACCTAAATAAGTTGTTATAAATTTTTACACTTAAAAACAAAAGAATGTTTATTAAAGGAGATTCAAAATGAGTAGTTTACAAGATTTACGCGAAACCTTTGTTGCACGTGGTGTTAGTACTGGTAACTTGAATGTTGCAGCGACTGCAAAAAACTCAACGATCATCACACAAGATGGCACAGAGTTCATCGACTTTGCAGGTGCGATTGGCGTAATGAACGTAGGCCACAGCCATCCTAAAGTGGTTGAAGCAATCAAAGCACAAGTTGAGCATTTCACTCATCCTGGCTTTAACGTGATTATGTATGATGGTTACGTTGCGGTATGTAAAAGACTCTGTGAAATGACAGCAGGTGATCATGCGAAAAAAGCCATCCTTTTAAACTCAGGTGCTGAAGCTGTTGAGAATGCAGTTAAAATCTCTCGTAAATTCACAGGTAGAAGCGGTGTTGTTGTATTTAACCGTGCATTCCATGGCCGTACAAACCTAACAATGGGCATGACAAGTAAAGTTCAGCCCTATAAAGAAGGATTTGGTCCTTTTAACTCAGATGTTTTCCAAGCACCATTCCCATTTGTGTACGAACGTCCTAGCAGCATGACAGAAGACGAATACGTAGATGAAGTGATTGCACGTTTTAAAGAATTCTTCAAAGGTACAGTTTGCCCAAGCATGATCGCATGTTTAGTGATGGAACCAGTACAAGGTGAAGGCGGATTCATCATTCCTCCACAGCGTTTTGTTGAGTTCGTTTATAACTTCTGTCAAGAACACGGCATCGTATTTGTTGCAGATGAAATCCAAGCAGGTTTCTGCCGTACAGGTAAATTATTTGCGATGGAAAACTTTGGCATCGTTCCTGATCTAATGACAACATCTAAATCATTGGCAGCAGGTATGCCATTGAGTGCAGTGGTTGGCCGTGCAGAAATCGTAAACACACCAACAGCGGGTCAATTAGGCGGTACATTTGCAGGTAACCCATTAGCATGTGCAGCAGCGCTTGCAGTAATGGACATCGTTGAAGAAGAAAACTTAAACGAAAAATCTGAAGTATTGGGCGCTAAGTTGGAAGCCTTCTTGAAAGAAGAGCAAAAAACGCACAAATTCATCGGTGATATTCGTCGTTTAGGTGCAATGGTTGCAGCAGAATTGACTGATCCAGTAACAGGTTTACCTGATGCAAAACGTACAGGTATCATTACTAAATATGCAAATGATAACGGATTGCTCTTATTATCAGCTGGCTTAAACTACAATGTTATCCGTTTCTTATCACCATTAACAATTACGGATGAAGAATTAGCAAAAGGTTTAGCTATTTTAAAAAGTGCTATTCTAGAAGCTGGCAAACAGTAGTAAGGATTAAGGTCAAATGAAAGAATTGA
Organism: Wohlfahrtiimonas sp.; assembly: GCA_030149965.1. Taxonomy (GTDB): domain Bacteria; phylum Pseudomonadota; class Gammaproteobacteria; order Cardiobacteriales; family Wohlfahrtiimonadaceae; genus Wohlfahrtiimonas. The sequence continues at coordinate 1,999 of JASLHB010000016.1, read as the reverse complement.
AAGTTTATAACCCAGCAACAGGCGATTTATTAGCATCTTTGAAAATGGATGATACTGAAACGATCGTTGCTAAATTGAAGGCGGGGCATAGTGCATTTCAAGAATGGCGCAATACCTCTGCTTACGAGAGATCCTCTTTGATTTCAAAATGGGCTGAACTGATCATTCAACACAAAGATGAAATTGCCAAAATTATGACTGAAGAAAATGGGAAACCATTCAAAGAGTCACAAGGTGAAGTGGACTATGCGGTGAGCTACCTAACGTGGTATGCAGAAGAAGCAAAACGCATTTATGGTCGTACGGTACCTGCAGGTTCTACCAATAAGCGCATTATGATTACGCGTCAAGGTGTTGGTTTAGTGGCAGCGATTACGCCATGGAACTTCCCGGCAGCGATGATGACGCGTAAAGCAGGTCCTGCATTGGCAGCTGGTTGTACATTCATTGTTAAACCCGCAGAAGATACACCATTAACCATGATTCGATTGGTGGAGTTGGCGCATGAAGCTGGCTTCCCGAAAGATGTTGTGCAATGTGTGATTGGATATGGTTATGACGTTGGTCCTGTATTTACTGCCAGTGAATACATCCGCAAAATTACTTTCACAGGCTCAACACCGGTGGGCAAACGCTTGATCAGTGAGAGTGCATGTACAGTTAAGCATGTTTCTATGGAGTTAGGTGGCCATGCGCCATTTATCATCTGTGAAGATGCAGACATTGACTATGTTGTGGGTCAGGCTTTGGCTTCAAAGTTCAGAAACGCAGGTCAAACATGTGTATGTGCTAACCGTTTCATTGTTCACAATGATGTGATTGCTGAATTTAGCGAGAAGTTTGCTGCAGCTGCCAAAGCGCTTAAAGTGGGTAATGGTAGTGATCCAACAACGGAAGTTGGTCCACTAATCAATAAAAAAGGCTACGACAAAGTTGCATCGCAGATCGAAGATGCAAAAGCTAAAGGCGCAACAGTATTGGCAGGTGGCACAAGTATTGTCGATGAAGAGAAAGGCACGTACTTTGTAACACCAACAGTATTGAGCAATGTGACGTTGGATATGGATATTATGTCTGATGAAACATTTGGCCCGGTTGCTCCAATCATTGGTTACGATGATTTGGAAGATGCCATTAAAATTGCCAATGGTACGCCTTTTGGTTTGGCTGCATATTATTTCACCAATGATGTTAAACGTGGCATGTACTTGCAGGATCGTTTAGATTTCGGCATCGTGGGCTGGAATGATGGCTTACCAAGTGCTGCACAAGTACCATTTGGTGGTTTTAAAGAGAGTGGTTTAGGTCGTGAAGGTGGTATCGAAGGTATCGAACCATACTTAGAAACTAAATACTTATCGATTGGTAATTTGTAAGTTTCCCTCGAAAAGCGCTGTGCATTGTGAAATGTACGGCGCTTTTTATTATCCTAAAATTTTTTTAAATTTTAATCGTTTTAGGTTCTATGCCATGTTGGCGATAAAATTTAAAACGCTCACGACCACTAGCTAAATAATTCTGTTCACTGTATAGAATTTCGATAATGCGATTATATTGATTGAAATTTTCAGGCACTTGATCAGCCAATTGAATGAGTAGATCTTTTGTCGGTGCAGTTGGCTCGAAATTGGCTAAGATAATAGGATCGATATCATCCACTTCATCATTCCTATTGACTAAAACATGTGGAATGAAACTGGTTGCAGAAAATGACCATAAATATTCGTCGATGGAAGTCAAAAATTCTGGATAATTACTGTGAATCAGCACTTGATTTTCTGCTGCATGAGCTTTGACTGTCAATTGTACAATTGTTTTATAAAAGTCTTTGATATTACTGCTTTCTAACACATAAAATGATACGTTTGGCATAATTCATTCGCAAAATAAAAGCATTGTATGAAGTTTTTCTGAAAAAATCAGGATTAAAGGTTAAAATCCACGGTTTATATTTATTCCTATTGTAGATTAGGACATTAGAATTCATGAAATTTTCATT
>JASLHB010000087.1 GCA_030149965.1 Wohlfahrtiimonas sp. | reverse complement strand
GTTCTTTGTTGTTTTTAGGTAGATCATGACACAATCAGTTACTCAGAAAAAATTAGAAAAACGTTTACGCCGTTTAGTTGGTACAGCCATTATGGATTATAAAATGATCGAAGATGGCGATCGCATCATGGTTTGCTTATCAGGCGGAAAGGATTCCTATGCTTTATTAGATCTTTTATTGAAGCTGAAAGAAAAAGCACCTGTAAACTTCGAAGTTTTTGCTGTGAACTTAGATCAAAAACAGCCAGGTTTTCCTGATCATGTTTTGCCTGCTTATTTAACTGAGCTCGGCGTGCCGTTTGAAATCATCACACAAGATACTTATTCTGTGGTGAAAGAGCTAATCCCTGAAGGCAAAACAACTTGTAGCCTTTGCTCACGTTTGCGTCGTGGTATTTTGTATAGCTATGCGAAAGAAAAAGGTTTCAATAAAATTGCGTTAGGACATCATCGTGATGATATCGTGGAAACGCTATTCATGAATATGTTCTTTGGCTCTACATTAAAAGCTATGCCGCCTAAATTACAAAGCGATGATGGTGACAATATTCTCATTCGTCCATTGGCTTATTGTTCTGAAAAAGACTTAATCAAATATGCCGAGATTCATGAATTCCCTATCATTCCTTGTAACTTATGTGGCTCACAAGATGGTTTACAGCGCCAAACAACCAAAATGATGCTACAAGAATGGGAAGATAAATATCCTGGTAGAATTGAAAATATTTTCAGATCCCTAAAAAATATTAAACCATCTCAATTGGCTGATACAGAACTTTTTGATTTCACCAATTTCAAAGTTAAAGCTGAAGATAATGCAGAACAAAATCAACCGAATTGGCTCGCTTAAATAGGAAGATGCATGAAATATATCAATGCTGTGATTACGCCCAACGAAAAACTTATTGTGTTTGCAAAAACTCATGGTTTCATCTATACACGACCAGTTTTATGGGCATTATGCTCATTGGTATGTTTAAGCATTTTGTACTATTTTGATTGGATGAATCTTTGGTATTTAGCTTTAGCACCACTTTTACCTGCCCTTTATACATTCATCCATGCTTGGGTTTACTCATATTCAACAGAATTAGCGGTGACGGATAAAAGAGTCATCGCAAAGTTCGGCTTTATTCGTAGACAAACCATTGAACTCAAACACAGCAAAGTGGAAAGTTTACAAGTCAATCAAGGAATCATGGGCAGAATCTTCAACTTCGGCAGCATTAAGATCATTGGTTCAGGCGGAACAACTGCACCAATTCCATATATCAGCGATCCATTAAAATTTCGTAGCGCAGCATTAACACAAGAAGAGAAACACGAAGCAAAAGAACAATAAATATTCTATTAAACATACATCATCATAAAAGAGGATTTAAATTATGAAAGCTGTTGTTATTACTGAATTTGGCGCAGCATCCGTTTTGAAAATTGAAGATCGTCCTTTACCAACCATTGGCGCTGATGATGTATTGGTTAAAGTGAAAGCTGCCGGCGTTAATCGTTTAGATGTTGCACAACGTAAAGGCAATTATCCTGTGCCTGAAGGAATCGTAGCTGATATTTTGGGATTGGAAGTTGCGGGCACAATCGAAAAAATAGGCAGCGATGTTACAGAATGGCAAGTGGGCGATGATGTATTTGCGCTCATTTCTGGCGGTGGTTATGCCGAATATGTGAATGCCCCCGCTTCAATCTGTATTCGTAAGCCCGATAATTTATCCTATGTAGAAGCAGCTTCCCTACCTGAAACTGTTTACACAGTTTGGAGCAACGTATTTGACCGTTGCCGTTTCCAATCTGGTGAAACATTCATGGTACATGGTGGTACAAGCGGCATAGGCATTACAGCGATTCAATTGGCTAAGTTATTTGGTGCAAAAGCAATATATACAACTGTTGGCAGCGATGAAAAGAAAGCATTCTGTGAATCATTAGGCGCAATCGCAATCAATTACAATACGGAAGATTTCGAAAGCATTGCTAAAAATGTGGACGTGATGCTTGATATTATCGGTGGCGATTATTTCAATAAGAACTTAAATGTTTTAAACATAGAAGGTCGTTTAGTTTATATCAATGCAATGAAAGGCTTCAAAGTAGAATGTAATTTACTTAAAATAATGGGCAAACGCTTAACATTAACTGGCAGCACATTGCGATCTCGTGAATTAAGCTTCAAAGAAGCGTTGACGAAAACATTGAAAGAAAAAGTTCTGCCATTGGTAGAATCTGGACAATTTAAACCAGTGATTAATGCTGTATTTCCACTACATGAAGCAGATAAAGCACATGAATTAATGGAATCAAGCACCCACATTGGTAAAATTATGCTCAAACTAGATTAATTATAGAATTATCACCTATAAAGCTTGCACCTTTAAACGGTAGTCTATATAATCACACACCTATTTACTCATAGGCATATAGCTCAGTTGGTTAGAGCACCACCTTGACATGGTGGGGGTCGATGGTTCGAATCCATTTATGCCTACCAGATATTTGGGCCTTTAGCTCAGTTGGTTAGAGCTC
>JASLHB010000107.1 GCA_030149965.1 Wohlfahrtiimonas sp. | reverse complement strand
TCCAAGTTTGGCTCAATGCCAGATGCACAGTGCTCATTAAAGCTGTTCATGCCATCTGCCAATAAACGCACAGTTTGTAAGAAGTTATTGATGATCATCGGGCGGAACACGTTCAATTCAAAATTACCGTTCATGCCACCAATGTTAATCGCCACATCGTTGCCCATTACTTGAGCACAAGCCATCGTTAAGGCTTCGCTTTGTGTAGGGTTAACTTTACCTGGCATGATGGAGCTACCTGGTTCATTTTCAGGAATACGGATTTCACCAATGCCACAACGTGGGCCTGATGCTAACCAGCGCACATCATTAGCGATCTTCATCAATGATGCTGCCAAGCCTTTTAATGTACCGTGGGTATAAACCAATGCATCTGTTGTGGCGAGTGCTTCAAACTTATTCGGCGAAGTCATGAAATCTTGCTGTGTAAATTCAGCGATCACACGGGCAACATTCTGAGAATAATTTGGCGGCGTATTTAATCCTGTACCAACTGCCGTTCCGCCTAAAGCCAACTCTGATAAATGTGGCAATGATCCTTTAATATGGCGCTCTGCATTTTTCAGCATTTCTACCCAGCCAGAAATCTCTTGTCCGAGCGTTAATGGCGTTGCATCTTGCAAATGCGTACGACCAATTTTAACGATCATTTTAAAATCATTGGATTTCTTCTCAAGCACTTTTCTCAATGCCGCCAATTCTGGCATTAAATGTGTTTGAATCGCAACGACGGCAGAAATATGCATTGCTGTTGGGAATGTATCATTCGAGCTTTGTGATTTATTCACATCATCATTTGGATGGATTAAGCGCTCTTCACCACGAACGCCGCCGAGCAATTCACTGGCACGGTTAGCGATTACTTCGTTCAAATTCATGTTCGTTTGTGTGCCTGAACCCGTTTGCCAAATCGCTAAAGGAAATTCATCAGGATGTTTACCTTCAATGATTTCATCACATGCTTCAACAATGACTTTAGTTTTCTGAGCATCTAGCTGCCCTGCTTCATTATTCACAATCGCCGCTGAACGCTTAACAATTGCCATTGCCGTAATTAAATCTTTGGGCATTTTCTCAGTTGAAATTTTAAAGTTCTCGAGTGAACGCTGAGTTTGTGCGCCCCACAATTTATCCGCAGGCACTTTAATTTCACCCATTGTATCTTTCTCAAGACGAAACTCTTTAGACATTATTTCCTCCATAAATCCAATTAAAATTATGTGATGTAATAATCAGCTGATAATTAATGTAAACCTATTTTATAAATAAGCAACCGCACAAAATGTGCATTCATGATCTACATCTCAGCAGCGAATTAATTTTTTCGATACAATAGCGCCTAATTTGTATTTGAAAAATGAATGACCAATTTAGTTAGGATGACTGAAATGACCAATTTTGATGAGCTCTGGAAGCCCTTTTCCCTATCATTTGATGCCCTTAAAACAACAAAAGGATTGGAGTCATTAGACTCGCTCTTTTTAAATAATTTATCGCCGGAATTAAAAGATAAAATTACAGCATGGCGTCAAACCAAATTAGAGCTGACAGCAATTGAAACCTCTGAGCTACAAATCGAAATTGCTCAAGCGTTGAATGAATTCCTATCGAACACTTTAAATATTCAAAAAGATACGGGCTTTTATCTTGCACAAGCAGAAGATGAAAAAACAGTTTTATCTTTTAAAGATCGTTATATCCAACGTGGCGCAAAGCGCTATAAGCAAGAAATCACAGCAACGTTTGATGCATTGACTGATAGCTTAATGACAAAAAGTAATGCAACTGCTGAAACCTTTGAATTTGATTTAGCTAAATATGCATTAACTTTAGAAGCTGGCTCAGATGAAGAAAAAGAAATCATCGAATGGGCTGCGTTAATTCTCAATAATGAAGCGCACAAAGCCTTCACTCAAGGTTGGGTATCTTTTAAATTCCCTGAAAGAATTGATCCACAAAACTTAGTTTCTAGCGAAGAGATCAGTTTTAAAGGCATTCCTGTACGTAAAGGCGATGGCAAAGAGCGTCGTCGTGATGGTTTCCATTTAACCGATAACCGCATGTGTGACCATGAAGTAGCGGGCGAAGTGGATTACTGTAAATATTGCCATGATCATGATGGTGACTTCTGTAGTAAAGGCTTCCCTGTTAAAAAGGCTCAACCTGAATTGGGCTTAAAGAAAGATACTTTTGGCAATACACAAACTGGCTGTCCTTTGGATGAGAAAATCTCCGAAATGATCACATTGCGTAAATCTGGTCATGTGATCGGTGCGCTTGCGATGATCATGATTGAGAACCCAATGGTTCCAGCGACAGGTCATCGTATCTGTAATGACTGTATGAAAGCCTGTATCTACCAAAAAACTGAACCGGTTAATATCCCACAGATCGAAACTAACGTATTAACAAGCGTTTTAGAATTGCCTTGGGGAATCGAGATCTATGACATCTTCACTCGTTGGAATCCATTAAAACAGACAGCATATTTACCTGAAGATGGTAATAACCGTAAAGTCATGGTGTCTGGCTTAGGTCCTGCTGGCTTTACGATGACTCATTATTTATCACAGGCAGGCTGCCATGTGGTTGCGGTGGATGGTTTAAAAATTGAACCATTACCAGAAGCATTATTAAATGGCCCAGTGGAACATTGGTCTGCTTTAGAAGAAGACTTAGCTTCACGTATTTTATATGGCTTTGGTGGCGTTGCTGAATACGGCATCACAGTGCGTTGGGATAAAAACTTCCTACGTTTAATCTATTTAGTCTTAGCGCGTCGTAATAATGTCCAGATCTTTGGTGGTGTGCGCTTAGGCGGTACATTGATGATCGAAGATGCGTTCAAATTAGGCTTTGACCATGTTTCTATGGCTGTTGGTGCGGGTTTACCGCGCGTATTGAACATTGAAAACTCATTGGCTCGTGGTATGCGCCAAGCTTCTGACTTCTTAATGGCAATGCAATTAACAGGTGCTGCGAAAACGACATCTTTATCAACGCTACAAGTGCGCATGCCAGCCGTTGTTATCGGTGGTGGTTTAACAGCTGTGGACTCCGCAACTGAAGTTCAGGCTTACTACATTAAGCAAGTGGAAAAAGTTTTACACCGCGTGGAAACCCTCGGTGAAGAAGCTGTGCGTGCAACGTTATTCACGCCAGAAGATCACGATATTTTAGATGAATTCTTAACTCATGGCCGTGAAGTTAAAGCAGAACGTGAACGTTCAGCAGCCGCAGGCGAAGCACCAAACTTCACACCATTACTCCATAAATGGGGCGGTGTATTATTGGCATACCGCCGCACAATGCAAGAATCCCCTGCTTATACGCTCAACCATGATGAGATCACTAAAGCCTTCGAAGAAGGCATCTTCTATGGTGAATCTTTGAATCCTACGGGCGTTAACTTAGATAAATATGGCCACATCGAAACCATTAGCTTCACTAAAAATGGTGAAGCTGTGACAATCCCTGCTCGCACTGTATTGGTGGCAGCAGGTACATCGCCAAATACCATCTACGCAACAGAACATGGCACATTAGAAGTGGAAGATAAACATCACTTCCAAGGTTATGACTTACTCGGTAACAAAGTCGAATACGATCGTGAAAAAAGCGTGAAAGAAGATTTCGCACCGTTCACATCTTATGGCAAAGATGATCACCGTGTGTCATACATTGGTGATACGCATCCAACATTCAACGGTAACGTTGTAAAAGCGATTACAAGTGCAAAACGCACAGCGGATCAAGTGATTGAATCAATGAAATCATTGCCTGAAAACGTATTGCCGAATGAAGAATTAAGCAATGTGATGACTGAAGGCTTAACAGTAACAATTGAATCTGTGAAGCTTGATAATCCTGCGGTTGCTGAAGTTTGGGTGAAAGCGCCATTTGTGGCTAAAAACTTCAAACCAGGTCAATTCTTCCGCTTACAAACTTATGAAGTGGATGGCCAGATCATTGATGATACTCGCTTACAAATTCCATTATTTACAGCATCAGGCACAGGCTCTAAAGATGGCATGATCCGCTTGATGGTATTCCAATGGGGCGTTGCGCCACGTTTGGTTGCTCGTTTGAAAAAAGGTGATCGCTTAATTCTCGCGGGCCCAACAGGTGCACCAACAGATATTCCAACGAATAAAAACTTGCTCATTATGGCAGGCCGTTGGGGAACTGCGATCATGTTAGATCTTGCGCCTGTACTTCGTGAAGCTGGCAATAAAGTTACTTACATCTCAACCCTTGGTCAAGCTTCTGAAGCAGATAAGATGGATGAGCTTGAAGCAAGTACAGATCAAATCGTTTGGTGTGTTCAAAAAGGTGAGAAAGTTGAACCACGTCGTCCACAGGATTCATCCGTTGTGGCGACAGATATGATCGAGCTTTTACAGAATCTCAACAACGATGGCGTTGTGGATTTATCAGAAGTGGATCGTATGTTTGCACTAGGTTCGACAAGCTTACTCAAAGGCTTACAGAAAGAACTATCGGGCGAAGGTCGTTTAACGCCATTATTTAAGCCTGAGGTTGAAGTTGTCGGCACAGTTGGCAGCCCAATGCAATGTATGATGAAAGGTGTTTGTGGTCAGTGTTTACAATGGCAGATCGACCCAATCACTAAAAAACGTACTAAAGCAGTATTTACTTGTGCTGGCCAAGATCAAAATGTTAAAGAAATTGACTTGGATAACCTAACAGCACGTACTAGCCAAAACCGTTTATTGGATATGATCAACGTTGCTTGGTTTAACCGTATTTTAGAAAAAGCTGATCAATAAGAAATATATCTCGCCTTCGGGCGAGATTTTTATATGTCCAAATAAAAAAAGGGAGCTTATTAAAGCTCCCTTTTGCTTGATCTATTTCACTTAATCTCTAAAGTTATTGAATGCCAATGGTAAATCTTTAACTTTTTCTCTTAATATCGCCATTGCTTCTTGTAGATCATCGCGTTTTTTACCACTCACACGAACGCTATCACCTTGGATGGCAGCTTGCACTTTCATTTTTTCATCTTTAATCGTTTTCACAATCTTTTTGGCTTGATCTGTTTCAATGCCAAATTTAATCGCAATGGATTGTTTAACGATTTTCCCTGATTTTTCTGATTTTGCATTCAAATCTAAAAAGCGAATATCCACATTACGACGAGCCATTTTCGAAACCACAACATTCAGCACTTGCTCTAGCTGAAAATCACTATCACCATAAAGCACAACAGTTTTATCATTCAATTCACATTTTGCTTCTGTGCCTTTAAAATCAAAGCGTGTTTCAATCTCTTTGATTGATTGATCCATTGCATTGCGAACTTCCACCATATCTGGTTCCATGACAATATCAAATGAAGGCATAATCGATTCCTTTTCTCTTAAAATTAAATGACATTAGATGATATCGTAAAACCCCAATCATTTCTGTAACGTTGTGTATACGATCATCCAATAAAAAAGCCTTAGCATCACTATTTTCTTATAGTTTATGCTTCTCGAACAACATTTCTGCAATGTTATGTGCATGATCACCAATGCGCTCCAAATTCGAGATTAAATCCGTATAAGTTAAGCCTGATTTTGGTGTACATTCGCCATGATTCAAACGCAAAATATGCTGCTTTCTCAAATAACGTTCCATTGCATCGATCTGATCTTCAAGCTCATAAACTTTGCGAGCTTTCACTAAATCTTTCTTATCCAATGCTTGAACTGCCAATTCAACAGAGCTGATTGTTAATTCAAACATTTCATAAACTTCATTTCGCGCTTCTTCACTCAAGCTAATGTTATGTTCATCCATGTAATCAATCTGTTCAATGATGTTTTCAAAGTGATCACCAATGCGCTCAATATCACACACAAGATTCAGCATCGCTTGTAGATCATTCGAATCATTCGGCGTGATTGAATGCGGAAAAATTTTCACTAAATAGCGCGTGATTTCTTCATCGAGAATATTAATATTTTTCTCTAAACCTAAGCCAAACGTTGCATCATCTTTATTATTGCTCTTAAGATAATTCAAAGAAGCTTTCAATCCATCAATACTCAAGTTGCCCATGTGAATGAGTTCTTTTTTCGCTTGCCCAATTGCAATGCTCGGTGATTTTTCAATGATCGTTTCATCCAAATACAACGCAATCTTCTCGATTGGTTTTTCGCGCTCTGGCAATAATTTTGTGACCAAATAAGCCCAGAAACCAATGAAAGGCAATTGAATCAATGTATTCACAACGTTGAATGTTCCATGCGCAAATGCGATCTGCATTTTTGGCTCTAAACCGAAGAAAGTCGTGATCCATAAAATGAATTGTGTAAATGGTGCTAAGAAAATTAAGAATAATACCGCACCAATCACATTGAATAATACATGCACTGCTGCTGCGCGCTTAGCCACAACAGTTGCCCCAATCGCCGCTAAAACCGCTGTGATCGTTGTACCAATGTTATCACCAAATAAAACAGGCAATGCAGCATCCAACCCGATTAAATTCTCTGCGTATAATCCTTGTAGAATCCCGATCGTCGCGCTTGATGATTGAACGATTAACGTAAATACAGTACCAACTAAAACGCTTAGAATTGGGCTATCGCTCATATTAAGAATCAATTGTGTGAACAATGGTAATTGGCGCAATGGCGATAATCCGCTGCTCATCAAATCCAATCCAATAAATAATCCACCGAAGCCAAATAAAATCTGACCAATGTTTTGCACGCGCGTATTCTTGAAGAAGAACAACATCACAGAACCAATTAATAAGATCGGATAAGCATATTCACCAATATCAATACCGATGATGAATGCGGTAACAGTTGTGCCAATATTTGCGCCCATAATCACGCCGATTGCTTGGCGCAACGTCATTAATCCTGCGCTCACTAACCCAACCGTGATAACTGTTGTACCCGAACTTGATTGAATCAGAACAGTGACCACAATCCCTGCTAAAATTCCCATAAATGGATTTGTTGTGAACTTATCTAAGATTGTCCGTAATCGATTACCTGCGGACTTTTGTAGTCCATCGCCCATAAATTTGATTGCGAAAAGAAACAGCCCTAATCCACCTAGAAATTTGAAAAGTATTGGTTGCCAGTCCATGCATTACCCCGAAATGAGTACAAATGACAAAATAAAAGCGGTATTCTAATCTATTATTTATTAGAAGATGACATTATCCTTCATTTGATCATTTTATTACCTGTGCTATGTCAATATATCCACACAAACGAATGAGCAATTAAATAATATTGAGAACCTGTATTATATTATGTACAAAGATAAATAGTAGGATTGTTTCATAATGCACATTCAGTTAAATGCCGACATCAAAAAATCATTACTTAAGTTAATCTATGCATCCACCATCATTGCATCTTTAATTTTAGTTGTGAATATCACGTTATTTGACATTCCTAATATCAATAACGATCCTTTGATACAAGGTAATCAATTACAATTTTGGATTTGTCTCTATTTCTTATTTGATTTTTGCTTACTATTTATATTAGCAGATCATAAAGTTAGCTATTTAAAACGCTATGGAATTTTAGTGTTAATCTCCATTCCATATATCAATATCTTTGAATATTATGATCTCAATATTTCTCACAAGAGCTTTTATCTATTAAAGTTCTTGCCAATATTGCGCGGTACGATTGGTTTGTTTTTATTAGCAAAACTATTGATTAATAATAAAATCACAGGCTTATTTGTTTCATATTTAGCGCTATTTTTCTCTATTGCTTACCTACAAACGCTGATCTTTTTTGTCTTTGAAAATGGCATTAATCCTGCGGTCCAAACCTATGGCGATGTTCTTTGGTGGGCTTCTATGACAGCAACCACATTAGGCTCGAATATCATTCCTGTCACAACAGTAGGCAAAGTCAGCACTGTAATCTTAGCCATCACAGGGATTACAATCTTCCCGATTTTTACAGTGTACATCACCACAATGGTGCAAAACTTTAACGGCAAACACAAATCTACTGAATAGAAAATTGCCAAGCCATTTGAACACCTTGAAATCATAAAAACTGTCCTCATTTTAATAGGACGTTAGTGAACAACAAAAGGAGTTCAAATGGAACAATATCGTGGAACCACGATCTGCGCTGTGAAACGAGGCAATGAAGTTGTCATCGGCGGCGATGGACAAGTATCTTTAGGCAATACTGTAATGAAAGGCAATGCGCGTAAAGTTCGCCGCCTTTATAACGGTAAAGTTATTGCAGGATTTGCAGGCGGTACAGCAGATGCTTTCACCCTATTTGAACGTTTTGAAGCTAAATTAGAACAGCACAACGGCCAATTAACGCGCGCCGCTGTTGAATTAGCAAAAGATTGGCGTACAGATCAACAATTGCGTCGTTTAGAAGCATTGTTGATTGTTGCTGATGAAACCGCAATTCTCGTGATTTCAGGTAACGGCGATGTGATCGAACCTGAACACAATATGGCAACGATTGGCTCTGGCGGCGCATTTGCACAAAGCGCAGCTTTAGCGTTGTTAGACAATACAGATTTAGATGCAGAATCCATCGTGCGCAAAAGCTTAAACATTGCAGCAGATATCTGTATCTACACAAATCACAATCAAACGATTGAAAAATTAACATTTTAGGAATTTATCATGAGTGAAATGACACCTAGAGAAATTGTCCAAGAGCTTGATCGCTATATTGTTGGACAAAATGATGCAAAACGCGCTGTTGCTATTGCCCTTCGTAACCGTTGGAGACGCCAACAAGTTCAAGGCGATATGCGTAAAGAAATCACGCCAAAAAACATCCTCATGATCGGGCCAACGGGCGTTGGTAAAACTGAAATTGCTCGTCGTTTAGCAAGTTTAGCAAACGCGCCTTTCATTAAAGTGGAAGCAACGAAATTCACAGAAGTAGGTTATGTTGGCCGTGAAGTTGATTCAATCATCCGTGATTTAGTGGAAGCTGCGATTAAAAAAGCACGCGAAGAAGCAATCAAATTATCTCATCCTAAAGCTGAAGAAGCTGCGATCAATCGCATTTTAGATGTATTGATTCCTCGCCCTAAATCGGTGGGTTTTGATAACGAACCTGATGCACCAAGCTCAGATAACTCAGCAACGCGCCAAAAATTCCGCGAAAAATTAATTCGTGGTGAATTAGATGACAAAGAAATTGAAATCGAATTGACGCAAAAACATGCTTCAAACATGAATCTCATGACGCCGCCGGGCATGGAAGAAATGGCTGAACAGCTTCAATCTATGTTCAACCAATCTGGCAATGAACCAAAGCATAAGCAAAAGATGAAAATCAAAGATGCTTTGAAAGCTGCGCAAGATGAAGAAGCTCGTCGCGCTGTGAATGAAGAAGAAGTGAAGAAAAATGCCATCGAAGCTGCGGAAAATACTGGCATAGTATTCATTGATGAAATCGATAAAGTTTGTCGCCGTGGTGAATCTTCAGGCACAGATGTTTCTCGTGAAGGTGTTCAGCGTGATTTATTGCCAATCATCGAAGGCAGCACAATCTCTACAAAATATGGTCCTGTAAAAACAGACCACATCTTATTCATCGCATCTGGTGCATTCCACGTTGCGCGCCCTTCTGACTTGATTCCTGAGTTGCAAGGCCGTTTGCCAATTCGTGTAGAATTGAATGCATTAACAGCGAATGATTTTGAGCGCATTTTAAAAGAACCATCTTCAGCATTGATCAAGCAATATCAAGCTTTATTATTGACGGAAGAAGTTGCTTTAACATTCACAGATGGTGCAATTGCAGAAATCGCAAAAATCGCATTCAACGTGAATGAGAAAACTGAAAACATTGGTGCGCGTCGTTTACATACAATTCTTGAGCATTTGCTAGAAGAAATTTCTTTCACTGCATCTGATAAGAGCGGCGATGTTGTAACGATCGATGAAGACATGGTAAAAAATTCATTGGGCGAATTGTCTGATAATGAAGATTTAAGCAGATTTATTCTCTAATTTTCTGTCTTAAATAAACTAAAAGCTGAATCTGATACAATCGGATTCAGCTTTTTTTATTCATCACAAATTCAGAGAGATATTATGAAAAAATTATTAATTTGTTTATCAATGGCTGCAGTATTATCAGGAATCAGTTACGCAAAAGAACCCGCATTACAAACAATGAAAATGTCTGAAAAAGATTATAATAAAGCAGCTGGATTTTCACCTAATGCAGATACAGATAGTTATTGCTACATTACATTATTAGAACCTTATGCTGATGAAGATGAATCTCCAAAAATTTTAGCGCGCGGCGTTGGTGATGGTGCATCAAAAATGGTGATTCAATGGAACAAACAAACATTCCCAGTGAGCGCTGATAACTTACCTCAAAATAGCCCTTTCATTTGGCATAATGCACAACAAAATACATTCGTAACCTTTGACACAACAGAAATCGAAGAAACTGAATGGTCATCCAATTTAAATGGCTACATGACAATTTTATCCCCAAATCAAAGAGAAATATATCCTGCAACTTTCGGTTGTAGAGATTAATCAAAATAAAAGCCGAATCCCATTAGATTCGGCTTTCTCATATCTATTTTAAAGTTGCTATAAAAATTATAGAAACTCTGGCAAGCTACCTAAATCATCTTTAGCAACTTGTTCATTATCAATTCTCAAAAATTCAGCATCACCTAAGCTCACTAACTGAACATCATTAACAACTGTCCATAATTTTTGGTTCTTTGAATATGTCGCTGTTGCGAAAGCAATTTTGTTAGTTTTTAACAAATCACAAATCAAAGATTTAATTGCATATCTTGAGCTTTTAACTGTTACTTTTCCAGTTTCATCAACATCCACGCGTCTGATTCTAACGCCAGCAATATTACCCGTAGAATCTTTCTTTACTTTATAAATATAAAAATCAGCAGTTGTCATTTTGTTCCTTGTCGTTACGTTATACGGGTTGGCAATATAAAGGCAATCGAAGAATATTCAATGCCTTTATTGCCTTCTGTAAGATAAATATACAATTAAGTTGCTTAGAAGTTATCAGCATCTTCTAGTTGTTTTACTTTAGAATCCAACTCAGCTTGAATTTCTTCAGCCAATTCAGGATTTTCTTCTTCTGCTGCGTCGAGTTTTGATTCATCCATCAAACATTCAGGATTATAGATAGAAATCACTTCTTGCCCATCTTTGTCTTCAGTCACAATATATTTCATGCCGCTGTAATTCATTTTATGGCACATTCTTTGATACCAGCCAGCAAAGCCTTCAGTGGGTTCGTTTGGATTATGATAATAAGCATTCATCACACCTGGTAAACCTAAACCACAAACTAAACCTGATAACAAAACGCATGTAAACGTATAACCAATCAAAATACTACTATATTCAGCTAACTGAGGAACGTTTGCTACCGCCAAAATGAGCGCCAATGAAATACCACCACGAACACCGCCCCAAGATAGAATTGCTAAGCTACCGTGATAGCTTTTTCTTCTCACTGATCTAAATGGTACGAATGCCAAGAAGTTACCTGCAAAGCGCGATAAATGAAGAATGATAAACGCAACAACACCGCCCAATAACAGATCGCTATTGAAATCGATGATGAATAATTCCATACCAATCAATGTGAACAAGAATGAATTAATGATGCCTTCAACTGTGTGCCAGAAATGGTTCACTTCATTGATTTCTTTCTCTTCTAAAATATCCTGCCAGCGATTACCCACAATTAAACCGCCCACAACACAAGCAATCGGGCCTGAAGCATGCGCATACAATGCCACTAAATAAGAACCTGTTGCCAAAAATGCCGTTGATAAAATCAATGATTCCATTTCATGTTTACCATTGAGTAATCTCAATACAAACAAACCAAATGCAATACCAATCACTATCGCTACAAATACTTCATACGCTAAATCTGCAAAGAAAGCTTCGAATGTGAATTCTCCACCTTTTACGATGGCTAAAATTGCCATGAACAACGCAATACACACAGCATCATTAAATAACGATTCGCCTTCTAACTTGATCATTAAATGATGCGGTGCTTTCACTGAACTCAAAACGCCTTTAATGCCAATTGGATCTGTTGCGCCTAATGCTGCGCCCAATAACAAAAGCACCAACCAGCTTACAGGATCACCCACTAATATTTGGAAGCCATACAATGTAAAGCCAAAGAATAACGCACATAAAACCAATGCAATACTTGCTAGAATCGCGATTGGTTTAAAGTATGTTTTTAAATCTGATAAGCGGAACTTCAATGCCGATGATGTCAAAATAAAACAAATCACACCATTGATTAAAAAATCATAAAAATCGATGCTACGAACAGCCGCTTCAATTTCCACAATATTAACTTGAATGTAATCATTATTACCAAACAGGCTCACTGTCCATTGTAATAAGAAAACGAAAATCGCTGAAACAATTGGAACACCAATCGCCGCTGGCAATCCTAAGATGCGTTTATTGAAGAGCGCAGTAGCGATCGACAGCAGGAAAACCACTGTGAAAATCTGTAAAAAATAAAAACTTCCCATATTGTTATAAATTGCCTATAGTTTTGAAATGTAACAATTATAATCGCTGATTGCTCAACTTCATAAACAATTTTACAAATTATGCAAGTTCTCTGCCCTTTTGCAATCTTTGCACAAATAATGCTGTGAGCAATACAAATACACTGGATAATAATGCCACCATAAAACCTGAATGTACGCTATATTCATCGATCACAAAACCTGCCATTGCAGCACCTAGCGCAACGCCAATGCCTAAACCAGATAATAACCATGTTAAACCTTCTGTTAATTGTTCATCTGGTACATTTTCTTCAATTAAGCTCATTGCAGTGATCATGGTTGGCGAGAAGAAAAAGCCCGCCACAAATACCGTAATGGAGAGTGAAGTAATGTTCCATACGATCAATAAAGGAATGCTCGAGATCATTGTCGCAATAGAAGCCATCATCAAGCGCTTGGCTAGCGATGTTTTAAATTGCATCATGCCAAAAATTAAACCCGCAGCACAAGAGCTTACCGCATAAAACGATAATACTAAGCTCGCAGTTGCAGGCATATTCTGTGCTTTCGCAAAGGCAACGCTTGCCACATCAATTGTTCCAACGATGATACCCAAAAAGATCATCAGTAATGTTAGTGTTTTCACCATTGTTAAGCGAAAAACTGAAGCATTGTAAACTTCAACATCACTCACAGCAGGTTCTGTTTTTTTCTGTACTACAAATGCTGTTACGCCCAATGCTAAAAATAGCATTGCCAATAATGGGCCTGCTTGTGGGAATAATCCTACACATAATCCCACTGATAATGGTGGCCCAACAATGAAGCACAATTCATCCAACACGCTTTCTAAAGCATAAGCTGTTTGCAATTCTGGTTTGCCACGATAGATTTCAGTCCAACGTGCGCGCACCATTGCCGACATATTTGGTGTAAATCCGCCCAATACTGCAAATACAAACAATAACCATGATGGCAACTGCCAATGTGCCACAGCCAATAAACTCAAAATGCTGAATAATGCGATCGTTGCTGCATAAGGTAAAACTTTGCTCTGCCCGTAACGATCCACTAAGCGTGAAATGCGCGGTGCAATGATGGCACAACTCAATGTAAATACCGCTGCAACGCCGCCTGCCAATGTATAGCTTGCATTCATTTCAGAAAGCATTGTGATGATGCCGATCGCTGTCATCGAAACAGGCAATCTTGCCAATAATCCCGCCAATACAAATCCCTTGGCGCCTGGGGTTCTCAATAAAGTGGCATATGAAGCCATAAGTGAATCCTCAATAATGTTTTTTCACATACATCACGTATGTGATTCGCGAATTGTATTTGCATACGCAATGTATGTCAATTACACTATTGAAAAATTTTTAGATGGATCAAGAATGAAAAAAGCCACCAATAAACGCGTACAGATGATGGAAGAAACACAGCTAAAATTGCTATCTGCCGCACGAATTGCATTTGCAGAACAAGGTTATGCGAATACTTCTATGGATGAATTTACAGCTTCAGTGGGTTTAACGCGCGGTGCTTTGTATCATCATTTTGGGAGCAAAAAAGGCTTATTTGCAGAAGTTGTGAAGCAGATCGATGCGGAAATTGATGTGGAACTGCTACAAATTTCTGATGAAGCTGAAAACCCTTGGCAAGGCTTATATAATCGTGGGAAAGCTTATTTAGAAATGGTGCTTGACCATGAAATTCAGCAGATATTATTGATTGATGCAAAATCCGTTTTGGGCAGTGAATTAACCCACATTCAAATGCAATGCATTGAATCTGTCGAACAATTATTATGTAAAGGCATGACAGAAGGTTACATTCAAAAAACTAACACCAATGCCCTCGCTGTATTCATTAATGGTGCACTAACAGAAGCTGCTTTTTGGATCGCCAACGATGAAAAGCCCCAAGCACGATTGCCTGAGGCGATTAATTGTTGGACAACTTTGATGAATGGCTTACAAGTTAAAAGCTAACTTCTTGATCTAAAAATTCAAAAGGAATCATAGATTCAATTATGGATTTAAACTCTTCTTTGCTGAGATAACCCTGATATTCATCAACAATCGTGTGCTTTGGTAACACATGAACATCTTCAAATTTTTGGATCTCGCGTGCTAAGATTTCTTTGAGTTTTTCAAATTGTTCTTCTGACAAATAAGGTTGATGCGTCAATAAGGATTGATGCAAAGCATTTTTAATGGAGAATTTTTCATCTTCTAAATCAAAGAAGCTTAAATCCGTTAATGCTTCTAGAAAATGCCTGAAAATAAAATCCACAAAGTTTTTCGCTAGATACGTATATTCATTGTAATCATGTGGGAGATAAATCACAACAGGATCAATGCCATCATTATCTTCTTTTGGATAAGCCACACAATAATAATCGCCCGCGCCACTCATCGCAAAAGGAATGCATGTGAATTCTTCAGGGGAAAAGTCATCATTCACCCATTCAGCCACTTCTGCAATTTCATTATCCTGAATCAACTCAAATTCATTGCTCAAAAATAACAATGTTGGATGCTTTAAACGCTCTGCATAATATGTGCCATACCACATGGAACCATATTTGCCTGTTTCCAATAAACCATCTTGGCATAATCTCAAATACACTTCTGGCAATTGCACGCCATAAATTGCTTCGACCGATTCCAGATGCTGAATATCCATTTTAAAATATAAACCTTATGTCTCTGATTAAATTAATGGC
>JASLHB010000092.1 GCA_030149965.1 Wohlfahrtiimonas sp. | reverse complement strand
TTTGAAAATTTAAGTGATCGTTTACGCCAAACGATGAAATCACTCCGCGGGCAAGCGAGATTGACAGAAGATAATATTAAAGATGCTCTGCGCGAAGTTAGAATGGCGCTTTTAGAAGCAGACGTAGCATTACCAGTTGTTAAGAGCTTTATTGAGCGAGTTAAAGAGCGTGCTGTTGGCCGCGAAGTAATGTCGAGCCTAAATCCTGGTCAAGTTTTAGTTAAAGTGGTTCATGAAGAGTTAATCGCTGTCATGGGCGCTGAAAATGCTGAACTGGATCTACGCACGCAACCACCAGCAGTTATTTTGATGGCAGGTTTGCAAGGTGCTGGTAAAACAACGACAACAGGTAAATTAGCTGCTTTCTTAAAAGAAAAACAAAATAAGAAAGTGTTGGTTGTGAGTGCTGACGTTTATCGTCCTGCTGCCATCGAACAGTTGAAAACAGTTGCAGGCAAAGTAGGCGCAGAATGGATTCCATCTGATCCTTCAGAAAAACCTGTAGATATCGTCATCCGTGCGAAAGATTGGGCGAAGAAAAGTGGCGCTGATGTTTTGATTGTGGATACAGCAGGTCGTTTACACATTGATGATGTGTTGATGGATGAAATCAAAGGTATTCATGCTGCGGTTGAACCTGTTGAAACATTATTCGTTGTAGATAGTATGACAGGTCAAGATGCTGTGAATACTGCCAAAGCATTCGATGAAGCATTGCCATTGACAGGTGTTGTATTAACGAAAGTAGATGGTGATGCACGCGGTGGTGCAGCGTTATCAGTTCGTCAAATTACAGGTAAGCCAATCAAATTCATCGGCATGGGCGAAAAATTGGATGCATTAGATCCATTCTACCCTGATCGTATGGCTTCTCGTATCTTAGATATGGGTGACGTTTTATCATTAGTTGAAGAAATTCAATCTAAAGTGGATCACGATAAAGCTGCTGAATTAACTGAAAAATTCAAAAAGAATCAACAATTCGATTTGGATGATTTCAAAACGCAAATGGAACAGATGTTGAACATGGGCGGCATCAATACATTCTTAGATAAATTGCCTGGCATGGGCGATATTTCTCAGAAAGTTAAAGATAAGGCTGATGATTCTGTATTCCAGAAGAAAATTGCCATCATTAATTCAATGACAATGAAAGAGCGCAAAGATTATAAACTTTTGAAAGCGCCTCGTCGTATGCGTATTGCAAAAGGTTCTGGCGTGGATATCCAAGATGTTCACCGCTTAGTGAAAGAATTCGAGCAAATGCAACGTATGATGAAAGAGTTGAAAAAAGGTGGCATCGGTAAAGTGATGAGATCTTTCCAAGGTATGAAAAAATTCATGCCTAAGTAATCGCAAGCATAATCACAAGGAATAAATTGCAAATGAGTGACTTTAATAATAACAATAATAATGACAACGCTTTAAATAAGCAGCTTTACTCTGTGTTAGAGAAAACGCTACAAGCTGGCGTGATTGAACAACGCAGAAAAAGACGCTGGGGTATTTTCTTCAAGTTACTCTTTGCACTTTATTTTCTAATCATCATTGGCATGTTTGCGGCAACACCTGTGCTTAATGAACAGCGTAAATTCATGGATAGCGATGGTAATCCAATGAATGAATATACAGCTGTGATTCGCATTGAAGGTGAAATTGCAGCTAGCACTGATGCAAGCGCAGATAAAATTACCACTGCCCTACGCAAAGCGTTTAAAGATCCTAAAGCAAAAGCGATTGTATTACGCATCAACTCAGGCGGTGGTTCACCTGTACAAAGCGCATATGTTTATGATGAAATTAACCGCTTAAAGAAAATTCACAATAAAAAAATCTATGCTGTGATTATGGATATTGGTGCATCTGGCGCTTATTACATTGCATCCGCTGCTGATGAAATTTATGCTGACCAAGCAAGCTTAGTCGGCTCCATTGGCGTAACTGCTGCATCATTTGGTTTTGTTGGCACCATTGAAAAATTAGGCATTGAGCGCCGTTTATATACTTCTGGTGAACATAAAGCATTCTTAGATCCATTCTCACCACAAAATGCGAGTGAAAATGAATTTTGGAAAGATGTATTGAATACAGTACATGTTCAATTCATCAATGCTGTGAAAAAAGGCCGTGGTGATCGTTTACAAGACAAACCAGAATTATTCAGCGGATTAATCTGGAGTGGTGAACAAGCATTGCCATTAGGCTTAATTGATGGCTTAGCATCTACGGGTAGCCTTGCACGTGATGTAATACAAGCACCTGAATTGGTTGACTTTACTGTACAAGAAGATGGCTTCACTCGTTTCATGAAAAAATTAGGTTCAGAAACAATTCAAAGTTTCTTTTATTCTTCATCTGAGATACAATTGCGATAACTATTATATAATTATTGACAATAACAAACGATTCCAAATCCTATGTACTACACTTAGCAATACTGCTAAAGGGGCAAACTGGGTTTAAAAGGAATCAATGAGTATTAAAGGCATGAAAGAATGATGGCAGAAGACATGTTCATTCGCTGTGTGCAGAAAAAAGATGGTGAAATCATCGCTAAAAAATTAGCTAAATTATATGTTCTAGTTCATTTGAGATTAGATCATAAACATTATATGACAGAAGAAAAAGATAGCATTTTTTTAGAGATTGCACAGCGCTTTGCAACACACATAGAAGCAGATTTAACAAAGACAGTAGGACACCATGCGGCAATCCTATCTGCCCTATTTTTATCGGATGATGAATCAGAGATAATCTGATCGTTCACGTGTAATCACAATACCTACAGAATCAGCAAAAGCAATGGCTTCAGGTTTATTCAACTCTAAAGTTAACTTTTCTGTGCGATATGTTGTGAGTATATGTTTAGCGATAGTTTCTGCTAAAGTTTCCACCAATTGAAATGAAGAAGTCTCGATCAGATCTTTCACGCTGTTCGAGATTTTTTCATAATCCAATGCGTCCAAAATATCTTCTGTGGATGCTGGTTTTGTATTATCAAATGCCATTTCTAACGTGATGATCACAGGCTGCTTTTTCACGCGTTCAAAATCATAAATACCAATGATGGCATCGGCAGTTAAGTTACGAATAAATACTTTGTCCATAATAATGCTAAATCACTTCCTAATAACGAGCTTGCGGGTATGATCCCAAAATTTTCAACAATGATGCGCGATTGTGAATTTCGTTCAAAGCTTTTTGCACTTTCACATCATCTTGATGTCCCATGATATCAATATAGAAGCAATATCCCCACATTGTGTGCTTCGCTGGGCGAGATTCAATTCTCGACATTGTGACATTGTGTGCGGATAACGGCTCAATCAATTGATTCAACAAACCTGGGCGATCATTGGCTGATACCATAAATGTTGTTTTGTCATCACCACTTGGCGCAATTTTCTTATTACCAATCACTAAGAAGCGCGTTGTATTGGATGTATCGTCTTCAATGTATTTTGCCAAAATTGGAATATTATAAAACTGTGCAGCTT
>JASLHB010000075.1 GCA_030149965.1 Wohlfahrtiimonas sp. | reverse complement strand
CTTTCTCTTCTTCTGCACTTAACGTTGGGATATCTGCGATTGCAGAAGCATATGCACTGAAGTCATCACTGACAGCAGGCAATGAATTAGCTCTTAAAACTAAAGATTTATTCATTAAACCTCCCTTAAAATTTGACAGATAACTATACCATAAAACCATAATGGCATGATCATTTCTTGTCTTCTATTATCTTTTTACTATGATCAGCATAAGTATAGTCAATAATTACATTTTTTGGTAACATCAAGCCCTAAAAATTCACGTATATGACGTAAATTTTACACAATCAAACAATGGTTTTGGAGGAATTATGACCAACGATAAGGTTAAAAAAGAAGCAGAATTTAGAAAGGCAGCATTGAATTATCATCGCTTCCCTAAACCTGGCAAGATTGAGGTCATTCCAAGTAAACCTGTGAGTGATCAACGCGATCTATCTTTAGCCTATTCACCTGGTGTTGCTTACCCTTGCGAAGAGATCAAAGCCAATCCTTTGGCTGCATTAGATTACACAGCTAGAGGCAATTTAGTTGCTGTTATTTCTAATGGTACTGCGGTTTTGGGCCTAGGCAACATTGGTGCACTAGCAGGTAAACCAGTAATGGAAGGCAAAGGCGTTTTATTCAAAAAATTTGCTGGCATTGATGTATTTGACATCGAAGTGGATGAGCAAGATCCACAACGTTTTATCGAAGCTGTTGCTGCATTAGAACCAACCTTCGGCGGCATCAATTTGGAAGATATTAAAGCACCAGAATGCTTTGAAATCGAAGCTGAATTGAAGAAGCGCATGAAAATTCCTGTATTCCATGATGATCAACATGGTACTGCGATCATCGTTGCAGCTGGTATCGTAAACGCATTGAAGCTTGTGAACAAGTCCATCGAAGAAGTTCGTTTAGTAACAAGTGGCGCGGGCGCAGCTGCATTGGCATGTTTAAACATGTTAGTGACAATGGGCTTGAAGAAAGAAAATATCCTAGTTTCAGACATTGATGGCGTCATCAATACTCGTCGCCCTGAAGAAACTTTGAATAAATACAACAAAATGTATCAGCGTGAAACACCGCACAATACATTGGCTGAAGCGATTAATGGTGCTGATATTTTCTTGGGTTTATCTGCGCCTCGCTTATTAAATCAAGACATGATTAAATCAATGGCAGCTAACCCGATCATTTTTGCATTGGCAAATCCTGAACCTGAAGCTCGTCCTGAATTGGTTCACGAAGTGCGTTCTGATGCAATCGTTGCCACTGGTCGCTCTGATTATCCTAACCAAATTAACAACGTTTTATGTTTCCCATTCTTGTTCCGTGGCGCATTAGATTGTGGCGCAACAGAAATCAATGAAGAAATGAAAGTTGCATGTGTGAATGCAATTGCTCGTTTAGCACAACAAAGCGCAAGCATTAATGTTGGCAGCCGTAAAAGTCAAACAGCTCGTTTTGGTCGTGATAGCATCATTCCAAAACCTTTTGATTCACGTTTAATCATTGAGTTACCAATTGCTGTGGCAAAAGCTGCGATGGAAACTGGCGTTGCAACTCGTCCAATCGAAGATATGACTGCTTATCGTGAAGAACTAACTTCGTTAGTTTATCGCTCATCAATGATCATGAAGCCATTATTCGATGAAGCGAAGCATAATTATCGTACAATTGCCTATGTTGAAGGTGAAGATGAACGTGTATTACGCGCCGCAGAAATTATTCATAATGAGCAAATCGCCAATGCTGTGTTGATTGGTCGTGCTGATGTGATTCAAGCTAAATTGGCGGAATTGTCCATTAGCTTGCCAACGAAAATTTTGCAATCTGAAGATGAAATTTCTCGCACTGAACGTGAATTTGTACAGATCATTGATTATCGTACACCGCCACATTTGGATGCTTGCCATAAAGCTTATTATGCAAAAATGAGCCGTAAAGGTTTAACATCTGATTGGGCATATCATCGCTTACAAATGCGTCCAAACGTTTTAGCTGGTATGTTGCTAGATCAAGGATTCATTGATGGTATCGTTGCAGGAACTTTGGGGCAATACCAAAATCATTTGGAACATATCACTGATACTGTTGGCTTGAAAGATTCACACAATAAGCCTTCTGCAGTAAGTATTTTATTGGCACAAGATGGTCCGTTATTCTTCACAGATACTCATGTGAATGAAAATCCAAGTGCTGAACAATTAGCAGACATTACTTTAGCAGGCGCTAAAATTGTTGAACGTTTTGGCTTGAAACCTAATGTTGCGCTAGTTTCTCATTCTAATTTTGGCTCATTTGATACTGAATATTCACTCAAAATGAGAAAAACTCTAGAAATTTTGAAAGAAAAATCACCAACATTACCTGTTGATGGTGAAATGCAACCTGAATTGGCTTTATTCAAACATTACCGTGATGAATATTTGCCAACAAATAAGTTGTCAGACAATGCAAACTTATTGGTATTCAGTAATATAGATTCTGCAAACGTTTCTTATAACCTTGCAAAATCAATCACAGGCAGCGTTGTGGTTGCACCAATTTTGACTGGTTTTGCCAAACCTGTTCAGATTTTGACAAACATCGCAACTGTGCGCCGTGTTGTGAATATTACTGCCATTTGTGCAACTGAATAATATTTCACGATAAAACTATCAAGTTCGCAAAATTATCCTTTACAATATAGTGTAAAGTCGTTATTTTGCGAACTTGCCTCACATTTAGGATCGATAATAAATACACAATGAACTCTATGCGTACAACTCTACTGATTCCAATCGTTTTGATCATCACTGCTTGTTCTAGTTCTGGTACATATACTGTCAGATCTGGCGACTCGCTGAGTAATATTGCTAGTCGTCACAATATGTCAGTGGCTGAGCTGAGTCGTATGAATAATATTTCGAATCCTAATCATATTCGTGTAGGACAAACTCTGAAAACCCGTGGCGCGACTAAAGTCAAAGATAGCCACAGTTACAGCAACAATACAACTAAAGCTTCTAACAGTAACTATAAAGTGCCTCCTGTGAATAAGAATACTGATCACAGCGTTAAAGCATCCTCTACTTATACGAATCAACCTATTCCTAAAATGGCTGGTTGGCATAAGCCAACACAAGGTAAAGTTGTTCGTTCATTCAATCCTAATTTGCCAGGTCATAAAGGCATCCAAATTTCAGGTAGTTCAAATCAACCTGTACACAGTGCAAATAATGGCGTCGTTGTTTATGCTGGCCAAGGTAGTGGTGGATTTGGGCAACTAGTCATGATAAAACATTCTAATAACGTTTATACCGCTTATGGTTATTTATCATCGATTGCAGTTCGTGAAGGACAAAAAGTGTCTGGCAAGCAACAAATTGGCACAATGGGTACAAGCCCTGAAGGGAAAAATATCTTACATTTTGAAGTTCGTGTCAATGGCAACCCAATTAATCCGACTCGTTATGTTAACTTCTAAAAGAAGTTCGATGATTAGATAATCTATTTGTATAATCAACGCTATAATGTCGAACAACGAATACAGAATTAACAAAGGAGCATGGATGAAAACTACTGCACGCAATCAATTCAAAGGAACAATCGAAGCCATTCAAACTGCGGGCTCAGGCAATGATGAAATCATCATTGATATTGGTTGTGGCTTAGAAATTGTTGCTGGTATTACGCAAGGTAACACTCGTCGCCTTGATTTATCAGTGGGTCAAGAAGTTGTTGCTTTAATCAAAGCATCTTGGATTCTTTTAGCGGTTGATTCAGATGAATATGAATTTTCAACACGCAACCAATTTGCGTCAACAGTTACAGCCATCAAAGCGGGTACTTCAGATAGCGAAGTATTCCTAAAAACAGATGAAGGCATTGAACTAGTTGCAATCGTTACCAATGAAGGCGTTGAAAATATGGCACTTACAATTGGTAAGCCAGTTAAAGCTCTATTCAAAGCACCACATGTTCTATTAGCCATTAAAAAAGCTTAAGACTTATTAAGATTTTACTGAAAAACTATTTCTAATCATGGATTGGAAATAGTTTTTTTATGAGCAAAATTATGAGAAATAAAATAGAACACAATCAAGTTAGTATTTATGCCATCACAATCATGATTGCAATGGTAATTGGGTTAATGTTCCCTACTGTTCATGTTCTGAATAATACATTGCCATTAGCTTTAGGCATTTTAATGTACAGCATGTTTTTGCAAATTCCCTTTACAGACCTAAAAACATCCTTTAGTAATCGCAGATTTATGACAGCATTACTTATCAGTAATTACATTGTTGTGCCTTTATTGGTTTTCTTATTGATTCAATTTTTGCCTAATCAACCTGCCATTATCTTCGCTGTTTTATTGGTATTATTAACACCTTGCATTGATTATGTGATCGTATTTACACAAATCGGCAAAGGTGATGCAAAACTAATGCTAGCTTCCACGCCATTATTATTCATTACTCAGATTTTATTATTACCTGTTTATATTTGGTTAATGATGGGCAAAAGTTTTTTAGCTTCATTATCCATTCTGCCATTTGTGGAATCTTTTCTATTTTTGATTATGATACCTTTCATCGCTGCAATCCTTGTGCAAATATTTTCAGCTAAAAATAGCATCATTAATATCACACATGAAATTTCCAATTGGTTGCCTGTACCATTCATGGCGATTGTTTTGTTCATCATCATTGCTTCACAAATCACACCGATTGCTTTGCATTTTGAACAAATCATTCGAGTTGTACCAATTTACATTGCATTCATGGTTTTGATGTTTCCACTTAATCTTGTCGTGGGAAAACTATTCAAGTTAAGCTCTGAATCTAAGCGCACATTAATTTTTAGTGCAGGCACAAGAAACTCATTGGCAGTGTTGCCCTTTGCCCTAGCATTGCCTGAAGATATGATATTGATCACCACAAGCATCATCGTCACACAAACGGTTGCGGAACTGATTGGCGAGCTGATTTATGTAAAACTCACGCCGAAGGTTCTGTAATCACTTAAATTCAAACAATAAAAAAGCTCTGATCACTCAGAGCTTTTTTAGCTTTAATCTTTAGAACTTAATCCAAATCTTCTTCAAACATTGCTGCCAATTCTGGTGCAGTGAGATTATGTTTTTGTTCTTTACTAAATGTTTTTAAGAATTGACCATTTTTCAATAACATTGTGCGATCACCATATTTGATGGCATGATGCATATTATGCGTGATCATCAGGCATGTTAACTGAGAATCTTCTACAATTTTATTGGCTAAATACATTACGTTTTCAGCGATTTTAGGATCTAATGCAGCAGTAATCTCATCCAATAACAAAATCTTAGAATCAGATAAAATTGCCATGATTAAGCTCAATGCTTGGCGCTGTCCGCCTGATAAATTCATCACGGAATCTTGTAAGCGATTTTCCAAACCCATATTCAACAAAGATAAACGATCTCGGAAAAATTCACGCTGTGCTTTGCCATTGAAAAAACCTAAACCACGCGTTTGACCACGTTTTGCTGCAAATGCCATATTTTCTAAAATCGTCATACGTTCCATCGTACCAACACGAGGATCCTGCATCACAATCGAAACATCTTTTGCTCGTTTTTGTTGTGAACGACTTGTCACATCTTCATCATTGATTAAAATGCGACCTTTTTCAGGCTTCATAAAGCCAGAAATCACATTAAACAGTGTCGATTTACCTGCGCCATTACCACCAATGATCACAGAAAATTCGCCTTTTTTTACCTCCAAGCTCAAACCTGAAAGTACTTCTCTTTCTAATTTTGTGCCTTTAGCAACGATGACGTCAATGGATTCTAGTTTAAGCATTTTTTCTTCCTGGTAACGCCATAATTACAATAATTAATACGCCTGCAATAAGATTGAAATCTGATGTTTGAAGGTTTAAAAACTCTGTATTTAAAGCAATAGAAGTCACAACACGGTAAACAATTGAACCAATAATACAGCTTAACAATTTCACCCAGATTGATCTGAATGGTAGAACTTTTTCACCTATGATCACAGCCGCAAAACCTGCAATGATCGTACCAATACCAGATGTTAAATCACCAAAGCCTTGCTGTTGAGAGAATAAAGCGCCGCCCAATGCAATCAAACCATTCCCCAATGCAACGCCTAAAATAATCATCCACTTAACGTTAACACCGCCATTTAAGCACAAACGTTTATTTTGCCCAATTGCGCGCAATGATAAACCCAAGTTTGTGCTCAACACCCAAGTAAATACAGCAACCAAAACAATACTAATAGTCGCCAAATAGATTAATGAGTAAGAAAAACTATAACCAAATAATTCAAAGTACGATGAAGGGAAAATTGTTTTGGCATTCATTAAAGAGATATTAGGGATACCGCCCATTACATGGATGTTGACTGAGTACAACATGAAGGCAACCAAAATACCTGCCAACAAATCTGTCACTTTGAAATAGCAATTGAGAATCCCTGTAACTGATCCAGCAGCCATTCCGCCCATAATTGCGATCAATAACGCAAAATATGGATTATAACCATATTTGATCAAAATACTTGAAATCGCTGCACCTAAAACAAAGCTGCCATCACATGTTAAATCAGGAAAATCTATCACACGAAATGTGAGATAAATCCCCATACCAACAATCCCATAAATGAGCCCCAAAATGAGGCTCATTTCCAATTCACCGAAACTTATCATCTACTAAATTAATCCTTCTTGATTACTTTTGCTGCTTTTGCTTTCACAGCATCTGGGAATGTATAACCCAACTTATCTGCAGCATCTTGATTGATGAACAATTCTAAACCATTCGGGAAACCAACATCAATGCTATTGATATCTTTACCATCTAAAATGTCTGCAATCATCACTGCTGTATCTAAGCCTAAATCATACTGATTTGGACCCAATGCGGCTAAAGCACCCAATTCAACTGCATCTGTATCTGCTACAAACACAGGTTTTTTCTCTTTATTTGCTGCCATGATCACACTTTCTAATGCTGCTAAAGTTGTGTTATCACCATAAACAAATAATGCATCTGTTTTACCAGCTAAGCGAGTTGCTGCTTGTGGTACATCTGAAGTTTTGTTTACAGCTTGTGGCACAATTGTTAATCCTAATTTTTCACTCGCAACTTTCACATCATCCAGCTGCTGAATTGAGTTTGCATCTGCTGGATTGTAAATGAAGCCGATCGTTTTTAAATTTGGTAATAATTCTTGAAACAATTCAAATTGCGGTACTACATCTACTTTATTGGACATACCAGTAACGTTGCTATTTGAACCTGATAATTTTGTGACCAATGTTGCACTTAATGGATCAGTGATAGAAGAGAAAACCATTTTTGTTTTTCCTTCACTCGCTGCTTTCACTAAACTTTGCGCTGAAGGTGTACCAATACCGACAGTAACATCAACACCTTGATTCACAAATTTTGTAGAAATTTGGCTAGCTAATGCAATGTTACCTTGTGCTGATTCAACACGAAAATCTAAATTTTCACCTTGCTTATAACCACGCTTTTCTAAACCATCTTTAATGCCGCGTGCTGTTTGATCCAATGCAGGGTGTTCTACGATTTGGTTCACATAAACTTTTTTCATATCAGCATATGATGCGCTGAATACTGTCATTAAACCTAATGCTGCTGCCAATACTGTCTTTTTCATTCCATATTCTCCAAGTTATTTTATTTAGTTTGATTAATTTTTTTTAGAACAGATGCATATCCATTGTTATTTTCATCTTTTAAGAATCGTGCTACACGTCCGATCGTTGTTAAACTTGCACTGGTTAAGCCATGAATCTCACGGTAAGAATGTTTCTCCGTCGCCAACAACTTACATACTCGCCAACGTTCAACGAAAACGGCATATTCATTGGGTGTACAAAGATCTCTTAAGAAAGCATTCATCTCTTCTGCATTATCGATGGACAATAACGCATCACAGAGCGCTTGATAATCTTCATTCTTCATTAGAACCTCCATAAACTGTACTAGCATAGTAGTACAATTATTTTTAATGTCAATTTTTTTTAATACTATCTCTTGCTTTTATTTTCGAAGCCATGTAAAAAATATGAATGAACAAAATTATTGCACTAGTTTATTTCTTTTACTTTTACTTCAAGCCCTGCGGGACTCGGAGAATTTTGTGATGCATAAATAAACCAGCAAAACATAACCGAAAGCCCGCACATGAAGCGGGCTTTTTTTTGATCAATATATAATAAGTTGAAACCAAAGGAGCAAACCATGTCTGTCAGTAGCGAGCCAGTTCAGGCTGAAAAATCACTAACACGAGAAGATAAGAAAACTTTATCTCTCGCTGCACTTGGAGGCACATTAGAATTCTATGATTTTGTTATCTATGCACTTTATATAGAAACAGTTGTTAAGCCACTCTTCTTGCCCGCTGAAATGGCAGCTGGCATTTGGGGCGATATTTTTGCATGGGGCGGATTTGCAGCAGGTTACTTAGCGCGCCCAATTGGTGGAATGGTTATGGCTCACTTTGGTGATACTTTAGGCCGTAAAAAAATGTTTACCCTCAGCATTTTTATGATGGCAATCCCAACTTTATTGATTGGTTTAATGCCAACGTATTCAACCATTGGCATTGCGGCACCTATTTTATTAATTCTATTCCGCGTATTCCAAGGCGCTGCTATTGGCGGAGAAATGCCTGGCGCTTGGGTATTCATTGCAGAACATTCTCCTAAAAAACATTACGGCCTTGGCATTGGCATTCTCACTGGCGGAATTGCTGGCGGTATCTTATTAGGTTTCTCCATTTCTTTAGGTATTGACTTAATTTATGCTGATAATCGTGCTGCAATCGTTGATTACGCATGGAGAATCCCATTCATTATTGGTGGTATTTTTGGCTTAGTAGCTGTTTACTTGCGTCGCTTCTTATCAGAAACGCCTGTATTCCAAGAAATGGCAAAAAACAAATCATTATCTAAAGATATTCCCATTGTGACTGTTGTGAAAAAACATCGCTTCGCTTGTTTCTTAACTGGTTTACTCACTTGGTCATTATCTACAACGGTTATGCTGGGCATTTTATTCACGCCAGTTAAAGTATTGCAGGGACTTTATCATATTGATCCACTAATCACACGCACATCAGGATTAGTTGCTGCTGTATTCATTGTCATTGGCTGCATTACCTGCGGCATTATGGAAGATCGATTAAAAACCCGTAAAACATCCGTAATTTTCTGGGGCGGTTTAATTATAAGCTCAGCAGTATTTTATACAGCACTGACTTACAATCCATCCACTTTAGTAATGATGGTGCTTTATGCAATCATGGGATTCTTCGCAGGTTGTACAGCTTTACCACCTATACTTGCAACGCGTATGTTCCCACCAAATATTCGTTTCAGTGGTTTATCTTTTGCTTATAACTTGTCATATGCCATTTTCAGTGCGATCACACCAGCTGTTGCGATTTACTTATTAAAAATCACTCCAATGGGCGTTGCTTACTATTTATGGTTTGTTGCAATTATTGCAATTGTCGTAGCTTTCTTACCCTTATCTTACAAAGGCTGGACTGCAGAAAATGAAACATTAATGAATGATTCAAAAATATCATTGTCCAATTCATCATTGACATAATTGATCAATCCTTCATGGCATATTTTATAAAACGCCCTACTGGGCGTTTTTTTATAGATAAAAAATTAATATTAAACTTAGAACTACTATCAATGTAAAATAATTAAAACATAAGTAAATATATATTAATTCACATATTTGTAATTTGATCTAAACGAGGTCAACTATGACTAGATACTCATTTTCATATTGTTGTGGAATATTACTCATCATACTCCAGTTCAATCATGCCTTGACCTTGCAAGAAGTCAGAGAGGATCATGCTAGTTATTACGAAAGTGCTTTAGACAGCTTGACCACAGAGCAACAAGAGATCTTAATCAAAGAAGAAAAGCTTTGGACACAATATCGTAATCTTCGATGTCAGCTTCATGCTTCAATTTATAAAGGAAATATAAGCCAATGCCGAATCATGCTCACTTTTAGATACAACATTCTGCTTAAATTATTGCGCCCAAGCCAGCGCGATTTGGTTCAATTCATCAATCAAAAATTTGAACAAGAAATATTAGATTTCCAAAGATCAGATTTGAATCATATTGGTCAATCCTTCGAGATTAATATCGCCAATAAACTCACACAACAATATTATGAATTTTATAATCATTTAGATCTCGTTGACCAAATGTCATTTCAAAAATCCTATGCGCTATGGACATCTCATCGAACCCAACTATGTTTATTACTAAGTAAACGCAACATCATTGACTACAACTACTGCACTGCAAAATTATCGCTAGATGTTATTTCTGACATGCACAATTACTTAAAGTACTAAATTATGAAAAAACTATTTCTAATCTTGTTATTACTAAGTCACGCTCATTATCCAATGGCCAATGAATTCATCATCATTGATTTTGAATCAGAAATCCCTGAAGATTATATACAATTGGATCATGATTTAAATGATTTCTATCAATTAGTTATTCGACAATTGGAACCTGAATATCGTAACCGATTTGTACAAATTCAACAAAAATGGATCCGATATCGTTCTCGCCATTGCGCACGTTCTAACGATTGTAAAATTAACGTCACTGAAATCCAGACCAAAAATTTAGAAGCATTTTTATTGGGTGAAATACAAATCATTAATCCCCCAAATTTCAAAATTCGCTTTGATGTCGATGGAGAAATCACACAATATTCTTATGAATATGTGAGGGAACTTATGCTCAAACATTATGATGATGAGCTGGCAACCTTGAACCAAAATGATCAGCGAGAATATCGCCGATCATACGAAATTTATAATGCTTATCTTTACGATTATTGCGAGTTACTCAATCATTTAACGCCAGTGAATTTCTTAAACTGCCAAATTAAAGGGTTAATTGATTTTCAATATGACACAAAACCCATGCATATTTAGCAAAACTTAGTATTTGTTACTCACTTGCAATGTATAAGTCAAAATCACTTTATCTTTTGCCGGCACATTCACTGTCCATTTTGCGACATCAGAAGATTGATCTTTCAAAATTGGATGTGAAGTTTTCAATAACTGCCAATTACTATCATCACCAATAAAAGAAGTGTAATTGACATCAACTGATTCAGTTTTCGCATTATTAAAAACAACTTCATAAGTGTATTGCTTCACATTTTTAGCAACTACTTTTTGATCTTTTAATGATTTTGTCATTGAAATATCAAATGCATCACCTGTGCTAATGGCAAACTTTTCATTCTCTGCTGTGTGATTAATTGTATCTTCACCCACCAACAATGCATTGCCTGAAGAATCATTTTTATACATTCTAAAAATACCTTTTGGCAATGGCATTCCCAACTGATTCTCTTTAGAGTTTTCTAAACGATACACAACAGAAGCTTTAAGATTCGCACCATCTTGCGTTGTATAACCGTAATATTGATTAAAGTTATACTCTTTTTGTACTGGTACATTTTGTGTCGATAACAGCGCCACTTGCTTTGTTTGATTATTTTTCAAATTCGTTGCAAACGGAATTTTATACAAATGATAATCACCAAATTGCTCTTCTGTTGCATGACCTGCATCATAGCTAACTTCAGCCATTGCCATCATTGCTGTTTTTGCCCTAGCATAATGTGCAGGCTGAGAAACTTGATTCACATCACCTGCAACTAATTGCAATTTAGCATTATTAAACGTTGTGCCACTTTGGTTATTCAATGTGATTAAGCCTGATAAATCTAAGTGTTTTTCATCATCTGACAATGTTGCTGTGTAATCAGCTTTCCAACTAAATCCACGTGTTAAATACGTTAACTGTACTTTATTAGCTGCGTCTTTTTCGCTGTTTAACAATACAGATAATGTTGGGCGATCACGCAAACCTTCAGGAATAGATTTAAAGGCAAATTTATCAAATTCACCAATCTCAATGCGATCTTTAAACTGTAAAACTGGTGCACCATTATTGGATAATAATACTGCTGATTCACGAGTTTCAGCACCTGTTGTAGGATTGGTACGAATGATCTCGATTTCCTGCCCAACTGCTTTTTCTAACAAAGCATGTGGTGACAATAAATCATAATCAAAATTTTGCTCAATCACATTGAATGGCATTTTAGATAATGATGTTAACAATGCCGTTTCCGCTCTAATTTGTGCCGAAACACCTTTCAACTCTACATTATTCAAGCCTGATTTAAACGGAATATTACGAGTTTCATTAATCAATGCCAATGATTCATTATAAATCGTGATGGATAATGCTTCTCTGTTGTCATCATTGCTCACAACATTGTTTGTATTTGCCATCGACAATGAAGTACTGATAAGTGCTGCAGATAATAAAGTTTTCTTTAACATTTGATATTCCTTGTTTGCTCGTTAACTTAAATAATACTACAGTTATTTTGTTGGCTTTAGCTTCAAAACTATTGTGCCAAACTACCAAATAATACCAATAAAAATGGTGCAATAATATTCACAATAAAACCAAAACTGATGGCAATTGGTACAACTTTAATTCCGCCTGTTTTTTGTATTAATGGTAAGACGAAATCTAATGATGTTGCACCGCCAGAACCAATCGCAGACAAAGGTAATCGTGCCATGATTAATGGAATCACTGCAAATGCAAAGAACTCTCGAAATAAATCATTAAAGAAAGCAATACTGCCAACTGTTGGCCCTAAACTCTTTTGCAAAACGCTAGCAGATAATGAATACCAACCAAAGCCCGAACTGATTGCTAAGCCTTCTAATAATGGTCGTCCATTCAGTGCAGCTGCCAACATTCCACCTAAAAAAGATGAAACGATAATAGCAACGCTTAAAATCAAGCCATAACGATTCAAAAATACTGCTTTTAAACTAATGCCATTACTGCGCAATTGAATCCCTACGAATAACAATAAAGTCATCAATGCACCTTGCCCCAATAAATCTGCAATGTGCTTAAAAGTTAGTAATTCAATGGATAAATTCGCCAATAATACTTTACCAATCACAAGCCCGATCACAATCGAACCTAGCAATTTCATCGCGTTAAAAACTAAACTTAATGTAGAGGATTGATAGCCTTTTGCTCGTTCTGTTTTGACAGGTAAATTTTTATCTAAATAATAAAAAAATAGCATATTCATGCCCAAGATACAGACAATGTAACTTGCTGTTTGCCAAAGAATTTTGCTCAATTCTCTGTCTAAATTTTCCATTGCAGATAAATTTAATCCCATCACCAATAGAATCAAATAGATCAAAGCCATTAAGCTATGATCAATAATCTTTAAAATTGTTTTTGAGCGAATAACTGTAAAAAAACCAATAAAAAGTGGCGCGAGAATCCAAAGCAAGTTGAGCAACATCATGGTGAATCAATCATCATTTATTAAGTTAGGATCACAAAGATTAACAAACAACTGAATAACTTGCTATGAATCACGTATTTTTATATGACTTATTGATTGAATCTAATCATAATCATCAAGCCTGATTCACCATCATTTCTATTTTGGATCATCATTTTGGCATCATGAGCTTGTACGATTCGTTCCACAATACTTAATCCCAAACCAAAACCATTGCGTGTTTCATCTACTCGCTTATAAGGCTTTCGCATTTCAGCCAATTGCATTGGATTAATGCCATCGCCATTATCCATAATAATTAGCTCAATCATATCCGTATCTTCTTGAAATGAAATCACTGTTTCTTTGCCATTGGCGGCATAAAATTTTGCATTATCTAAGAGATTTTTCATCAACAAATAAATTAAACTGGGATCGCCTTTCAGCTTCAAATCTTTTGGCACATTCCACTCTAAATGATTAGGATAATTGCCTTCATATTCAGCTTTTAACGGTTCGATGATTTCATTATAAATATTGAATTGATAAGCTTGATCTGAATGCAACTCGTGGCTTGCGCGCGCAAATTGTAATAAACGTTCAATCGTCACCAAAAGCTCATCAATTTTAGCAATGAATAATGGTTTTTCTGGCACATCATCCATCAATTCTAAGTTTAATCTCATTCCTGCTAATGGCGTTCTTAACTCATGAGCAACATCGGCTGTGAATTGTTTTTCATAATCTATGCGCTGAGCTATTCTTTCCAACAATTGATTCAAACGCTGAACAATAATTTCTGATTCATTGGATGTTGCATTCACTGTTAATTCCGTTAAATTCAGCTCATTGCGCTTTTGCAATTGTTCCGCCAACTGTAGAAATGGTTTCACAAAGCGATTAGTAATCGACACAATAATCACCCAAGCCAATAACATCACAACAGAAATTGGTAAAGTTACCGCGACAAAAATCTCTTTAATCTCAAATTGAATCAGTGAAAATTTTTCTGCATCACTCAAATTAGGATTCATTAATACATCCAT
Source organism: Wohlfahrtiimonas sp. (assembly GCA_030149965.1). Lineage (GTDB taxonomy): Bacteria > Pseudomonadota > Gammaproteobacteria > Cardiobacteriales > Wohlfahrtiimonadaceae > Wohlfahrtiimonas. The sequence continues at coordinate 11,007 of JASLHB010000075.1, read as the reverse complement.
TTGTTCATCAGTTTCGTGCCAAATCCAAGCCACAATAATCATCCAAGAAATTGCAAGAATCGCACCAAAAGAGATTAATAATCGTTTCTTTAAATTCATACAGCATTCACCAATTGATAACCTAAGCCTCGAACAGTTTGAATTCGATCTTTGCCAATTTTTTGACGTAAACGATGAATATAAACTTCTAAAGTATTAGAGCCAAAAGAGTCTTGCCATGAATATAAATCCTGCAACAATAATTCTCGCGGTACAATCTGCTGATATTTCAACAATAATCTTGATAGAATCGCATATTCACGCATTGTTAACTCTAAAGATTGCCCTGAATGCGCAATGGTTTTATTCGTTAAATTCAAAATAAAATCAGAAATTTCTAAATAATTATCAGCTTGTCCGCAATGACGGCGAATAATGGCGCGTAATCTTGCATACAATTCTGCTAATTCAAATGGCTTAACTAAATAATCATCTGCACCTGAATCTAATCCCACAATCCGATCATTCAATGCATCACGCGCTGTAATAATCAATACTGGTAAATTCTGTTGAGATTCACGGAGCCATTTTAACAATGATAATCCATTGCCATCTGGCAAACCTAAATCCAATAAAACCGCACTGTAAAAACCATCTTCACTCTGCAAAAACTGACGAGCACTTTCTAAACTTCCTGCAATATCTACAGCATAGCCTTCCTTCATTAAGGCTTTTTCTAAACCTCGCTGTAGCAATAAATCATCTTCAACCACTAATAATTTCATCTATTTTGACACTCTGTAAAAATATTTAAATTTGAATCATAAGCTTCTGTTTTTATTTTCAATAATCCCAATAGAGAATGGAAAATATTGTCATGCGAATAATCTGATGATTGTGCTTTATCCTGTAAACATTGAAAATTGATTTGATGATCATTCATAAAATCTGCACTGCTCCAGAAAATCAAAGGAATCTCCGTTTGTTCTTTAGGTGCAATTGCGTATGGCGTTCCATGTAGATAAAATCCACTTTCGCCCAATGATTCTCCATGATCCGAAACATATAACATTGCCACTTCATAATCATCATTGTATTGCTTTAACAATTCTATGGTTTGATTCAAAACATAATCAGTATAACGAATTGTATTATCATAAGTATTTGTCAATGCTTCACTGCTACATGTTTCAATCTTACTTGTATCACAACTTGGTTGAAAATATTTAAATTGATCAGGATAGCGCTGATAATACGTTGGCCCGTGGCTACCATTCATATGCAAAACCACAACTAAATTATCATCATTATTTTTCTGTGCTTCCACATATTGATCTAAGTTTTCAAGCAAGGCTTCATCATAATGAAAGCTTCCCGCTTCCTCTGCTTTTACAGAATGATCTTCAACATCTTCTGTTGGCACTCGTGTACAAACGCCTTTACAGCCATGATCGTTTTCACGCCATAAAACTCTGTAACCTGCTCTTTGCGCGATATCCAATGCATTATCTTGGCTTTCTGCTGTAATTTTATCGAAATTGCTTCGACTTAATTGCGAAAACATACAAGGCACTGAAATTGCAGTTGCCGTGCCACAAGATGTCATATTTTTAAAACTAACTAAATTATCTTGCTGAGATAACAATGGATTGGTATTTTTTTCATAACCATTTAAAGAAAAGTTGTTTTTCCGCGCAGTTTCGCCCACAACCATAATCAATAAAGTTTTCTTTTGCTCTTTTGCTTTCGTTAAAACAGCATCATCGCCAACTGTTGTATATGGCATATTCTGCGCATAATTTTTACGAGCATATGAAACATAACTTGTAATATAACTGCTTGGCATAATCAATTTTACAATTTGACGATTATTGCGGAAAAATGAGGCGTAATCCTTATAGAAGATCAAAGCCATTGCACCAACCACAAAGATCGAAGCCATGATTAATGCAATACGTTGCAATCCATTCATCCACCAATGATTAGGCTTAATTTTAATTCTTGTGAGCAAAAAGAATGGAATTACTGCTCCTAAAATTAACCACAACAATAATTTAAAACTGATTAAATCATAAACTTCTAAAGTATTTGTTTCGATCACATTGATGAACATATCTCGATCCATGTAGATCTGATAATGATAAGAATAATAGTTAAAAAGTGTGCTTAATACTAAAAGTACAGCCAAAATAGGGTAAGTTAAACGTGACCATAACAGCAGCGTCAAAATAATCACCAATCCTGAACCAATAACCAAGCTGACAGACAGTGTAAAAAGATAGCTGCGCACGGAATCAAATGTCATCAATCGCCCAAATTCAACCCAAAATGCGATATTTTGTATAGCGACAAAAACAATCGCAAAAATAATGATTGTGCTAAACAAGGATAAGTGTATTTTGGGTGGCAGTTTCATATTTTTAATCTCAAGCTCATCAATAGTGATTGTAGAGATTGTAAAAATTGAACCTTAAAATAACCTTAATACTCAGGAATATAATTTATTTAAAAATATACTAGTGAAGTAGACTATACATTCTCAAATAACTTTAATAGAATCTCTATTCATCATTTATTCAAAATATAGAATTAATAATGTCACAAACAACCACGCAAAACGCCATTTCACCCTCAACATGGCGGGAAGCATTTAAAATTTCAATGCCAGTTGCAATGGGCTATCTCCCAGCAGCGATGGCATTCGGTGTTTTATCTAGTGCGGCTAATATTCCGGACTGGATCTCTATCTTCATCAGTATTGTGGTATTTTCTGGTGCAGCACAATATGCTGCTGTGCAGCCTGTTGCAACTGGCGCATCTGTTTTAGATTTAGCCATCAATACTTTTGCCATTAATATTCGTCATATTTTTTATGCATTACCGTTAATGGATGCATTACCTGAATCAAAACTTAAACGAACTTACTGCTTATTTTGCTTAACGGATGAAGCTTTTTCTTTAATGACAACATTGCCGAAAGAAAAACAAAAATCTCTCTTTTTCAAAATCTCAACATTAGTTCATTCATATTGGGTGACTGGCACAATATTAGGCGTTTTAGCAGGACATCAATTGGGTAAATTAATTCCTAATTTAGAATTTGCTTTAACCTGTTTATTCGTCATTTTATGGTACGAACAATGGAAGCAGAAAAAAGTCTACTTCCCTACTTTGATTGCAGTACCAGCATTTCTATTGACCTATTTAATGTTCCCAAAAATCTTATTAATTGGCGCATTATCCATTGCCATCATTGGCATTATGATTCATTATTTTTCCTTTAAGAGAGCTGAATAAATGTTACCAACCCCATTGTTATTAATCGGCATTCTATTAATGGGCGTAATCACACTAATATTAAGAGCTTTCCCAACTCTAGTTCCTCAAAGATTATTAAGACAACATTGGTTATTAGCGTTGAATTTCGCACTACCAATGGCTGTGATGACAATCCTTATTCTCTCAAGTCTCAATCTATTTACTGAACAATTTACAATGACACGTTTAAGTGCTGAAATCATCGCTCTTGTCTTTGTTTTATTATCTTATATTCGTTGGAACAATGTTTTTATCAGTTTAGCAGTCGGGATTGGCTCGCTGAATGCACTATTATTATTGTTACAATAAATGGAAAAAATTTGGCGTCACCGCACAATTTGATTACAATTATTTCTTTCCGCAATCTAAAAAAGGAATGCACCATGTCTGAGCTTACCGCTTCATCTGTTCTAGAACTTATCGCTGAAGAATCTGTAGAATATGTTGATTTTCGCTTCACAGATCTCAAAGGCTTAGAACACCATTTTACTGTTCCTGCGCATCAAGTTGATGAAGACGTTTTTGAAGAAGGGAAAATGTTTGATGGCTCAAGCTTTCAGGGATGGAAAGGCGTAGAAGATTCAGATATGATTTTGATGCCAGATCCTAAAACTGCACGCATCGATCCTTTCTACAACCGTAAAACTTTATTGTTGTACTGCGACATTGTTGAACCTTCAACATTACAGCATTACCAACGTGATCCTCGTTCGATTGCTAAATTGGCACAAAATTATTTAATCTCAACTGGCATTGCTGATACAGCATTTTTTGGCCCAGAAAATGAATTTTTCGTGTTTGAAAATGTTTCATACAGCACGCAAATGGGCAATGTTGGTTATGTCGTAGATATTGAAGAAGCACCTTGGAACAGCGATCAAATGGAACAAAACTTGGCACATCGTGGTGGTGTTAAAGGTGGATATTCTCCATTGGCACCGATTGATCGTTTACATGAATTGCGTTCTGAAATGTGCGAAATGATCGAAGCGTTGGGCGTTCCTACAGAAGTTCATCATCATGAAGTTGCAGTTGGTCAGTGTGAAATCGGTGTAAAATTCAATACTTTGGTTGCTAAAGCAGACGAAACTCAATTGTTGAAATACGCAATCAAAAATACTGCTCATCAATACAATAAAACTGCAACATTTATGCCTAAACCAATTCATGGTGACAATGGTTCTGGTATGCACGTTCACATTTCTTTGATGAAAGATGGCAAAAACTTATTCACAGGCGAAGGCTATGCAGGATTATCTGATACTGCATTGTATTTCATTGGCGGCGTAATCAAGCATGCTCATGCATTGAATGCGTTCACAAATCCATCAACAAACAGCTACAAGCGTTTAGTGCCACATTTTGAAGCGCCTGTAATGTTGGCTTATTCAGCTAAAAACCGTTCTGCTTCTATTCGTATTCCTTACATCACTAATCCAAAAGCACGCCGCATTGAAGTTCGCTTCCCTGATTCAACAGCGAATCCATATTTAGCATTCACAGCATTGTTAATGGCTGGTTTAGATGGTATCCAAAACAAAATTCACCCAGGTGAAGCAATGGATAAAGATCTATACGATTTACCAAAAGAAGTTCAGCAAGACATTCCACAAGTTTGTTTCAGCTTGAAACAAGCATTAGATGCATTGGATGCTGATCGCGCATTCTTGAAGCAAGGTAATGTATTCAATGATGATTTCATTGATGCTTACATCAATTTGAAAATGAAAGAACACGAATATGTAAACTTAATTCCACATCCTGCAGAATTTGAGTTATATTACACAATCTAGTTCACCTAGATAAATAATCAATCAAAAGCGCCTACAGTAATGTTCAGGCGCTTTTTTATATGTGCTATTAAAAAAGCCACTTAAAATATCTAAGCGGCTTTTCATTCAATCTAAAAAATATGATTAATTATGGTGTTGGTAATGATGTCAACATTGAAGTAAAGATTGGTAATTTCAAGAAACCTTGAATCACAATCACGTTCACCAAGTCAATGAAGAATGCGCCCACCATTGGTACGACGATGAAAGCAACAGGTGCTGGACCATATTTCTCAGTCACAACTTGCATATTTGCAACAGCTGTTGGTGTTGCACCCAAACCGAAACCACAATGACCTGCTGACAATACAGCTGCAGTGTAATCTTTACCCATCAAGCGATATGTTACAAAAATCGCGTATGAACCCATGATGATCGCTTGGATTGTTAAGATCACTAACATTGGAATCGCCAATGTTGCTAAATCCCATAATTTCAAACTCATCAATGCCATCGCTAAGAACAATGATAAACAAACGTTACCAGCGATAGATACTGCACGTTCAAAGATTTCATAATTCAATACGCTAGTTACTAAGTTATTGATGATTACACCCACGAATAATACACAAACGAATGTTGGTAATTCTACTGCAGAACCTTTCAACATACCTGCGATTGTTGTACCTGCGCTTAAACAGATAGCTAACATTGCTATTGTTTCTAACATAGAAGTTGCTGTGATTGCACGGCGAACTGTTGGGCGATCAAAAGCACTCAAGCTTTCTGCGCTTTGTGTTGGATCTGTTTCTACTTTGCTTGGTTCACGGTTGATTAAGAATTTAGCAATTGGACCACCAATTAAACCACCTAAAACTAAACCAAATGTCGCACAAGCCATAGCAATTTCAGTTGCAGATTTAAAGCCGTATTTCTCTGCAAATACTGCTCCCCAAGCTGCACCAGTACCATGACCACCAGATAATGTCACAGATCCTGCTAATAAGCCCAATAATGGATTTTCACCCAATGCTGTTGCTAAACCTACACCAACACCATTTTGAATGATTAATAAGCCAACAACGCCAACCAAAAAGATTGCGATCATTTTGCCACCAGTTAATAACTGCTTGATGTTAGCGTTCAAACCGATACTTGCAAAGAACATCAACATTAATGGTGTCGTTAAACTACTATCAAAGTTAACTTGTACATTACCGTAGCTTCTTGCGCCTAACAATACTACTGCCGCCAACAATCCGCCCACAACTGGTGGTGGTAATGTCAATCGATTAAAAATAGCGATTTTCTTTGTTAAAAAGCTACCCAACATCAACACTAAGCTCGCTACAAGCAGAGTGTTATAGATATCTACTGGGATTTCTGTAATAGTTTTTACAGCTTCCAAAATGTGACCTCCAATATAATAAAAAGCCACTACACCATAATTAAACAGCGTAGTGGCGCAGGTCGGTATTCTACCTGAATTTTTTAAAAATTATAAGCCTGTAACATATTGATTTAATGTCAAACTTGGTCTCATTAAAGAATTCAATGCATCTTCTGATGGTGCATAGTAACCTTCCATTACTTGGTTTGGTGTTTGAGCATCAATTAATTCTTTCACAATTTTTGCTTCGTTTGTAGCTAAATTGTTATAAAACTCAGTGAAGATTGCTTTCAACTCAGCATCATCATTCTGTGCTGCCAATGCTTTTGCCCAATAAAGAGTTACGTAGAAATGTGATCCACGAGTATCTAATTGGCCTGCTCTTGATTGAGGAGATTTATTTTCAACTAAGTATTCAGCATTCGCTGCTTCTAAAGCTGATGCAATTACAGCAGCACGAGTGTTATCATTTGTACGAGCCAAATGATGCAATGATTCAGCTAGCGCCATGAATTCACCAAGTGAATCCCAACGTAAATGACCATTAGCAATGAAGTCTTCAACCAATTTAGGCGCAGAACCACCAGCACCAGTTTCAAACAATCCGCCACCTTGCATTAAAGGTACGATTGATAACATTTTTGCAGATGTTCCTAATTCTAAGATTGGGAATAAATCTGTTAAATAGTCACGCAATACGTTACCTGTTACAGAGATCACATCTTTACCCGCACGGATAATTTCTAATGATTTAGCTGTTGCTTCTGCTGGCGCTAAGATCGTTAAATCTAAACCTGCTGTATCGTGATCTTTCAAGTAAGTTTCAACTTTCTTAATCAATTCACGATCATGTGCACGTGCTGAATCTAACCAGAAGATTGCTGGCATGCCAGATAAACGAGCGCGTGTTACGGCTAATTTAACCCAATCTTGGATCGGAGCATCTTTCACTTGGCACATACGGAAAATGTCGCCTGCTTCTACAACTTGCGCCATTAAAACATCACCAGCTTTATTGATCACTTTTACAGTGCCAGCTTCAGCCATTTCGAATGTTTTATCGTGTGAACCGTATTCTTGTGCTTTCTGAGCCATCAAACCAACGTTTGGCACTGTGCCCATTGTTTTTGGATCTAAAGCACCATGTTTTTTACAATCATCTACAGTTACTTTGTAGATAGATGCATAACAACGATCAGGAATCATTGCGATTGTATCAGCTGTTTGACCAGCTTTATCCCACATTTTACCGCCAGCACGGATCATTGCAGGCATTGAAGCATCAACGATTACGTCAGAAGGAACGTGGAAGTTTGTAATACCCAAATCAGAATTCACCATTGCTAACAATGCTGATTCATCAATGATTTTTTGGATGTCAGCTTTGATTGCGGCTTCTTGTGCATGCCCTGCAATTTTCTGATTCAAATCGCCTAAACCATTGCGTGCAGTTACGCCCAATGCTTTAAATTCTGCTGCATATTTTGTGAATAATTCTTCGAAATAAACTTCGATCAATGCACCAAAGATGATTGGATCAGATACTTTCATCATCGTTGCTTTCAAGTGCGCTGATAATAAAACGCCTTCAGCTTTTGCACGTGCGATTGCTTCTTTAGCAAATGCTTTCAATTGACGAACATTCATCACTGATGAATCGATGATTTCGCCCGCTTGTAGCGCTGCAAAATCTTTCAATGTTTTAGTTTCGCCATTCGCATTTTCAAATACGATTGAGTATTCAGTTGCTGCATTAATGCTTACTGCTTGTTCTGATGCGTAGAAATCACCAGCGTTCATGCTAACGATGTCAGTTTTAGAATCAGCCTTCCATTCGCCCATGCGATGTGGGTTTTGACGCGCATAAGCTTTTACAGCTTCTGGTGCACGGCGATCTGAGTTACCTTCACGCAATACAGGGTTAACAGCTGAACCCAATACTTTTGCATAAGATTTCTTGATCGCTGCTTCTTCGTCATTTGCAGGGCTTTCAGGATAATCAGGAACGTTATAACCTTGAGTTTGCAACTCTTTAATCGCACGTTTTAATTGTGGGATTGAAGCTGAAATATTCGGTAATTTAATGATGTTTGCTTCAGGCTTTTTAGTTAAATCGCCGAGCATAGATAATTCATCATTGATCTTCTGTGCTTCCGTTAAACGCTCAGGGAACAAAGCAATGATACGACCAGCCAATGAAATATCTGTTAATTCCATATTTACATCTGCATATTTCACAATTGCTCTAACCATTGGCAAAAATGAATATGTTGCTAATAATGGTGATTCATCCGTTTTGGTGTAATAAATAGTGTTGTTACCGTTAGTCATTTCCATCCTCCGTTATATCGATGACTATAATTAAAAGAAATTATCATTTATTTCTTTAATTTGTAATAAAATGTCGGAAATATTGACACTTTATTCCATTTTCAGCGCTAGGGTCTATATGCTACAACAACTTTTATCAAAGCTAGTATCATTTCAGCAAAATAGCTTAAAACTTCACCATGACAAGCACAATAGTCAATTGCCATCTGCACTTAGTACCAATCATAGCCCAGTGAGCACAGATTATAACCCAGAACTAATTACAAATTTAATTAATGAACACAAAGATATAATTGATGTCAGTAATTCTATTAAAAATTTAGCACAAACACATGAATGGCTTTCTGCTCAAGAACAATTGAAATACCTATCTGAGCTGATATCTATGCACATGAATGCTGAAACTGTTACGCTTTATCTCATTCTCGAGCACATCCATTCCCCAGATTCCTTGGAAGTGGAGATGATAAAATTTATTCGTCAAGAAATGGCTTCTGTTGGTACTGATCTATTAGATTTTATAGAAAAATACAGCACTGTAGACTTGGATCAACTAAATAAAAAATCATTCATCTATGAATATGACAAGTTGCTCTATACTCTGACTGCCCGCATAGAGCTAGAAGAAAGTACGCTATATCCTTTATATGAAATTCTATTGGTCAAAAATAAAGCCCCGTGATATTTCACGAGGCTTTCAAACTTCTCAAACAATTTATTCCGTTATTTCAATTTATCTGCAACCAATTCATTGATCACAGCAGGATCAGCTTTGCCTTGACTCAGCTTCATCACTTGCCCTACAAAGAAGCCCAACAATTTAGTTTGACCACCTTTATACTGCTCAACTTGTTTTGGATTCTTCGCGATCACATCATCAACCCAGCCTTCGATTGCGCCTGTATCTGTCACTTGTTTTAAACCTTGTGATTCAATGATTGAATCAGCTGTTTCACCTGTTGAAACCATAGATTCAAAGACTTTTTTCGCAATTGAATTCGAGATCGTTTTATCTTGAATGCGATTCAATAAACCTGCAAGTTTCTCAGCATCTACAGAGAATGCATCAATCGTAATCCCTTGTTGATTCAATGTTGCAGAAACTTCACCCAATAACCAGTTTGCAGTCATTTTTGGCTCTGTACCTAATTTAACCATCGCGCCAAAATAATCGCACATTGCACGAGATTGGATCAACACAGATGCATCATATTCAGATAAACCAAATTCTGATACTAAACGTGCCGCCAATGCTTCTGGCAATTCAGGGAAAACAGCACGAACATTGTCGATCATTTCATCTGTCACAACGATTGGTAACAAGTTAGGATCTGGGAAGTAGCGATAATCATTCGCTTCTTCTTTTGTACGCATTGAACGCGTTTCATTTTTATCAGGATCATACAAACGTGTTTCCTGAACCACTTCTCCGCCTGCTTCAATGATTTCGATTTGGCGTTCAACTTCGTGGTTGATCGCATCTTCGATAAAACGGAATGAGTTGATGTTTTTGATCTCTGCGCGCGTACCAAATGGCGTACCTGGCTTATGAATAGAAACGTTCGCATCACAACGGAATGAACCTTCTTGCATATTGCCATCACAAATACCTAACCAAGTCACTAATTGGTGCAATTTACGCAAGTATTGAATCGCTTCTTTTGCTGAGTTTAAATCAGGTTCTGTCACGATTTCTAATAATGGCGTACCTGCACGATTTAAATCGATGCCAGTCATGCCATAAATTTCATCGTGCAATGATTTACCTGCATCACATTCCATGTGTGCACGGTTAATGCGAATCTTCTTCTCGCTACCATCTTCCATTTCAATCATCAAATGGCCATTTTGTACGATTGGCAATGCCAATTGGCTGATTTGATAACCCGTTGGTAAATCTGGGTAGAAATAGTTTTTACGTTCAAAAACAGTTTTTGGTGCAATGTGCGCATCTACTGCTAAGCCTAATAAAATAGCCTTATCCAATACTGCACGGTTAAACACAGGCAAAGTGCCTGGCATTGCTAAATCATACAAGCTTGCTTGGCTATTTGGCTCCGCACCATATTGAATGCTTGAACCTGAAAATAGCTTAGTTTTTGTTGTGAGCTGTGTATGTACTTCTAATCCAATGACAACTTCCCAAGTCATGGTCTATTCCTTATATTCTTTGGTTGCTAATTAATCAAATTTTGGTTGTTTTGTATGCCAATCAGT
>JASLHB010000132.1 GCA_030149965.1 Wohlfahrtiimonas sp. | reverse complement strand
AACGAACTAGAAAACAAAATAAACCATTTACTAAAATAGTTATGAGAGACATTAGACTAATAAACTTAACGCACGGTATGCAAGCGTTGGCAACGCTTAAATCAGGAGAAGAAGAAGGATCGGGAGAAGTAAGTATAGCTTTTTCTAAAGAAATAGAAGGCGCTGTTATGACAGTAACTGTAAGAAATATTTGGTTGGAGGAAGATGGCGGGTGGCAAGAAGCACAGGATGCCTTTTTGGGGAAAGCGCTTGAAATAGAACGTATCGAAAAATTAGGCACAAAGGTTTTGTTGCAATTTACAGACATGATAGAGTTGATAGATCATGGGCCCATGCGCGTGAGAATTTTAAGTGAAGGTACACAGCTTATTGAAAGCGAACGTTACAGGCAAATTGAAATGCTTGGCTATGATACTGAAAACGACAAGTTCTACGGATCGGGTGAGTTATTAGATGCTGCTGCAGCTTATCTAGTTGATCCAGAAGATAGAAATGCAGTGACTTGGCCTTGGACAGAGAGTAGCTATAATCCAACACCTGATGATAGAGTGTTAGAATTGACCAAGGCAGGGGCATTGATAGCTGCAGAGATAGATAGATTATTATTAACCAAAAGAAAGTAAATAAGTTATGAACGTGAATGAGATGAGTTCTGAACAACTGGAGCAGTTGCTAGAGAAAAAGAAAAAGGAAGAGCGCAAAGCATTTGCCAGCGCAAAGGCTAAGTATGAAGCTTCTAGAAATAAGTCTGTGGACTATGTGATGAATAACGCCATAGAACTCCAAGGTATTATGACGCAGTTTAAAAGAGAGGTTTCTGACATGATGGATGAACAAGCCTTATTGCTTGCTGAATATGGAAAAATACGCGGTAATAGTAAGGGAGGTTTTACAGTAAGTAATGCCGACGACACTTTTAGAATTACAAGAAGACGAGATACTGAACCTGCTTGGGATGAACGAGGACAAAAGGCTGTTGAGATGCTTCGTGAGTTTTTGGGAGACACTATCAAGAAGCGCGATGTAAAGCTTTTTGAAATTTTGATGAGCTTTTTGCAACGCAACGAAAAAGGTGAGCTTGAGTATGCCAGAGTAATGAACTTGTATCATCATGAGGACAAGTTTGATGACCCCAGATGGAAAGAAGGTTTGCGTTTGCTTAAAGAGTCCTACTCTATTCATCTACGAGGATTTGGCTATGAGTTTAAGAAGAAAAATAAAGAAGGTAAATGGATTAATGTTTCGTTGAATTTTTCAGGACTTGAAGTATGAAGGTAGCAGTAAAACAAATAGAACTTGGCAATGTTTACGATGTTAATGGCAAGGAGGTGTTTCGTGATTCGGACGGGAGGTTTACTGCTCGAATCGAATTAACGCAAAAAGAACAACGTGGTTTTCAAATTTATAAAGCGACAGTTATTGATAACGCTTCGTTTAAAGGAAATCATCCAACAGCAACTTATACACTTTAATGGTATGCAAGATAGTTTTACAGCATTACAATGCTATTTAGATACACTTGTTGAAAGAAAAATATTTTACATTTTAACTATAAGGAATTCATATCATTTAAGAGTTGTTTTATTTAATAACAGCAAAATGAAGAATAAGCATATAGTTTTTTTTATAGACATAGCTTACACAGAAATAGGAGTGTCTAAAGCGCTTGAGTGTATAGAAAAACACGTAGAATCAAGAATTGAGTAGTTATGGGGAAACTAAAGATTGAAAAAGTTATTAATAGTTGCAATTCTTGTGGATATATAATAAGAACGGAATCTCAACAAGGAGGCTTTTATGCAGCTATATGTACATATAACTCTAATAAATATTATGAGGCAGGAGCTGAACTAGATGATGATATGGATGTTGGTATGACAAAAGAAGATATATTATTGATGACTTCATCTGTAGATGATACAAAACACTACTCAATAGACATACCTCCAAGTTGCCCTTTAGAAGATTATTTACCAACTTTTAAAACAATAAAATAATGGAATATACAGAAATTATAAATGAAGCAGATAAGAGATTAGCTATTGTGGCGCCTGGTCTATTTGGTTTAGATATACCTGGTAATGTAGTTCAGATACAGATTGAACAGGATGATCATCGCGCTTATATAGATTTATGGTTGAAAGATGCTATAGCACTAAGAGATAAGTTGGACGAATGGATAAAAATTAAGCATGACCAAGACGGCAACTAAAGAACAGAAGCTGGCTATTCGAAGGAATAGCCAGTTTAATACCGATATCAAGGAAGAATGGGTTCAATGGGCGACAGGTTCTAATGCCAAGACGAGTTTGAATGATTTGAGTTTCGAACAAGCTAATAAGATACTTCTACAACAAGGAGATGTTGCTCATATTGGCAAGGTTGAGAACTGGGGAGGTTTTGACAAGACGAATTCAAGGCATTTGTATGTGTTAAGCTTGTGTCATCAGCTTGGATGGGTAAAAGAGATTAAAGGGCGCAATGTGGCTGATACTGTTCGTTTGGGTACTTTTTTGAAGAGCAATAAGAGTCCAGTATGTAAGCCGTTGCTAAAGATGAACGCAAAAGAGTTGTCTAAGATCATTAAGGCGCTCGAAGAAATTACAAGAAAGATATGGAAATAGATTACTACATTTTAGCTGTATTTATTGCAGGTTTGACCGTTGGATTATTGCTTGTTTTTGGAGCAATAGTTGTTTGGCTTTTTATTGGCGATGATAGTGAAGCGAGTTGTGCTGCATCTAGTTATTGTAGCTGTTTAAAAGAAAAATAAAATTCAATGAAAACAATAGAAAAGTTTGCAATAGATAAATTTTTAGGAGAATTACAATTTCCTAAAAATAAAAGAACGCCTGACAACTCTTATATAGATTGGGCGCAGTTTGGAGCTAGAGAAGCTCAACGTTTTATTCCTCTTGATGAAGAGATGCCTCCTGAACATGAAGAGGTTTTATTCTATAACCCAAAGTGGATAAATGAGGATTTTAATCCTAGGGGTATTCGTATTGGATTTATGAGTAATGATGATTTTACTACCGCTCATTGGTGGAACTACCAAGATACATATGAAACTATTAGCCATGTAAGTTGTGATGGTAACGAGAGTTACAGTCAGGAGATAAGAGAAAGTATTAAGCCAACGCATTGGAGACCTTTGTTTAGAGAGTTATGAAAATAGAGCTTAGAATGAATAGTGACTCCATACTAGCTGTTAATGAGCTATTGCAACACTTATATGCCTTGGAAGTTAGTGTTGATAAGCAAGAGCGAGTGTATAAGTCTATAGGTTATGACTTGGCTGATAAGTTTGACACTAAGGCTAAGGCTTTGAAGAAGAAAAGCACCTTGTTTGATCTCAAGAAAAGTTACAAGATAAGCTTGAAGTTTCACGAAGCGTGGGCATTGGAAGTAATATTGCGAGAGCTGTTTACTTATACTGATAACCACTACACCAGGTTGCGAGTTAATATGGTTATAGATCAGTTGAACCAAAAGATAGTGTGATGGAAACTATATATAAAGTAAAAGGAAAAGATGTAGGGCTTGAATTTGTGTTTAAATACGATTTAAACGGTGTTTTAATGAGTTTTGAGAAAAACACAGCGCTAACAGATGCACAACGATTATGGTTGTATTCTGAACGTTTTCCGGAAACAGAATCTTTAATGAGAATGTGGATAAGTGACAAGGCGATGCGTAAGAAGTTTGAAGTACATAAGGCTCCAGCTGACTTGAGTTTTGAAAACCTATGGGTGTTGTATGACAATAAAGTAAAAAAAGTGTTTGCGGAAAAAGCATATAGCAAACTAAACGAAACTCAAAAAATAAAATGTTTTATGCATATTCCAAAGTATAAGGATAGGATATTGAGAACCAAGGAGGCTCAGGCGCATTTGGCTACGTATTTAAACCAAAAATATTATGAAGATGAATACTAGGTTAGATTTAATAGGTAAACGTTTGCTTTGGCTCACTTTAAAAAAAGAAGCGTTTGAAGTAATGGTAACAGGTGAAAAAATCATTGAATTCAGGAAAAAGAGTAAATGGATTGAAAGCCGTCTCTTCGATAAAAAAGGCAAAGTAAGAGAATATGATTTTATTGTTTTTACCAATGGTTACGGGAATGATAAGCCGTACTTTATTGCCGAAATGGTAGCTTTTAAAGAGACTAAAAGAGTAGGCTCACAAATATACAGCTACTCAAATGGTTTAACAGTAGAGGTTGAACAAGGAGATTATATGATATTAATAGGGAATGTTTTAAAAATTGGAAATTATGAAAATAGAAGAAACAAAAACGTATAAGAAGCTTGGAAATATAGCTAAGCTAATGGTTGATAAAGGTAGTTCTAAAAGAACTATTAGACGTGCTGTGACAATAGCTAAGACTATTGGTGTTGAAGAATGGGAGAAAATAACGGACCTACCAAACACTTGGAAAGGTATTGTAAAGGAGTTGGCTGTATAGCTGACTCCTTTTTTTGTTTATATTTGAAATAAAAACTATGAATAATTTAGACAAGGCAAAGAAATGTTACAAAGATCTAATGTCTATTAATGTGCATATTCTTGGGGAACAGCCTACTTATGAGGAACGAAAGTGTGCTTTAAATGCAATAAGAAGTGAATGGGAAGAGTTTTGTGACGAGTCTGTTGTTGAGGAATATAAAGTAAATAAGAAAGAACGGAGTTTAAAAACTAAGCTTGAAGTTTTGGAACGAATATTAAATTTACGCCCAAACTATTACGAGGTGTATGAACAATAAAAGCAATGAATAATAATAAATACTTAGTCTTAATGTTGTGTTTTATTTTCGTAGTAATAGGAATGTCTATTTTCTATATTATGAAAACACAGATAGATGATAAAAAAGAATTGGAAATGATGAAACTACAAGTAGACTCGTTGCGTTATGAAGTGAGAGTGTTGCAGGAAAGGCAATTGGAGCTTGATCAAGAATATATTAAATATTTAGATAGCCTTTATTTAAAGATTAATGAAATAAAAAAATAATATGAAAAGATTACTACTATTACTCTTAGTTCTCCTAACAGCATGTAACGGAACTATTAATGAGAATGCTATACAGGGTGCTTCTCCTGTTGATATAACTATGAATCTAGAGAATCAGGGGTTTGAGAATAACAAGGTTCACACGGCTGAAAGCATCTCGTACAAATTGAAGAAAGAGCAAATGGGAAGCACTTTTATTTGTGATGTCTATTCTACTAAACCTAATACAATTGAGTTTTTGAGAGCTACTATCATGAATGATGTGTCTGCAGGAGAAATTACAGATTTTAGCTATTTAAGATATGTAGGTTCAATTAATTATGATAGCGCTAATCGTGAAGTGGCCATGGGGTGGATTAATGCTAATAAAAACACACAAAATGATACAATCATAGGTGATGCAAAATTTAGTATTATAAAGCCTAGTGATTATGTTAGAATATTAATTATAGAGAAAAGCAATCAATAGATAAAACCACCTTTTTGGTGGTTTTTTTGTTTGTTGTTTTGATTGAATTAAAAGTTTAACTTTGCGTTATGAGTGCACAGAGAACAGGTATGACGTTGAACAAGTTGCGAAGATATAAGCTTATCTTAGAGCTTTATAATCGCTATAAGACTGAGGATATTCCGACAGCTGTGGTTTTGCGTAAGTATATTTATCCTGTGTATCCGATAAGCAGAACAACGCTTTATCAGATTTTAAATACTCCAGTGCAAAAAGAGCTTCGCGAAATGGAAGCTGAAAGAGCTCGCCAAACAAGTTTGTTTTGAAACTTTATTAACCAATAATACTATATACTATGATTGACGAAAAAACAATTTATGATTTAAAATTACATGAAGCTATAGCTAAAAAAGTTATTTCTAACGGTAAACATATAACAACAATGCTTATAACGAGAGTACCTGGAGGGTTCTTGTATATGAATGATGGATTAACCCTTCAGACATTCGTGCCTTACAATGATGAATTTAAGAAGAAGGAAAAAGGTATTGATATAAACAAAGTATTTTAATAATAAAGCCGACTCAATGAGTCGGCTTTATTATTTCTTGATATTTTTTTTAAAATAAATAACAAAAAACTTTTTTGTATCAAATATGATACATATATTTGTCATGTTAATAACAAGTAAAGCTGGCGGCAACAGTAATAATACGGCATCATTATCATGGCAACTTTTAGAAAAGTAAATTTGGAAATTGCAAAAACAAGTGGATATGGTCAATATATCATAACGGCAAATTACAAAGGTAAAGAAGTAACTGTACATACAACAGATTCGGAATGCTACGATTGGTTAGATGATGAATCTAATAAGGAAAAACACCAAGATGCTAAACGTTACGCTTATAATAAGATAGTAGAAGCATATAATAACTTATAGTTAATGGGAAATATAAATAATGAAAACGAGCACTGGATGGTGCTCGTTTTACTTCTAAAAGAAATTGCGGAAGAAAAAGGAATAACGCATCAGCAAATTGCTGATGAAACGGGATTGATTCGTTCTAATGTGTCTCGCTTTTTTTCGCTTAAATATAGACCAGGTCTGGATGTGTTCTTACAAATTTCTAAGGCTATTAAAGTAAACTTCTTTTTTGAGGATAAAGAAAGCAAAATAGATTTGAGTGTTATGTTTGAGAGAGCGATGGAAGCGCTAGGTAGACGAGCTGATAAAATACCGAAAAATTAAAAAAAAGCCATTCTTTAGAGAGTGGCTTTTTTAATTTATACGTTATGGACTCCAAGGGTGTATGTGATTTCATATTGTTTTATGGAATCGGCACGTTTGATTTTTCGCATGCTGGTTCTGATGAGTTTGCCGTGTTGCATTGCTGGTCTGTAACCCTGTAAGAGTTGGTGTACGTCTTCAACAAGATGTCCTACTTCCCAGCTGTGTTCTTTTTGCTTGGTTGAAGCACGAGCACTATTAGGAGTTAAGCGTAAGTGTGCGACGGTTACCGTAATGCTTAGTGTGCCTTCTTGTTTGTGCTTACCTATGTTGGAGAATGTACCTTGGTTGATGTCGAATAAGACGCATGGCCATTGTACCGGACACGCACTATCATAATAGTTAAGTTGGCCCCAGTCTTCACTTATGTGTTTTATTTTGGGGGCTTCTTGGAGCTTGGTTTGGATGTTTTGAAATAGTTCTGGTATCATAATCCGAATTGTTTGTTTATAAATTGTTCTACTTCATTTTTTGATGCTTCAAAGCAGTTTTCTATCGCTTGATCTACCATTGGGTGATTGCCTATGAATTGTCGTTTAGGTATGGTTATTACTCTTCCTACTGGTGCTAGTGCCATAGCTTTCCAAGCGACTTGCTCTTGATTTAGTTCACCTCCATTTTTCTCAGCTTCTTTACCTCCCGACTTGTAATACATCGCCCAAAAAAATGATTTCATTTTATGAGTCACCTTAATTTCTCCGCCCTCGTTATGAATGAGTGCATAAGGTAATGAGCTTAACCAAGTAATTTCTGTGCCTGCAATAGTATGGTTAATAGACTGCCTTAATGATCCTGTACGCATCATTAAGGAGCCTTTTTGGTTTGGCATTCTGGTCTCTTTCCATTGGGTATCGAAGAATGCTTTTCGTTCAAAATTCTTGTCGAATTCGTCCGTTAATTCTATCGCAATGTCATTGACAAGGTTTTGTATTATTTCTTGTTCGCTCATTTAGATTTGATCATTTGTATGTTAATGCTGTCATAATCAATGTCTGATTCTATGAGTTCTTTGTCATCGATGTAAAGTTTTTTGCTCTCATTTTTTGCCAAAACTATAAGTTTGTATAAATCATTCAAATCATCCTTAGGTAATAAAACAACCATTGACATAAGTTGAGAGAAATAGGCATCATCTGATTGAAATTCGTCTATTTTTTTAAAAATATCCATTATTTAAATTTACTTATAAGGTTAATCATATCATCGTAAAGCTCAGGGTCTAGTTGTTTTAAAATATCATTTCCAACAAATTTATTTTCAAAACAATGCGCAATAAACTCTCTTTCTTGTTTTAAAGGCGTTTTCATATATTCTATACTATGCCCATAACCATATTTTACATTCAGTGACTGAAGAACATCTGCTGCAGCATGTACGTTATGACCATCGTCGCCTTTTACATTTTTATAGTGTTTTACAGTCGCGTTGAACCTCTTATACAGTGCATTTCTATTAGCACTATATTTATCACGATATTTAGTCATTAATTCTTTTAATTCTTCTGAATTTGCAAAATCATATTGACGATCAATTACGTGCCCTATCTCATGAACAATGATTTGTGTTTTTCTAAAAACACTCGCTTTATTCATATTTCTATCATTAATATTTAATGTTTTCCATGGATGCATATAAGCTGTTTCTGTTCTATTACTATTGGTAATGACGAAATCGGTGTTTTTAAGCATATTTAACTGCTCTGTCGGGATTTTTACACCAAATTTTTCTTCAAAAGAATCCAAACCTTCAATCTTCCCTATTACTATTTCCTTGACATCATCAGCCCCTTTAACCTTGTTGTAAGGGTGTGTTTTTGGAAACAGTTTTTTTGATTGGCCAGCATTAAACCTGAACATTTCTAGCTTGTTTTTACCATCCTTACCTATTTGTTGTGTGGCTTTTTCTCCTGCTTTTATGGCTGCTTTTGAATCACTTTCCTCATACTTGTCTTTTCGAACCTGAACCACTGTGCATCGACAACGCCAACCATTTGGCGGATAATACTCTTGCCAAAATGAGTCGTCTTTAGGTAAGGTAATTCCGTTCAAGGCTTGGTGTTCTTCTCTTACTCGGCTATCGGATGCGGTTCTGTACTGCAAATCGTAGCGATCTGAAAATGTACCCCACTTGTCTGCCATTACCGCTGCACTGGTTGCAAATTGATATTCGGCTTCGAGATAGTTGTTGTTGTATTCAACATTCAACTTGTCTAGTTCTTTTTGTAGCTGTTGGAATGATTTTCGTTTGCCATTTTCATCTAACAACAATTTTGAAGCTTCGAATAGCTGTGCGTGTACTTTTAAACTCCCAAATAAAAAGGCATCACTTTCTAGTGCTGTTTGCAAGTTTTGCGACACCACATTGTCTTGGATTGTTTTATTGAATACCGAAGTGGTTGCTGTTATCAGCTCTTTATATGCCTTGTTTTTAAGGTCTGTTGGGTTGTAACTTCCTATTTTGACAAGATGTTTAAATGCTTTTTTAGCAGCGTTTAAAACATCTTCAAATAGTGTTTTTCCTTCTTCTTCTACAGATAGTTTGGTTGTTTTGCAAGTTTCGCAACCACACTCATACAGCCCTGATACGCTTCGGTGAAATGCCCCGAAATAAGCCTTAGACCTATCGGGGCGTTTTAAAAAAAATCATCTCCACCTAGACCCAGCGATAAGTCTTGTTCGAAAACATTACTCTTTTTTGACACAATGTTTAGTCCGAATTTTCGGTTCATCCAGTCGATATCCATGTCATAATATGGAAGCGCTTCTTTTGTCATCGTCCATAGGTCAGTGATGTCTTCTGTTATTTCAAAGGCTAGGTAAATGTTTTGAGGAAGTATGTCTAGTTCCTGTAATGCTGGTATGATGACGGTGTTCCAAGCTTCTTCTAACAGGCCTAAATCTGAATTGATTAGTTGCTGCAACATTGTTTGCGCACTTTCGTCTTTTGACCGCGACCCATTTACAGTGTCTTGTCCGATAATGGCCCCAGATGATACTAGCGATATTTCTGAGTTGCACAGGGCAATTAGATTCTTGTACACGTCACCATTTGTTTGCACGCCCTGGGCAAACTCAAAATGCTCCGATTCATCGATTATGAACCACGCAGCTGCCCCCATGTCACGCATCATGGCCTCTGAACGCTTCATCATTGCGGGGTTGTGTGTATTGGTTTTCATTACACGTGGGGGGATTCCATAGATTTCGCATAGCTCTGACCAACAACTTGTAGAGAAGCGCTTCATGAGCACGTGCGGTATGGTGTTGTTGAGTAGGCCTAAATCATTGTCGTCGCCAAACTCAAGAATTGTTTTGCCATACTCATAAGCATCGCGGTATTTAATAGATTTTGAAACATCGGTATAGTCTAGGTAAACCAAGCCTTCAAATTGGTTGACATTGGTGCGAGGTATTAACTTTGTGCTAATATTACCGTTTTCGAGCAGAAACTCCACTAATGAATGTCCGAACCATATCGATTCTAAAACATATTTACAAAGGTCATTTACCCAACGTTTGTTTTGCATTTCTTCTGTAACAATGTCGTTTGTTTTTCCATTTTCATCTTTGAACATAAAAGGTGTGTCGAGTGCTTTTAACAAACGATTCTTCATCTGCGACATTAATAAGGCGTCTAACAAGATGTCTTGATACAGGAGTTGTAAAGGGTATAGTTGTCTGCCCTCTACATTGCGTGCCATATCTAAAGTACGGCGCCAATACTGAATGTCTTTACGAACTTGACTTATCGATTTTGGAGCTATTTGGCTTCCTATCGATTGAAAGTGATTTGGTAAAGCTGTTGCCTTTTGATTTCTGTTTTTTTTATTACGTGCCATAGCTTACTTATTCGTGGTGAAATTTTTTGCGTGATCCGAAGCAGAATGGTTTTAAATCTTCTAACTCGGGGTCTTCTTCTATTTTTTTTATAGGCAAACTGCCAAGTGTTGTTTTTCCTGTTGCGAGGTTTTCGAGGTTTTTTAGTACCCTGTCGTAACGCTCTTTTGCTTGCTCTAGAATGATGTCTGCATTGCACAGGTCTACGATGTACCATTTTGCAATGGTGATGCAGTATTGAACTATTAGAGCGTTGCGCTCTGAACCTCTTTTTGAGAAAATAGTTTCTACGTCATAGAGGTATCTACCGTCGAGGTTTGGGCGTAGGTTTACATTAGCCTCTAGGTAGCTTCGACATTCTTGCTCTGCCACTTCTAAGGCTTGCACTACAATGGCATTGTCGCCTTCTGTGATTTGATCTACTTGATATTCGTAGATGTTATTCTTTAGGTCTTCTATGGTTAAAAACATAACTTAATATTTATGATTACTACGAAGGCCTACTGCATAGGTGTTATCGATGCATTGGACTTCTGTTTTAATTTTACTTACTGCTCCTTCTACGGCATCGGGGCCGTCCATAGCTTTGGCTTTTTCCGTGACTCCTAACATCTGCTGTTCCATACGCTCCATGTGGGGGTTGGCTTTTTCTGCGATGTTGAAAATAAGCTGTCCGTTTCGATGCAATGGTTCCAAGGTTCCTTCTATTCGATAGAACTTCTCGGGCTTCTTACGTTCGTCTGGAGTGATTGGCAACGTTGTGTTTCTTTCCTTTTCCGTTGCTCTAATGAGCGGTACCAACACTTGCTCGTAGAAAGGGTCTTGGAGACTATTGTTTTCTAAATAGATTCGTCTGATGTCTACCTTTTTTTCAATGAGGTAGTCGTTAGCAGCAAATAAGGCATCGACGAATTTTGAGTTTCGCATGGTATCTAGCCAAACCTTATACACATAGTATTTTCGGTTCTTGTAGCCCACAACTACAACGGCTTTGGTTGATGCATTCCCTTTATCCTTATTAGATGTGGCAGGGTCGCCATAGACCAACACTCTTTCACAGCTTGCTATTGGCGGGCATTTGTCAAAAATGACCTCTTTAAACACATCACCCTCCGTTACCGGGTTGTTGAAGTATTCTTTTTGCGCACTGTTATGACTGATGGTGCTTAATACCCTTTCGATATCTTCTTCGCTATTCTTTGTTGGCCACGATGATTTGCCGTCTTTGTCACGAATGTTTACAATCTCTTGATAGTCGGCCTTCTTTGCCATTTCTGTTATGCAACAAAATTTGGCAATGATGTTTCCACAGGCGATAATCATCAGCGGGTTTGAAATAGATCTTGTCGGTATTAAAGCCTCTTCAATCCATTTTACCTTGTTTCTGATTCGCTCAGGATTACGGCATTCTTCGTCTGTATCGATATCGTCAATTAAAATTAAGTCAGGTCGTGAAGCATCGTTACGCGTTCCGCGAGGGGATTGCCCGGCACCGAGTGCGCGGAATGACACGCCTTGTTTGGTTACAAATTCGCCCTCTTCCCAACTACCAATAGATTGCTGTTCTCCATAGTCGTTTATGATCCTTTGATTGACCTCTAGGATTGATTTGTATGGCGCTAAAAGACGCATTGCATTGTCCAATGAGTTAGACACCAATATGACATTCTTCTTTTGTTTGGTTGCCAAAATGAGGTACAATACTTCCATCATGGTTCTTGCCGACTTGGCAAGCTCCCTAGACCACGAACGAATGAGGTACAGCTCCATGTTCTTAAGTGCTCTTCTTGTTGACCGTGTGTGAAAGGGTGCGGGCTTTGAGGTGTAAAAGTTTGGAAAATAGTATGCAAACCATTGCTCCGGGTTTCTCTCGAGGCGCTCTATACGTTTCAGTTTTTGTATGGCTGTTTCGTTTAAATCGATTGGGGTTGCCCTGCGTGTGTTTTCTCTAAATTCTTTCCAGTCGTTCCATATCTGTTTATCGGATTTCTTCTTTGCCATCTTACTTCATCTTATCCGTTATAAAAACATCTATGTATTCGGTTAGTTTCTTTGCAAAAGCAAAGTCTATCGGTTGGATGAACTGTATAAGTTGTTTAGCTACCTCGACGATCTCCCCAATGGAGGTTTCAGTCTCGAGGCGGTTGATTGCCGCTGTTAGTTTTGAAATTATATCTGCCTCTTTACTGGTTGGGGTGTTTCCAACTTTAACAGGATAGTCTTCGGGATTATAGCTTGGCCACTCCAATACCTCTTCATCTCCTTTTTTTAGCTTAACAGGTTTTTGAAGCGCTGTGGGAATGTCATACACTATTGGTCTTTCAGCGATGTCTTTATTAAGCTGCTCTAGTTGGCTGTAAAGCGCATTGATCTGCGTTTCTTTTGTAACCATTAGGGAGCGTTTTAGCTCTTGCCACTTCCCATCTAGCGCCCACTTGCCGATTGTTTTTTCGGTGCGTTTAAGCCTGCTCGCTATTTCCTTACGTGTAACTCCTTCCAAAAACAATGTTTTGGCATAGTCCTTCTCCATTTCCGTGTTCTTCATAATAACTCCTATTTATAGCAAAATTGAATTATACAGCTGTGCATTTGAAAAAAGTGTACGGATTATGAACAGCTGTGTATAGCTTATAAACACAAGTGTTTGAAAGGTTTACTGTTTGTTTTTTTGGCGTGTTTTGTTATAAATCTTTGCGGTCTACAAAAGGAAAAAAGAGAATGGAAAGATTTATAGCAAATGATCAAGACGTTATGAATTCGTATGGATTCTATGTTTTGACTTCGGGCATTAGTATGGTTCGTTTTGCAAGTAACCCCGTGATGTTGGATGAACACAACAGGTCTAACAAATCGGTTATTGGAAGTTGGGTTGATTGGGCAACCGAAGAAGGACTTCTATATATGAAACCTGTGTTTGATAGCGAAGACCCAGAAGCAGCTATTATTGAAGGTAAGGTAAAACGTGGCTTTATTAAGGGGTGTTCTATGGGGATCATTTGGAATCAGGCCGACTTGGAATGGATTGGCGATAAGCTGGTGTTGACTAAGTGTGAGCTATTTGAAGTGAGCATTGTGGCAGTGCCTAGTAATAGAAATGCCATTCATCTATACAACAGTGATCTGCAGCTATTAACTGATGACGAAGTAACATCGACCCTTTCTCTTATTCCGAATGAAATTAAAATAGACATTGATATGAAGAAGATTTTATTGAGCGCTGCTGTATTGAGCGCGCTAAGTATTGAAGCTAGCGCAGATGGCGCAGATGCTTCTGTTGTGGAAGCTAAAGTATTAGGCTTGAGTAATAAGCTTGAAGCGCTAGAAGCTGAAAATAGACAGTTGAAAGAGGCTGAGACTGCTAAATTATCTGTTGAAAAAGAAAGTCTTATTGATAAGGCTATTTCTTCTGGGCAGATTAAAAAAGAACAAAAAGAAACCTTTATGGCTCTTGAAATTGGTGTTGCAAAAGCTATCATCGAGGGAATTCCAACAGCTACTTCTCTAAGTCATCAAATTAATAATTTGGGAGCTGGAGGAAGCGAGGTTAAAACAGAAGAAGACTTTATGAAGCTATCACTTGAAGCGAAGTTGGCATTTAAAGCGAACCATAAAGACGAGTATTTAAAAATATTTAACGCTAAAAACGCATAATTATGCCAGCAAATTTTCCAGAGATTTGGTTGGGACGAGTGGTCCAGAACCTAACTGCAGCCGATGAGGCAACATTTTTACAAGGAATTCCAGAGCTTGGAGTTGATGTAACCCAAATTAACGAGGGTGAAGCTTCGGAAATGAATAAGATTTATGTGCCATCGACCGAATTTGAGGTTGAGATTTTGGTGAATAACAACACTTATCCAATTCCTTTCCAAGAGTATACAGATGGGACTATTGAGATAACTCTTGATAAGTACCAAACGAAAGTGATAACCCTTGGAGATGATGCTACTATTGGAGCAAGCTATGACAAGATTGACGTAGTGACAAGAGCATCTGTACGTGGTATTACAGTTGAGAAATATCAAAGAGCCATTCACTCTATTGCGCCACTGAAGGAGACTGAAGACACTCCTATTATTGTTGCGACAGGAGATGCCGATGCAACAGGTCGTAAACGATTGACTTACGAAGACCTTGTGGAGGCTAATAGAAAAACAATGCATTTTGGGGATAAGCGACTGGTGCTATCGCACGATCACTTTAATGACTTGCTTTTGGATCGTAAGAATTTTGGTAACCAACTTGTTGATTATAACAAAGGAAAGCCAGCTCCGTTTATTGTTGGTTTTGAAATCCACAAGTATGATGGGAAAATGCCTACTTATGCTGCAGATGGAAATAAGAAGCCTTATGGCGCAGTGGCTGATGATACGGATGTTACCGCTTCGGTAATCTTTGCTCCTACAGGAATTGCTAAGAAAACGGGAATGACAAAGCAATATTTTGTAGCAAGTGCTCAGAATCCACAGCGACAAAGCAATGATTTGGCCTATAGACACTACTATGTGGTGACTCCGTACCAAAACAAAAAAATTGCCGCTATTATCTAACCAAAACAAAGAGGGATGCAATATGAAACGTTAGTTGCTACTGTGGTTGGTATGGTAACCAGCGTGGCTACCTGGTATGCTGCCCGACGTAAGAACCGAGCCGATGTGCAAGCGAACGAGCTTGAGAATGTAGAGAAGGCCGTGAGGTTTTATCGAGAGATGGTTGAAGATTTGGGTACCAAACTAAAAGAAGCAACTAACGAAATTCATAAAACATCTAATCTGCACCGAGAGGCTATTGACGAATTAACATCGGCGCGGCAAGAGATTAAAAATCTTGAAGCACGCTTGGAAGGATTGGCAATTCAAAACAAAGAGTTGATCACACAAAACAAGGAGCTTATTGATGAGCTCCGAAAATACAAACAGTTAAACGGGAAGAGAGCATGAAACATCAGGAATTAATCACGCAGGCAACAAGTCAGTTAATGGTTCAGGAGTGGCCTTTTAAAAACAACAAAGGACCAGGTGTAAAGAAATACCTGAACAGCATAGGCCTTAATGAGGGATATTCTTGGTGTATGGCTTTCGTTTATTGGTGTGTGGACGAGGTTTCGAAAGAGTTCAAAATTGTTAACCCTTTGAAAAAGACTGGTGGTGTATTGAACCAATGGAACTCACGAGCAAACTTAAGGGTGCTACACCCACAACCGGGCGACATCTTTATTATGGATTTTGGGCGTGGATTGGGTCATACGGGAATAGTTACCGCCGTGCGTAATGGTGTGATTGAAACCATTGAGGGTAACACCAACGATGAAGCTAGCAGAGAGGGCTACATTGTGGCAAGAAAAACAAGAAATATTAAAACAATAACCGGGTTTTTAAGACCCTTTAAATAGCTATTAAAAGTGAAAGATATTAAAAGTATAGTAGTAGTGTTGTTGCTGTTGGTGGGAATGTTGGTTGCGAGCTGTGGAAGCCGACAGCCAATTTCCCTAACACCAACGGTTACTGAACAAGTGACTACACAGGTTGAAGAAATTAAGCGAGATACGGTGCTTTACGCTCCGGCAGATGCAAGCTATTACAAGGCTTATCTTGATTGCGTGAATGGAAAAGTAGTTGTGAAAGATGCGGAAATAAAACGCAGTAAAAATAAGGCCCTGCAACCGCCTTCTGTGAACATTAATAAGGATAATGTATTGGAAGTAGACTGTACCGTAAAGGCGCAAGAGCTGTTTTTTGAATGGCGGGACAAGTTTATACGGGAGTTTAAGGTAAAAGAAATTAAGATACCTGTGCCTGTGCCCTTGGAACTAAGTGGATGGCAGCGGACGCAAATTTGGCTTGGTCGGTGTTTTATAGGCTTGGTCAGTGTTATGGCTTTTGCCATTGGATGGGGATTGTTTAATAAACAAAAATATTAGAAATGAAAAAGAGTGCGAAATACGAGACAAGTGACGGGGTTAAGTTCTATTACGAACACGACGCTAAGAACCACGCAAGAAGTTTAAAGGACAGAAATGTTACTTCATTAAATGAAGTGGCTGAGAAAGTGGCTGAAAAACTTATTTTAGAAAAAAAGGCTGCGAAAATTAAAGAGACCGTTAAAGATGCTAAAGAAGACTTTAGACAGGTATTGAAGAAAGTGGAGCTAGCACAGAGCGAAGAGGAATTGGTTGAATTTGAAGCTGACGAACGCAAAAGCATCATTGATGCTGTTGCGAAGAGACGAATGGAAATTGCGGCAGAAGAAACTGAGCTTGAAGAATCTGAAACGACTAAATAGAACGCTATGTTACCAGGAATTAATATAGAATTTCAGAACGGGAATCTTGGACAAGTGGTTGCTATGGCAGATGGCTGTTTTGGGCTTTTGGCTAGTGCTGTTGCTGTTTCAGAAACATTTGCTTTGGATCAAGCTTATCAAATTCGGTCTATGAAGGATGTTGCTGCGTTAGGCATTAAGCCAGACACAGATAACTACAAGTTGCACAAAACACTTCGAGAATTCTATGCAGAGGCAGGAGAAGTCGCTGAATTATGGTTGTACGGAGTTGATAAGGCCAAGAAGGTTTCTGATTGGTTTAAAGTAAATGAAGAAACAGGTAGCTCGATGGCTGAGGGGTTCTTGAATGCTGCACAGGGGAAATTGAGAGGTTTGTTTTGTGCGTATGATGGGACTGCGGAAGTAGTTGTTGAAAATGGACTGGACGCTGATGTTGCTTTGCAAGCAAGCTTGGCACAACAGCTTGCAGATAACTATACGAAAACACATTATGCTCCTTTGTTTGTGTTGCTTGAGGGCTATGCCTTTGCTGGTGATAAGACAAGTTTGGAAGATTTGACAAAAAAGAGCTATAACCGGGTGGCAATAGTGCTTGGAGATACGGAAAGGCTAACTGGAGAGTATGCTAGTAAAGGTGCTGCAACGGGAGTTGTGGCGGGTAGATTGGCAATTAATCCTGTGCACGTTAATATAGGGCGTGTACGAGATGGCGCATTAAAACCATTGCGACTTTACATAGGCGATACACCCATTTCGCAATATGATGTAACGGCGCTGCATGATAAAGGTTATATATCATTTAGATTTCATCAAGGCAAATCGGGGTTCTACTTTACAGATGATCCGTTGGCTACGTCTGATACGGATGATTATCGCTATATGTCTAGAAGGCGAACGATTGATAAGGCTTACCGAGTGGTATATGTGACTTTGCTTGATTTTATCTTGGATAGTGCACAGGTGATGCCTAACGGAACCGTGAACCCTATCTATGCGAAGGTGATTGAAAATGCTGTAGAATCTGCTGTCTACACAAGTATGACGGCTAACGGTGAACTAAGTTATGATGCCACAGACCCTAGCGACAGGGGCGTGATTTGTACAGTGGACCTTACTCATAACCTTGTGAGTACAGGAGCATTGAAAATGACTGTACAGGTGAAGCCAATGGGCTATAACAGATGGATAAATGTTGAACTGGGCTTTTTGCCTATAACACAGGAATAATATGTTTGATTCGAGAGATTACGAGTGGGCAGACATCACGCTTATGCTAGGTGGGCGTGACATGACCGGTATTCGAGGAGTTAAGTTTTCTGAGAAAGCTGAGCGTGAGGCTTACCACGGCAAAGGTAGGCATGCACAGAGCATTCAAACAGGTAACGTGACTGTAGATGGAGAATTGATTTTGAAGCAAAGCGATGTACTTGCTATGAAGAAATCTTCTAGAACAGGCAGTTTATTAGCGTTATCACTTGATGCGATTGTGAATTTTGGTGACCCCAGTGAGGGAAATGCCATGGAGACTTATTCTATTACGGGAATTCGATTCTTGGAGGACACTAAGGACATAAAACAAGGTGATAAATATATGGAGATTACCCTCCCATTTATCGCATTGAGAGCACAATTGAAATAATATATAAAAAGACCTCGTCGGTATGAGGAGGTCTTTTTTTTTACACAAACACACTATGAATACTAATAAAATACACGTAGGAGAAATTACTCCAGAACTTATAGCAGGATGGAAAACAGAACATACTGTTATTTTTAAAATTAGTACAGAAGATGGGTCGAACACAGCTATTGTGCGCAGACCTACGCTGGCAGAGGTTGAATATGGACAAGCCTTATTGGGGCAAAACAAAATATTCACTTTCAATATTAATCTTTTTAAAACTTGCTTGCTCGGTTGGGAGATTGATGTAAGTGATGACGAATACGCACTTAATAGCCTTGCATCGAATATGATGCAATGTATTGAGGTGGTTCGCTCGCAGGTGGAAAAGCTTTAGCAGATGCCTCTTTAGAAACAAAAGGCTCCGGGGTAACTGCTTCGGGTAAAAGACCTAAGAAATTGACCGAGTTGGAATATTACTATCACTTGAGAGAATGGATTAATGAGATACGTAAGGTTAATATAACGCTTCGGTATTATTTGAAAATAGAGCCTTATGAGATGGAGCTATGGGAATGGGCACACCGAGTAGAAGAATTAAAATGGCTAAGAAAGAATCAAGCACAGGGA
>JASLHB010000115.1 GCA_030149965.1 Wohlfahrtiimonas sp. | reverse complement strand
TCAAGTCACTGGTAAAGCACCTGCTGTTGGGAACAATGTTTCTCACGCAAACAATAAAACTCGCCGTCGTTTTTTACCAAATCTTCACTCACATCGTATTTGGGTAGAAAGCGAACAGCGCTTTGTAACATTACGCGTAACATCTGCTGGATTGAGAACTATCGATAAGAAAGGTATCGATGCTGTTCTTACTGATATCCGTGCACGCGGTGAGAAAATCTAAGGAGCTTTATCATGGCAAAAGGTATTAGAGAAAAAATCAAGTTAGTGTCATCAGCTGAAACTGGTCACTTTTACACTACTACAAAAAACAAAAGAACAACTCCTGAAAAATTAGAGTTCATGAAATATGATCCAGTTGTTCGTAAACACGTTTTATATAAAGAAGCTCGTATTAAATAATACAATTTAAGTTTCTTCCAAAAGCAACCGCAAGGTTGCTTTTTTAATTTCTGCGACAAATCAAAAGCATATCCTTCAATTTAAAGCGCTATTGTGCTAGATTGTGCACTATCTTTAATTCACTTAAATAGCTATCTATATCGTGATCAAATTAGAAAATATATCAAAATCTTATCCTTCCCCTAAAGGTCCAATTACCGCCTTACACAGCATCTCTTTCAATATAGAATCTGGTGAGATATTTGGTATCATTGGTCATTCAGGCGCAGGTAAAAGCACATTAATTCGTTGCTTAAATCTTCTAGAAAAACCAACTTCTGGCGAAGTCATACTAGATAATATCAATTTAACCAAACTCAGTAAAAATGAGTTAATGCATCAACGCAGAAAAATTGGCATGATATTTCAACATTTCAATTTGTTTGATAGCCAAACCATTTTTAATAATATCGCCTTTCCTTTACGTTTAGAAAAACTTTCTAAAACAGATATCAAAAAACGTGTAGATGAATTATTAGAACTAGTCGGCTTAACAGAGCATGCTAATAAATATCCAGCACAATTATCTGGTGGGCAAAAACAACGAGTTGGCATTGCTCGCGCTTTAGCTAATCACCCAAAAGTACTATTATGCGATGAAGCTACATCTGCTCTTGATCCACAGACAACACAATCCATCTTAGAATTACTGAGAGATATTAACCAAAAACTAGGCTTAACCATCGTATTAATCACGCATGAGATGGAAGTCATTCGTAAAATTTGCCATAAAGTTGGTGTCATTCATGCAAGCCAAATCGTTGAATTAGGAGCCGTTGAAGAAGTATTCCTCAATCCTCAACATAACGTGACAAAAGAATTTATTTTAGATAATAGCCACTATGATGAATTAAAAGCTCACTTAAAAACAAGTACAATGAAGGATGCCAATCTTTATCAAATTACCTACTCTGGAGAAGATTCATATCATCCGCATTTGAGTGACATCATTAAGTCTACGGGTGTCCACTTCTCTATTCTTTCAGGTAATATCAGCTACATTCGTGATTTGCCCTACGGACAATTATTAGTAGCACTCAATGGCAGCGAAGAATCACAAAGCAATGCCTTAAAAGAATTTGCAGCCAAAAACATTCATACATTAGCGGTTAATTTATAAATCATGTATACAGATTTCAAAGCATGGGCAAGCAGCGCCCTACAAAGCTTAATTCAAGAAAGCTTTCCTAAAGTTAAAGTTTCAATGTTATGGGATGCGACAGAAGCAACATTGCAAATGTTAATGGCATCGTGGGCACTAGCGACTATTTTTGGAATTATTTTGGGCGTTGTTCTATATCTCACAAGCCCAAAACAATTATTACAAAATAAAATTGTTTACCCTATCTTATCAATATTCACAAATATATTGCGTTCCATTCCATTCTTAATATTAATCATTTATTTATTGCCCTACACAAAATTATTGGTCAATACTTCTTTTGGTGTTAAAGGCGCTATTATTCCTTTAGCCATTGGTGCAATCCCCTTCTTTGCAAAACTAGTAGAAACATCTTTGCGCGAAGTAAATAGAGGCATTATTGAAGCAGCAGTAAGTATGGGCACACCATTACATAAAATCATTTTCTCAGTGTTATTAAGGGAAGCTCGCCCTAGCATCATCGCTGGCGCAACCATTACAGGCATCCTTTTATTATCATTCACAGCGATGGCGGGTGTTGTTGGTGCAGGTGGATTAGGTGATTTAGCAACACGATTTGGTTTTCATCGTAATCAACCAGAAATTACCAATTTTGTGATTGTAATTATTATTATTATCGCGCAAACTATTCAATTAGTGGGTGATATATTTATGCGCCGACTAACTAGAAAATAACAACTATTTAGGATAATCATAAGGAGCATTGAGCATGAAAAAATTAGCATCAGCCTTGATTCTATCTGCATTGCCATTCTTGGCAAATGCACAAGATTCAATTAAAGTCGCAGCAACACCAGTTCCACATGCAGAAATTTTAGAGCACGCACAAACATTGGCGCCTGAATTTAAAATTGATGTAGTTGTTGTAACTGACTACGTTTTGCCTAACTTAATGTTGGACGAAGGCGAAGTTGATGCAAACTTCATGCAGCACAAACCTTATTTAGATGAATTCAATAAAGCTAACAATCTAACATTAGTTCCAGTTGGCGGCGTTCATTTAGAGCCATTAGGTGGTTATTCTAAGAAAATTACTGACATTAAAGCAATTTCTAATAACGGTAAAATTGCAATTCCTAATGACCCAACAAATGGTGGCCGTGCTTTAATCTTATTACACAACAATGGCGTCATCACGTTAGAAGATCCAAACAATATTTTATCAACAATTGCTGATATCAAAGAAAATCCTAAAAATTTATCCTTCATTGAATTAGAAGCACCAATGTTGGCTAAAGCAATTGATGAAGTAGATTTAGCACTGATCAATACAAACTTTGCACTAGATGCTGATTTAAATCCAATGAAAGATGCATTAATCATTGAAGATAAAAACTCTCCTTATGTAAATCTTGTGGTTGTTAAATCAGACAATAAAGATAAAGAAAATGTGCAAAAGTTGATGAAAGTCTTAAATTCTCCAGAAATGAAATCATTCATTGAAACAAAATATGAAGGCAGTATTTTCCCTGGTTTCTAATAAAATCCAACTAAATCAACCTATCCAAAGAGCCAATAACTATTGGCTCTTTTTTTATTTTAATAACATTTTTACATTAATTATCAGAACAAGCTATAATAGTGAAATGTTCGTAAAGTCACATTAAAACACGACATTAACCTAGCATTTTAATTCTGGGTTTGATTGACTTTTATACTAAAAAGCAAGATAATGTTGCGTCTTATATTGTTTAAACTATTGGTTATATTTGGAGAATACCTTTGGCAAACTCAGCACAAGCAAAAAAACGCGTACGCCAAGCGGAAAAACACCGTTTAGCAAACGCTTCATACCGTTCAATGACTCGTACTTACGTTAAGAAAGTATTGAAAGCAATTCAAGAAAACAACGTAACTGCTGCTCAAGAATCATTGAAAAAAGCACAAGGCGTTTTAGATCGCGCTGCAAACAAAGGCTTGTTTCATAAGAAAACAGCTGCACGTTTGGTTAGCCGTTTGAACGCAAGAATCAAAGCAATTGCTGCTTAATTCTTAAGTTTCAAAAAAAGCCCTTTTTAGGGCTTTTTTTACATCTATCATTTATGACTTCGGCAAAATCTTACTACGCTTTTTTAAATAAACAAGAATGTGCTCCACTGAATTTCTAAAATCCTTGATTTGCTTCATGCCTAATTCATCTGTAGGTTTTAATGATTCTAATAAAGTCGCAGCAACTTCATCTACATAACGTTGATAATTCGAGCTCACTTGATGTGTATTCACCAATACTAACTCTTCATTTAATCCCAATAAGTGCTTTAAAACCTGCTGATATAACAAAGCATGCGCAAAACCTTTAACCTTCGTCACTCGATCACCACTTTTAATGAAGTTACGGCCGAAAATTCTAGATAAATAATACAATGTCGATAAGCCTTGATAACTTTTAAACTCATCAGAAAAATTATAAAACTCAAAATTTAAATCATTTAATAGTTCATGCATTTGTTT
The DNA here is from genome assembly GCA_030149965.1 of Wohlfahrtiimonas sp. Lineage (GTDB taxonomy): Bacteria > Pseudomonadota > Gammaproteobacteria > Cardiobacteriales > Wohlfahrtiimonadaceae > Wohlfahrtiimonas. The sequence goes on along the minus strand of JASLHB010000115.1, from coordinate 21,418 downwards.
TGGTAAAAGCTTCATTGAGTTTGTATTCACATCAATCACTCGATGAGCCAATCCTTCCGATGCTATATTAAAATGCTCTACCAATTTGTCAAAACTATTGTCATTAGTAATAACCAAAAAATTTGGTGATAATGGCATACAATCTCCTTCCTATATAACGACATCTATCATACTATATAAATAAATGTAAAGAAAAGATAATTATAGCATGCTTTATTATGAAAATTCATTATAAAAAAGCCCTGCATAAACAGGGCTAATTCATTTATATTAATCTAAAACATATTAATTTAATTTACCATGGCATTGTTTATATTTCTTACCAGAACCACATGGACAATCATCATTTCGACCGACTGAAGAAAAATCAAACTCTTGAGTCGTTGTTACACCGGCATCACTGAATGATTTCTTCAATAAAACACCTGTTTCAACCTGACTATTTTCTTCTGATGCTTCAACAGGTGCTTCATCCATCGTTGGCAATTCAATTTTTAAACGGCTCAAGTAAACAATCGTATCGTAATAAATGCGATCCAACATATGTTCAAACATACTGAATGCTTCTTTCTTATACTCTTGCTCTGGGCGCTTCTGCGCATAAGCACGCAACTGAATACCTTGACGCAAGTAATCCATCGCTGCTAAATGATCTTTCCAGTTGTGATCCAATAATTGAAGCAAAATATTCTTTTCAAATGCTTTGAAATTCTCTTGATCAACAATAGATATTTCTTCATCTGAATCTGGTAATTTCACAAATTGCTTAGCATGATATGCTTGTTTATTCATCTCGATTAAACGATCTACAACCTTTTGATCATCCAACTCTTGATCTTCTTCCAACCAAACAGCCAATTTCACATCCATCAAGAAATCACGAGATAATTTCTCTTCCAAACCTTCCATATCCCATTGTTCTGGGAATGATTGTAGAGGAATATGTTTAGCCACTAAATCACGGAATACAGTATCACGGATCGCATCAATTGCAGGCCCCACATCATTCGCAGCCAAGATATCATCACGTTGTTGATAGATAACTTTACGCTGATCATTAGCAACGTTATCGTACTGCAACAAGTTTTTACGCATTTCAAAGTGATGACCTTCTACTTTACGTTGTGCATTTTCAATCGAACGACTGATCCATTTATGTTCCAATGGAATACCATCGCCCATGCCCAACTTTTTCATCATGTTATAAGCAGATGGTGATGTAAAAATACGCATCAAGTTATCTTCTAATGATAAGTAGAAACGTGATGAGCCAACATCACCTTGACGACCTGAACGACCACGTAACTGATTATCAACACGGCGTGATTCATGACGCTCGGTACCAATGATATGTAAACCACCTTCTGCCAGAACTTTATCATGGCGCTTTTGCCATTCTGACTTTAATTGTGCTTTTTGTGCTTCTGATGCATCCGGATAAGCATCCATTTCCATTGAGAAGTTACCGCCTAATACGATATCTGTACCACGGCCAGCCATATTCGTTGCAATTGTTACAGCACCTGGTTGACCCGCTGCACCTACAATATAAGCTTCGCGTTCATGTTGTTTCGCATTCAAAACTTCATGAGAAATTTGGCGTTCATCCAACATTTTAGAAATCAATTCTGAAACTTCAACAGATGCCGTACCAACTAAAACTGGCTGCCCTGCTTCACGACACTGGGCAATATCTTTAATAATTGCTTCGTATTTTTCTCTTTGCGTTAAGAAAATCAAATCGCCATAATCTTTACGCTGAATATCTTTATTTGTTGGAATCACCACAACTTCTAAGCTATAAATTTCTAATAACTCAGGCGCTTCAGTATCTGCTGTACCAGTCATACCAGATAATTTCTTATAAATTCTGAATAAATTCTGGAATGTAATAGAAGCCAAAGTTTGGTTTTCAGGCTTAATTTGTACACCTTCTTTTGCTTCAATTGCCTGATGCAAACCATCTGACCAACGACGACCAGATAATGTGCGGCCTGTATGCTCATCTACGATAACAATTTCGCCATCATTGATTAAGTAATCAACATCTTTACGGAACAAGTGATGCGCACGTAAACAGCTATCTAAATGATGATAAAGTTTCAAGTTATTTGCATCATATAAGCTTTCGCCTTCTTTCAACAAACCCGCTTGCACTAATAATTCTTCCGCATGCTCATGACCGATTTCAGTCAATAATATTTGACGATCTTTTTCATTGATCGTGAAATCATTTTCACCATTGTCATCCGCTTTTACCAAATGTGGAACAACTAAATTGATTGCCTGATAAAGCTCTGCTGTACCTTCTGCAGGACCTGAAATAATCAATGGCGTTCTTGCTTCATCGATCAAGATTGAGTCAACTTCATCGATTACAGCGAAGTTTAAAGGACGCTGTACTTTCTGTTCTGGCTGGAAGCTCATATTGTCACGAAGATAGTCAAAGCCAATTTCATTATTTGTACAATATGTAATATCGCAATTATAAGCCGCTTTTTTCTCATCAGGACCTTGCTCAGATACGATCACACCAACTGTTAATCCCATCCATTGATACAAGCGCCCCATATCTGCCGCATCACGCTTAGCCAAGTAATCATTTACCGTTACTACATGAACGCCTTTATTTTCTAATGCATTCAAATAAACCGCTAATGTTGCCACCAATGTTTTACCTTCACCTGTACGCATTTCAGCAATGCGACCTTGATGAAGCGTAATACCACCCACCATTTGAACATCATAATGGCGCATACCCAAAATACGAATACTCGCTTCACGAATTGTTGCAAATGCTTCTGGTAACAATTTATTTAAAGAAGTACCTTCTTGGATACGTTCACGAAATTTAACTGTCTGCTGTTGTAATTCTGCGTCAGACATTGCTTGCATCGTAGGTTCTAATGCATTAATTTGTTTAACGATCTTGAAAGTCTCTTTAACCAAACGGTCATTTCGAGTTCCAAAAATCTTTTTTGCAATCGCACCAAACATGGCATTCCTTCTATATAGTAAAAACATAAATTAACAGCGCATTTTAACGTATTTTTACGTTAAAAAGAACTTATTGCTGTGATACCCAGTTGTTTCTATGGATAAGCTCTGCTGAAATCACATAACCTAATTTATTAATGATGTCATTCGATGCAGTTTTCAAGAGCAATTTAACCTCTTCAGAATTATAATTGCACAATCCGCGCCCAAGCTCTTCGCCTTTCACATTCACACAAGAAATGATATCACCGCGCTGAAAAGAACCTTTGACATCAATCACACCAATCGGCAACAAACTCTTTTTATGTTCCAATAAAGCTTTCTCAGCACCTTCATCCACCACAACTTTTCCAAAAACATGCGCTTGATTGAGTATCCAGCGTTTTTTTGCTGCCATCGTTGTATGTTCAGGTTCAAATTGCGTACCAATCTCTTCTCTAGCTGCAACTTTTAATAAGCCATCTTCAGCCTTACCATAGACAATATAAGTTTCAGTTCCGGATGTTGCAGCTTTTTGCGCAGCCTTAACCTTCGTATACATCCCGCCTTTACCTAAGCTACCGCCCTCAGGGCTCGCCATATCCACAAGGCTTGGATCCATTGCTCTGACTTTATGTAATAGCACTGCATCACTATTTTTACGAGGATCTTTATTATATAAACCATGTTGATCCGTTAAAATAATATAAGTATCTGCTTCGATTAGGTTAGCAACAAGCGCCCCCAATGTATCATTATCCCCGATGCAAACTTCATCGTATGACACGGTATCGTTTTCATTGATGATGGGAATCACATTATGATTAACCAAGGCATTTAACGTCGCGCGGATGTTTAAATAACGGGTACGATCCAATGCATCTTCATGGGTTAACAGAACTTGCGCTGCTGTTAAACGATACTTTTGCAAAGCGGTTTGCCATGCTTCCACAAGTTTAGCCTGACCAACTGCAGCAGCAGCTTGTAGCTCGCTCAGCTCTTTCGGTCGTTCACTCCAACCCAATCGCTTCATTCCGGCTGCCACAGCACCCGATGAAACCACGACAATCTTATAACCTTTTGATTGTAAATTTGCGATTTGTGCAGCGTAATCATCCAATAAAGAATAATCAATGCCAACGCCACCATTGGTGATCATTGCGCTGCCGATTTTAATTACCCAAAGAGTTTCTTTTTCCATACAATTCATATTATGATGTTGAGTTAATGCAAATAATTTGCACAAAAATAAATAAGGTTTGTTGCAGGGGATCATCATAGCAAACTTACCTTCCCTTGTTTTCATTTTAGGATGTTAAATTTAGAGGTAATTTATAAAATGGCCAAAACGCTTTACGATAAATTGTGGGAAGCCCACATCGTCCGTACCGAAGAAGATGGTACAGCATTATTATATATAGACAGACACATCATTCATGAAGTGACGAGTCCTCAAGCGTTTGAAGGGCTGCGCCTAGCTAAAAGAGATTTATGGCGCAAAAACTCAATCATTGCAACACTTGACCACAACACACCAACAACACCAGGTTTTACCACGATTGATGATCCTATTTCCCGCTTACAAGTGGATACATTGGATCAAAACGCACGCGCTGCCGGTGTGACATACTTCCCTGTTGGCGATATCCGCCGTGGCATCGTCCACGTTGTGGGCCCAGAACAAGGTGCAACTTTACCAGGAATGACGGTTGTGTGCGGTGATTCACATACGGCAACTCATGGTGCTTTTGGCGCATTGGCATTTGGGATTGGTACAAGTGAAGTTGAACATGTCATGGCAACTTGCTGCTTAGTTCAAAAGAAATCCAAAGCCATGAACATCATTGTGGATGGTGATTTATCAAATGGCGTGACTGCAAAAGACATTGTGTTAGCCATTATCCGTGAAATCGGGACATCTGGTGGTACAGGCTATGCGATTGAGTTCTCAGGTTCTGCCATCTGCGCTTTATCTATGGAAGGTCGCATGACCATCTGTAATATGGCCATCGAAGCAGGTGCTCGCGTTGGTATGGTGGGCGTAGATAACACAACCTTAGAATTCGTTAAAGGTCGTCCGTTATCACCTAAAGGTGAGATGTGGGATCAAGCGGTTGCTTATTGGAACACCCTTCATTCAGATGAAGGCGCTGAGTTTGATAAAGTTGTGCGTTTAAATGCAGCAGACATCAAGCCACAAGTCAGCTGGGGCACAAGCCCTGAAATGGTGATTGGCATCGATGAGATGATTCCTGATCCATCAAAAGAAACAGATTCAGTAAAACGTACAGGCATGGAAAAAGCATTGGCTTATATGAACTTAGAAGCCAATATTCCATTATCAGCGATTCCTTTAACTAAGGTATTCATTGGCTCATGTACAAACTCACGCATTGAAGATTTACGCGAAGCTGCCTTTATTGCTAAAGGTAAAAAAGTCGCAAGCAACATCCTTCAAGCGATGATCGTTCCGGGCTCTGGTCTAGTGAAAGAACAAGCTGAGAAAGAAGGCTTGGATAAAATCTTTTTGGAAGCAGGTTTTGAATGGCGCGAACCAGGTTGTTCTATGTGTTTGGCCATGAACAATGACCGCTTAAATCCAGGTGAGCACTGTGCTTCAACATCTAACCGTAACTTTGAAGGTCGTCAAGGCGCAGGCGGTAGAACGCATTTAGTGAGCCCTGCAATGGCAGCTGCTGCTGCAATTACTGGCCATTTTGTTGATGTTCGCACATTGATTTAAGGAGATCATAATGAAAAAATTCACAACACACCAAGGCATTGCTGTTGCGATCGATCGCCCGAACATTGATACCGATGCGATCATCCCTAAACAATTTTTAAAATCCATCAAACGTTCAGGATTCGGTGTGAATCTATTTGATGAATGGCGTTACCTTGATTTTGGTGAGCCAGGCATGGATAATTCAAACCGTCCTAAAAATATGGACTTTGAGTTAAACCAACCACGCTTTGCGGATGCGTCTATCTTAGTTGCCCGTGAAAACTTTGGTTGTGGTTCATCTCGTGAGCATGCTGTATGGGCGCTCGATGACTATGGCTTTAGATCCATCATTGCACCAAGTTATTCTGACATCTTCTTTAATAACTGCTTTAAAAATGGTGTATTACCCATTGTGCTCTCTGCTCAAGAAGTTGATATAATCATCCAATTGATTCAGAAACACGAGGGTTTAGAGATCGAGATCGACCTCCCTTCTCAGCAAGTAATTTGTAAACTTGCAGGTGAAGCATTACACTCTCCGTTTGATTTTAATGTGGATGAGTTCCGCAAATATTGTCTCCTCAATGGTTTTGACGATATCGGCTTAACTCTTCAACATACAGATGATATTAAAGCTTATGAAGCGCGAATGAAACAAAAAACGCCATGGGTTTTTATGGATCATTCCCTATAATTCTTATTTGACCAAAACTGTTACTTTCTATGAAAACTACTGAAATACGCCGTAAATTTTTAGACTTCTTTATCTCCAAAGGACATACAGAAGTTTCCTCAAGTTCATTGGTTCCACACAAGGACCCTACGCTTTTATTCACAAATGCTGGGATGAACCAATTCAAAGATCTCTTTTTAGGTGCGGAAAAACGCAACTACGTTCGTGCCACAACATCACAACGCTGTGTGCGTGCCGGTGGTAAGCACAATGACTTAGAAAACGTAGGTTTTACAGCGCGTCACCATACTTTCTTTGAAATGTTGGGGAACTTTAGTTTCGGCGATTATTTCAAGAAAGATGCCATCGAATTTGCATGGGAATTGTTAACGAAAGTTTATGGTTTCCCTGCAGATAAATTAACAGTCACGGTATTCCATAACGATGATGAAGCATTCAACATCTGGCGTGATGACATTGGTGTGCCTGAAGCGCGCATCATTCGCATTGGCTTAAAAGAAGATGGCAGCTCAGATAACTTCTGGCAAATGGGTGATACAGGTCCTTGTGGTCCTTGCTCTGAGATTTTCTATGACCACGGTGATCACATCTGGGGCGGTCCTCCTGGATCAGCTGAAGAAGATGGCGATCGTTTCATGGAAATCTGGAACTTAGTATTCATGCAATTTAACCGCGATGAAGCGGGCGTTTTACATCCATTACCAAAACCATCTGTAGATACTGGTATGGGCTTAGAGCGTTTATCAGCAGTATTACAAGATGTTCACAGCAACTATGAAATCGACTTATTCCAAGCGTTGATTAAAGCTGCTGCGAAATCAACGAACACAACAGATCTTGAACACAACTCATTGAAAGTGATCAGTGATCATATTCGTTCAGTATCTTTCTTAATTGCGGATGGTGTTTTACCTTCTAACGAAGGCCGTGGCTATGTATTGCGTCGTATTATTCGTCGTGCGATTCGTCATGGTTACAAGTTGGGCCAAAAAGGCATCTTCATTAATACATTGGTGGCAACGCTTGCCAAAGAAATGGGTGATGCTTACCCTGAATCGATCGAAAAAGAAGCACACATTGCATCTGTGATCGAACAAGAAGAAAAACGTTTTGCTGAAACATTAGAGCACGGTTTAAAACTTTTAGAGTCAGACATCAAAGCATTGAATGGCGCTAAAATCATCTCTGGTGAAACAACATTCAAACTCTATGATACTTATGGCTTCCCTGTTGACCTCACAAACGACATCGCACGTGAGCAAGGTTTAGAATTAGACATGGATGGTTTTGATGCTTGTATGGAAGAACAGCGTGCGAGAGCACGTGCTGCTAACCAATTCAGCGCAGAGAAAACCATCACGATTGATTTAGATAAACCTGTTGAGTTCGTGGGTTACTCTGAAAATCATTTGGATACAGTAATTTTAGAAACCGCTAAAGAGGGTGAATTGGTTGCTGCACTGAATGAAGGTGAGCACGGTATCATCGTTCTTGAACGCACACCTTTCTATGCGGAATCTGGTGGCCAAGTGGGTGACCATGGTGCGATCGCAATGGGCGATAACATATTCATCGTAGAAGATACAAGAAAGCAAGGTGATGCCATTTTACATGTGGGTCATATGGCGAAAGGTTCATTGAAAAAAGCGGACCAAGTGCACGCTAAAATCGATGAAAGCTACCGCAATGACATCCGTAAAAACCACTCTGCAACGCATCTATTACACAAAGCATTGCAAGAAATCGTTGGTGATCACGTAGAACAAAAAGGTTCTATGGTGACTTATAACCGCTTACGTTTTGACTTCTCTCACAACTCATCTATTTCACTTGAAATGTTGCAACAAATCGAATGGCATGTAAATGCTGCAATCATTGCGAATAATCCTGTAGAAATCGAAGTTATGCCAATTGATGCTGCTAAAGAAAAAGGCGCAATGGCCCTCTTTGGTGAAAAATATGGCGATGAAGTTCGCGTCGTTGAAATGGGTGATTCATTAGAGTTATGTGGTGGTACACACGTTGCTCGCACTGGCGATATTGGTCCATTCAAGATTCTTTATGAAACAGGGATTGCATCAGGTGTTCGCCGTATTGAAGCAACCACAGGTTTACATGCATTGGCATTAACACAATCACAAGAAACATTAGTGGCTGAGTTATCTGATGTCCTTAAATCAACACCAGAGCAATTAAGCACTAAAGTTAACCAAACATTGGTGGACTTAAAAGCTGCAGAAAAAGCATTATCACAAGCAAAATCTAAATTAGCATTGGCGGCAAGTGATGAGCTTTTAGCACAAGCATTAGAGATCAATGGTACGAAAGTAATCATCGCCTCTGTGCCTGAGGTTGAAACAAAATTACTGCGCGAATTGGCTGATAAATTGCGTGATCAATCACAAGGCATCGTTTTATTGGGTTCTGCCCTCGATGGTAAAGCAACACTTGTGGCTGCGATCGAAAAATCTTTAACTGCAAAAGTTAAAGCTGGTGACTTTGTGAATGTTGCAGCAGCAATCGTTGGTGGTAAAGGCGGCGGTCGTCCTGATTCAGCAACTGCTGGTGGTCAACACGGTGAAAAAGTTGCAGAAGCATTAGACGCTGCTAAAGCATGGATTCAAGATAAAATCTAATCATCTTAAGCTGATTAGCTAACAATCATGAAAGCGGAATCATATGATTCCGCTTTTTTATGTCTGAATATTACAAATTCAAATTAATAATTAATAATTAATAATGACCTTCATAGCTTTTTCATCTGCTGCATTCTTAAACACTTTATAAGCATGCTCCAATTCACCAAATTTAAAGTGATGAGTAATCATCTTATCCAATGGTAATTTACCAGAACAGCACGTTTTTAAAAGCATATCTGTTGTGTTTGCATTCACTAAACCAGTTGTAATTTTTAAGTTTTTAATCCACAATTTTTCCAATGCAAAACTTACAGCTTGACCGTGAACACCAACGTTAGCAATATTTCCACCTTCTTTCACCACATGCTGACATACATCCCAAGTTTGCAGAATACCAACAGCCTCTATTGCGCAATCAACGCCACGACCATTTGTCATTTTCAAAATATTCGCAATGGGCTCTTCTGTTGCAGAATTAATAATTTTGGTTGCACCCATTTCTAAAGCCATCTGCAAGCGATTTTCATCCATATCCACCACAATGATTTCACTTGGTGAATATAATTGTGCTGTCAGTAATGCAGCCATTCCAATTGGTCCTGCGCCAACAATTGCAACTGTATCTCCTGGTTGAACATCACCATATTGCACACCAATTTCATGTGATGTTGGCAAAGCATCCGATAATAATACAGCAACGTCTTCTGCTAAATTTTCAGGTAGATGATACAAAGATGTATCTGCAAAAGGCGTTCTAACATATTCAGCCTGCGTACCATCAATCATGTATCCCATAATCCAACCACCGCCATTTCTACAGTGGGCATTCAATTGTTTCTGACAGTTTTCACAAGTACCACAGCGACTCACACAAGAAATGATGACTTTATCACCTTTTTTAAAATTCTTAACTGCACTGCCGACTTCTTCGATAATACCAACGCCTTCATGTCCTAGAATGCGCCCATTAAAACTACCTGTTTTTCTTTTGCTGTCTCTGCAATTTCAGGATTCTTCCCTTTCATAATGCCAAGATCAGTGCCACATATTGTTGTCGTTGTTAATTTTATTATTGCATCTGTTGGTTCTAAAATTTGTGGTACTGGACGATCTTCAAAACGTAAATCATCAGCACCATAATAAACCATTGCTTTCATTGTTTTTTGCATCACTAATTCTCCATAAGAGTTATAAAGTAATCGACTTGAATGGCTCAAGATCTAAACATCATAGCGAATAAACTGCTTGGGTACAAACTTCATATCATTGACAAAATATTGACAAAATTGCCCAAATATTAATCACAATTAGTAGTTTATTTATACATCGAGTCATTCATCAAAATGGCTCATTACATATTGATAATCAATAAAATTAAATCTATTCATACTCAAAAATTATAGATTCCCATTAGCATATAAGACAAATACATATTTGACTATTAATTTTAAATGATAATAATTATCAATTGTAATTATAAACATTTGCCTAACTTTTGCATTTATTCTCGTAAGGAAAATCATGTCACAATCAAATACACAACGATTTAAACAAAGCATATTAGCCTGTGCTGTTATCACATTATTGTCACCTATTTCACTCGCTCAAGTAGATAACTTAGATAATAATGAAGAGCTTGATAACTCATCTGCGATTGATTTATCTAAAGTTGTTGTGACTGCAGGTGGCTTTAGCCAAGAAGTTAAAAGTGCGCCTGCATCTATTTCGGTGATTTCTAATGAAGATATTAAAAATGCGCCATTTCGTGATGTAACAGATGCATTGAAAGATGTTCCAGGCGTTGTGATTACTGGCGGCGGCGCATCACAAGATATTAGTATTCGTGGCATGGCACCGCAATATACGTTGATGTTAGTGGATGGCAAACGCCAAAATTCCCGCCAAACTCGTCCAAACAGCGATGGCGCAGGAATTGAGCAAGGCTGGATTCCACCATTGGCTGCGATCGAAAAAATTGAAGTGATTCGTGGCCCCATGTCATCTCGTTACGGTTCCGACGCAATGGGCGGAGTTGTGAATATCATTACTAAGAAAATTGCTGATGAATGGGGTGGAAATTTCCGCACTGATTCCACATTCCAAGGCAATTCAGACGCTGGCAATTCAAGCAATTCTGAATTCTATTTGCATGGTCCACTGATTAAAGAAACATTAGGATTACAGATTTATGGTAAATATTCTCATCGTAAAGAAGATCATATTTACTCAGGTTATCCTGAACAAAACATGCAAAATATTGGCGGTAAATTAACTTTTGTACCAGTAAAAGGTCAAACTTTTGAATTAGAAGGTGGCACAGGCCAACAAAAACGTTTTGGTCATGTGGGTGATTCTGTTAATCCTATTGATCCATTTAATAATAAAGGTAAAAACTCATCGAATAAATATCAAAGAGATAATATTTCTTTAAGATATTTGGGTGAATTTGATAATGGCATTACTGCTGATATTATTTTATCTCATGAGAAAAATGACAATAAATCGCGTCAGATGATTGTTAAAAATACTGAATTATCTGGTAATGTGATTATTCCAATTGATTCTCATACCATTACTTTAGGTGGTCAATTTAGAGATGAAAAAATCAGCGACCAAACGAGCAATAAAATCAGCAAGCTCACTAATATTGATCGTAAAAACTATGCATTTTTCATTGAAGATGAATGGTGGATTACTGATAGCTTCGCATTAACAGGCGCTGTTCGTTATGAACACGATGAAAAATATGGCAGCGAAGTAACACCAAGATTATATGCAGTCTGGAACATTGATGATGCTTGGACACTAAAAGGTGGCATTTCAAGTGGTTACAGAGCACCTAATCTGAGACAAACAGTTAAAGAATGGGGACAAGTAACTGCATTAGGCGCTGCAATTATGTACGGTAATCCTGATTTGAAAGCTGAAAAATCAACAAACTATGAAATCAGCTTAAACTTCTCACCGAATGATCAGATTAATCTAGATGCAACTGCGTTCTATACGAAGTTTAAAGATAAAATTGATGAAATTCGTTTATGCGAAAATTGCCAAGGCTATAGATATATCAGTACTTATTACAATGTTAATAACGCTGAACTAAAAGGTATTGAATTAGCGGCACAATGGTCGCCAATTGAAACTGTGAAATTATCATCAAGCTATACATATACTGAAACAGAACAAAAAAGCGGTCAATATCAAGGAATGCCATTGAATCGTTTACCTAAGCACGTTTTCAACATTCATGCAGATTGGCAAACCACTGAAAAATTAAACTTATGGACACAATTAAACTATCGCAGCAAAGAAACTGAAATGAGTCCAAAAGCTGTTGGCAAACCAATGGGCTATCAATATTCAGGTTATACAATTGCGGACATTGGTGCTTCGTATAAATTTGATAAAGATGTCAGTGCATTTGCAGGTATTTATAATGTTGGCAATAAGAAAGTAAGATATAGCGACTATGGCAAACATTTAGATGGCCGTCGTTATTGGGTTGGTGTTAGTATCGATTTCTAATATCAATATTATTGATATTGATTACTTTATGAAAGCGCTATAAATAGCGCTTTTTTACATCTATTTCGGTTAACAAAAATTAACCAATATCAATATAAAATTACATTAATATTTCTCAGATACAAAAACACTTTATAATCATTTCACATAATTCTCTACGACATAAAACACAATGAGAGGTTACACAATGGCGATCAAAAATGTATTAGTACTCTGCGATCAAGACAAATTAAAAATCATACAAGAAAATTTAGATAAACAATTTACTGCAATTTATAGAACCTACGGCTTATTGGCCAATAAAAAATATAAAGTTAACTCTGAGCTAATTATCAAAGAGTTCAAAAATGCACAATATGAATTCTTAAACTACGCTGATCTATTAACTAAAGAGCTTCGTCTATCCACGATTTATGATATCTCCAATTTGCTTTCTACAGATCTCGTACCAAATTCTGGGAATCGCACCATATTCATTCGTGGATTAGGTCCTGCAATGTTTTATCAGCGATTACTCAATCGATTAGTTGGTATTGATGAAGACATTATATGGAGTGGATTCACCACAATGCATCCTATGATTCAAGATATATTGCCTCAATTATCATCCGATTACACAAGATTATTAGACAAAGAAGAACATACACTTCTAGAATTCAAATCAGCCATTCATCGCTCTTTTGATGATAGTATTGATTTCTTTGCAAGGCGTGGTAAATTCACCAACTTTAAAAGCTGGTAAGTTGACCTTTCTCTAATAAAGATTTATCGCATCCCAGCTTCACCAGACCAAAATCCTGAGCATTCATTTGTATGCAAAGGATAATGAGATTGATCGCCATTGATCACTGATTGAAATTGTTCAATCACAGAGAAAATATTCTCATCCAATGGCGATAATCTAACGATATCCACAAATTCTTTCAGATCATTGCATTCATTGATCAAGTTGTAACATAAACCACTTTGCATCTGAATGCCATTCATTGTGAATATTCGTTCATTCTCTTGCGTATACACAGCCTTTCCTGCGGTATCTTGCAAACACGCAATCTCACAATCCGCTTTATCCTTGCCAACATTGCGCGCCGTGAAACATCTTGCCGAATAAGATAATGGCAAATATCCATAAGCTAAAATCTCTTTCTCAAATGTCTGCCAAATGCCTTTTTCCATGCAAACTTTACGAATATCTTTGAGCCATTCATACGATAATTCCACAGGAAAGCACCAGCGATTCATCCCATTCCTGAGCATAACCGATAAAGCTTCAGCATTATATAAATTCAAAGCGTGCCCAGCAGTGAATGATAAACCTGCTTCTACACACAAATTCACAGCAGCAAAATCATTCGCTTCAATATTCAATGTGCCATTGTTCACAGCCTTTTTCACATCAAGTAATTTCGATGGACTATCCACCAATGCTAATGATGTCAAAATCACTTCTTTGCCATGATTCTGTAAATCTTTGCCAATCTCCAGCCAATCATTCAGCAATAATTCTTGGCGCTTTGCACAAACCATTTCACCTAAATAAACAATATCCACAGAGCTATTTTTCACTTGATCATAGAAATCATAAACGCGCTGTTTTTCCCAACAATACAAAATTGGACTTAAAGATAATTTCATAATTGTCTTCCCTATTTTCTCTATTGCCACTTGCGGTTATATGCGCCGAGCGTGGTTTGTTTGCCTTCTGATATTTCGTTCAAGGCTTGATCCCATTGTGCTTTTACTTGGAAATCACTGGGTGCTTGCTGATAATGATCAATCGCTTCTCGCCAAGTTTTCGCAACTTTAGCAACATAAGCTGGGCTGCGTTGACGCCCTTCTATCTTCACAGATGCAATGCCCATTTTAAAGAAATCAGGAATCAATGAAATAGTATTCAAGCTCGTTGGTTCTTCCATCGCATGATACAACTGATCGTCCACTTGGAATCGCCCTTTACATAAAGTTGGATAACCCGCATGTTCATTTTCTGTAAAACGATCAATCAATACATTATTCAATCGAGTTTCTTTCCCGCCATTCGGCATTTCAACCCACTCGACATATTCCGCAGGCGAACAAGCACCCGCTGTATTTGGAGATTTGCCTGTTGTATAAGATGATAAATAACAGCGTCCTTCGGCCATGATGCACAATCCACCGAAAGCAAAAACTTCCAATGGAACAGGCGATTCTGCGCTTAATTTTTTCACTTGATGAATGGGTAAAACACGAGGAATCACAATGCGTTTAACGCCAAATTCGCGCTGATAAAATTTGATGGATTCAATATTTGTAGCAGAAGCTTGCACAGATAAATGCACTTCCATTTCTGGATATTTATTGGCAACGTAATCGAGGTTCGCAATATCCGCCAATATCAAAGCATCAACGCCTTCACCAACTGAACGATCAATCGCACTTTGCCATGTTTTAAATGAAGCAGGATTCACAAACGTATTAATGGCAACATGAAGTTTTTTACCAAATGATTGCGTGATTTTCACAGCTTCTTGTAATCGCTTCTCTGTAAAATTTAATCCCGGAAAATGACGCGCATTGGTTTCATCTTTCAAACCAATGTAAACCGCATCTGCACCATTTTCAAAGGCAGTTTTCAATGCAGGTAAATTGCCCGCAGGACATAATAATTCCATAACGCCTCATTTATGATCAATATCAAGACGCTACTAAGATAGATTGTTTACAGTATCAATGGTTTGATTGGAATCAAGTTTGAGGATGTTATGCAAATACCCGCTCAATTAACACAGAAATTACCCGTTGTATTGCCAACTTTGTGCAAGTTTCAACTGAAAGTTATGCCAATGAAAATGAAGCTGCATATCATTAATTTGGCGATGAATCACTTCTTTAAAGAAGCCATAAATGATGGAGAATTAGATTTTTTAGAAGATAAAACATTCACAATCAATGTGGATGATATTCAATATTCCACAACCATTACATTAAAGAATCAGCAGCTCATTGCCATCGATACGATTAAAAAAGCCGATGTTGTTTTATATTCCACATTTAATCCGTTAATTCTGATGATTTCCCGAAAGGAAGATCCAGATACTTTATTCTTCAACAGAACATTAGCCATCGAAGGCAATACAGCTTTAGTGCTAGAAATCAAAAACTGGTTGGATAGCTTAGATTTTGATCTTTTGCCAAAACATCTACAGAAGTTATTAATCAGCTACAGCAATATTATTTAACCCAAATTTGATTCATAAAAAAAGCGCTGAATTTCAGCGCTTTTCACATCTTTGGATGATATCAATATTATAAAACCAATTCACCAGACCAAATTTTACCAATTACTTCTAACGTTTGGTTAACGCCTTCGCGTGCTGGCTTACGACGAACTGATGTATAAGCAATCAAATGCCCATCTTCATAGTTTGGACTTGCTGTTGCATAAACCCAATAATAACGGCCATCTTTACGCAAATTTTTAACAAATCCACGCCAAGGTTTACCTGATTGAATTGTATCCCATAAATCTTTAAAGATTACAGGTGGAACATCTGGATGACGTAAAATAGAATGCGGTGATCCCACTAATTCTTCTTCAGACCAAGCTGACATATCAACGAATGCTCTATTCGCATGCGTAATAATACCGCGAGGATCCGTTCTAGAAACAATCAATCGACCATCTGGATAAGGTACTTCTTCATCCACAACAAAAATACGGCGTTGAAAGCCTTCATAATACGTTAAAGTTTTTTCTTCGTATTCTGTTACATGTTCAGGTAAATCGGAAAGTTCCATATTCGGTGGAATTTTATAATCTAACTTATTATCCATAGATGATTCCTTATATACACAAATTATTTAATTATATTATGACGTACATACCACAATCACAAACGTTAAAAGGTATTTATTTTCTCTCTTTGATTACTATCAATACTAAGCTCTATAAACCTTCCCTGTAATGATGTGCTGAATTTTAGTTGCTTGTGGAATACCACCTAATGCACCTGCAACTACGCCAGTCACTTCTGAATCAAAGAATCTTAAAGCGTCCTCTTCCAACATTATAGCAGGTTCTCCCTGAATGTTAGCACTCGTTGAAATTAAAGGTGCACCAAAACCTTCACACAATGCTTTTGCGACAGGATGAGTTGTTAATCTCACAGCTAAATCACTTGAATCACCAGACAAAACATCAGGACAAGCATCTGTTCTTGGCAATAACCAAGTATGATGGAAACCAAAATCTAATGTTTCCATCAATGTTTTTTGTTCATCTGTTAGCGGCAAAATCCAATCTTGCAACCTTTCCAATGAATCAGCCAACACAATCAAGCCTTTACTTAACGGTCGCCCTTTAATCTCGCAAATTCTTTTTGCTAATTTAACATTTCGTGCATCAGCACCAATGCCGTACACTCCTTCTGTAGGATAAAGGATTAGTTCTTGACGAACTAATGCTTCAATCCCTTCTTCAACCGTTAATAATTTGCTCATGACCAACTAACTAATAAATAAAAGGTTACCGATATAATATAACGAAAATGACAAAATAATTGACACGGGTAATGTTAATACCCACGCTAATAAGATGCTGCGAATAGTCGAACCTTGTAAGCCCGATTTATTTGCAACCATCGTTCCCGCAACTGCACTCGATAAAATATGCGTTGTGGATACAGGCATTCCCAAATAACTTGCTGATGCAATAGAAATACCTGCTGTGATCTGAGCACTCATGCCTTGTGCATAAGTCATCTCTTTTTTACCAATCTTTCCGCCTACTGTTTCTACAACCCTTCTCCAACCAATCATCGTACCGCAACCTAAAGCTAAAGCTACAGCGAAAATAACCCAAATTGGCGCATATTGAGTTGTCTTTGTTAAGTTCTTAGAAATGCTCTTATAGGTTTTACGATCTTCATCGGATAATTCTTCAGCTTTTTCTAGTTTTTTAGTGACATTGCCTAAACATAAAACCTCATTGCGCACAGCCCAACGTTGATCTACATCCAATTGATCATAACTTGTAATGCCATCCAATAAACCTACTAATTTTTGAGAATGTTGAACCATTTCTGATGGCTCACAACTGAATAGAGTCTTTTCAGCTTTCTCTGATTTTGGAAATAATTTTTCCATCACATCTTTATTTTTGTCATAAGAAGTAATGATGAGTTCTGCTGCGATTTTTGTTTGTTGAATGTCATAAACATCAGATTTCATATTCACAACAAACTGTGCTGGCACAATACTGAATAATACCAACATTACTAAACCAATACCTTTTTGACCATCATTTTGACCATGTGCAAAGCTCATGCCCATTGCGGAACATACTAAGCAAAAACGTGGCCAGAATGGAGGGCGCTTTTTCTTTTCAATATTATGACGAATATGAGGTGTTTTATGAATATTGCTTTTTGGTTTCCATTTCAATAATAACAATAAAAAGAAACCTGCAACACCGGCACCAATCAATGGTGAAAATAGTAATGAGAAAAAAACATCGTAAGCTTTCGCCCAGTTCACGCCTTCTACTAAAGATCCATGCTCAATCAAAGCATTTGCCAAACCAACACCCAAAATTGATCCAATCAAGGTATGTGAACTAGAAGCAGGAATACCAAAATACCAAGTGCCCAAGTTCCATATCAACGCTGCAACCAATAAAGAGAAGATCATAATCAATCCCTTCGTGGAATTTGCCGTAGCCAATAATTCCATCGGAAGCAAATTCACAATTGCATATGCAACTGCTAAACCACCCAATGCAACACCTAAAAAGTTAAATATACCTGATAAAAAAACCGCCATGCCAGGCTTCATTGATTTAGTGAAAATCACTGTTGCAACAGCATTAGCGGTATCATGGAATCCATTTACAAATTCAAAAGCTAAAACAAGCCCGACAGAACCAATTAAAATTAAAATGATGTGCCAATCAAGCCCAGAAAAAAATTCAGCCAACATAAAAAAAGCTCTTTCTAATGACGAAAGAGCCTATTGTAATACAAAATGCTAATGATGTTTAGCGCATTGTTACCAATTCTTCTGCAGATGTTGGATGCAAGGCAACTGTATCATCAAAATCTTGTTTAGTTGCGCCCATACGCACTGCAACTGCAAAGCCTTGTAACATTTCATCTACTTGTGGACCAATCATGTGAACACCCACAACTTTTTGATCATCACCCACAACAACCAATTTCATTGCAGTTTTAACAGGATGCGGTGTAAAGCTTGAATACATAGAAGTAAATGATGTTGTATAGCATTTTACTTTTTCATATTGTGCTTCGGCTTCAGCTTCCGTCAAACCAACGGTACCAATTGGCGGATGAGAAAATACAATGCTTGCAATGTTCTCGTAAGGCAAATAACGACCTTCTTTACCACCATATAAACGATCAGCCAAACGGCGCGCCGCAGCAATTGCAACTGGCGTTAATGGGAACTTGCCAATAATATCGCCCAATGCAAAAACACCTTTTACATTAGTTTCTTGATAGTGATCAGTCGGAATCACACCACCTGCTTCCATCTTAATAGAAGTATTTTCTAAACCAATGTTATCTGTATTCAAATCACGACCAACTGCCCAAATCACTTGCTCAACTTCTGTTCTACCGTGATTAGACACAACAACCAAACCATTTTCAGTTTTTTCAATTGCTTCAATTGTAGAATTTGTATGGAATGATAGATTCTTTTCCAATTCTAATTTCAATTCATCTGTTACAAAATGATCAAATGTTCTTAATACATTTTCTTTACGGCAGAACAAATGAGATTCTGTACCTAAACCTTGCATTAATTGTGCAATTTCTACAGCAATATAACCTGCACCAATCACTGCAACACTTTTAGGCTGAGTTTCTAAAGAGAAAAACTCATCTGATGTAATACCAAATTCAGCACCTTGTACATCAGTTGGAACTTTCGGACGACCGCCTGTAGAAATGACAATATGATCAGCTGTATAATGTTCACCATTCACTTCAATTGTATGATCATCAATGAATTTAGCTGCACCTTCGACATAATCAATGCCTAAAGATTCAAGATAACCACCATACCAATTAGTAATGCCACCAATATAGCCATCACGCTTTTCTTTCAATGTTGCCCAAGAAAAATTTTTCAATTCAACATCAAAGCCATAGCCTGAAGCATTGCGAATCGTATCTGCAACATGTGATGCATTCCACATAATTTTCTTAGGAACACAACCTACGTTTACACAAGTACCGCCAATAACGCCTTTCTCAATTACTAAACATTTAGCGCCATAACTCACAGCACGTTCTACAACAGAAATCCCTCCTGAACCTGCGCCAAGAGCAATTACATCATATTTCATTACTTATCCTTTTTTTCTGGGTAATACGTTTGGAATAATGGTACAACTTCGCTCACACCAGAAACACTACGCGCCTTATCAATCACAGGTTGCATTTCTGATGGCTTTAATAAGCCCATTAAATAAACAATGTCACGTTCTGTCACAACTTTCACATTACCAGCATAAAAGTCAGGTGCGACTTTCAATATAGCCAATTCACCTTTAACTTTGGTCGTTAAGAAAGTATCTTGAGAACGCTCACCAAATGTTGATGGAGGGGCAATCACTAATTCATTATAGACATTCGTTACACCAGGAATTTTTTTCACTTCCGCTTCTATATTTAAGCCGATGTCACGATTATGTACTTCACCTGCCAATAAAACAACGCGATTATAGCTCACTCGATTAATATGATTTTTAGAGCTATAAGGTAAATCACGTACTGCTTTATCAACTTTCATTTCAATTTCTTGATCTTCAACCATGACGGAATTAGGTCGACGATCCGCCATAATAACGCCAGTTGTACCCACGGCACCAAATACAGCCAAAGGTGCACAACCAGATAAAGGCAAAATGATTGCCCCAAATAAAACTGCTAAGAATTTTTTAGATCTCATAATTGCCCAATTGCTTATTCAATTAAGAATTTTTTCAATTTCGTCATCGCTTGCGCTTCAATTTGACGAATACGTTCTGCTGAAACACCATATTCAGCTGCTAATTCATGGAGTGTTGGCTTTTTACTATCATCTGTTTCCATCCAACGACGTTGAACGATATCACGACTACGATCATCCAAGCTTGCCATAGCATTTGCTAAAGCTTCTAAACTCTTCTGTTCTGTATCATCTGATTCAACTTGTAATAATGGATCCATATTTTCATCAGCCAACCATTCTGATGGTGAATAATTTTCGTTATCATCATCACTTGTAGTCAAATCAAATGAAACATCATTGGAAAACAAACGGGATTCCATTCTTTTTACTTCATCCACGCTCACGTTCAAATCCGCTGCAATATTTTCAGCTTCATTTTCATTCAACCAACCTAAAGATTCTTTAGCTGAACGCAGATTAAAGAATAATTTACGCTGTGCTTTGGTTGTTGCCACTTTAACAATTCGCCAGTTACGAATCACAAAATCATGTATTTCAGATTTGATCCAATGAACTGCGAAAGAAATTAAACGAACGTTATAAGTTGGATCAAAGCGCTTCACAGCTTTCATCAAACCCACGTTGCCTTCTTGTACTAAATCAACCAATGGCAAACCATAACCAGAGAATCCTTTAGCAATATGAACAACAAATTTTAAATGTGCCAATACTAAATATTGCGCTGCTTGAATATCATTTTTTTCAATTAAACGTGTGGCAAGCTCTTTCTCTTCTTCTGCACTTAACGTTGGGATATCTGCGATTGCAGAAGCATATGCACTGAAGTCATCACTGACAGCAGGCAATGAATTAGCTCTTAAAACTAAAGATTTATTCATTAAACCTCCCTTAAAATTTGACAGA
>JASLHB010000110.1 GCA_030149965.1 Wohlfahrtiimonas sp. | reverse complement strand
TGCTCTACGCACAACGTTTAGAACAAATGCAAACTGAAGGCAATGCATAATATAATATGCATTCCGTAAAAACCCTCTTTCGGAGGGTTTTTCTTTATAACGAGAATGGAAAACTATGCGGATTGCTCAAGACTTTGTCACTAAAGAACTCCCGAAAATTATCAAACTTCCTTATTGCGTCATTGCAGGTGATGAACCCGCATTAATGTTCAATACTGAGCAAAAAATCAAAAATGCTGTGATGAACTCAGGCGAATACGAACGTGAAACTTTTGATGTGGATAATAAGTTTGATTGGTCAGATATTATTAATACAAGCCAAAGCTTGTCATTATTTTCAACGCAAAAACTTATTCAACTTAAATTTGCCAATAAACCTGATGCAAAGACATTTAAAATCTTGCATGAATGTTTAGATAAAACAAATCCTGATCTTTTTTATCTCATCACAATGCCAAAGCTTGATAGCAATACATTAAAGAATAAAACGCTATCAATGGTTGAAAGAAATGGTTGCTTAATCACAATTTATCCACCAGATCATACAAAACTCCCAAACTGGATTCAAAACAGAGCACGCGAATTACACGTGAATTTATCACCTGAATCTGTCACATTCATTGCTGCCCATAATGAAGGCAACTTTTTAGCAATTGAACAGCTATTAACACAATTATCATTTTTATATGGTCATCAACAAATTTCTAATGACATGATTGCCGAACTCAGCTCAGAAAATTCTAACTTTGTAGCCTTTGATTTAAGTTCTGCGTTATTAACTGGTGATATTTCTCGTATTTATCGAATCATTCAAGGATTACGTTCTGAAAGTGATGTACCAACATTGGTCAATTGGGTATTACAAAAAGAGATCGCAACATTACAAAAAATGTACACAAAAATGGATGCGGGCGCAACAATAGAAATGGCATTAAATGATGTTTGGCAGAACCAAAAACCATTGTATCGCTTAGCATTGAATCGCATGAATCCAAATCGTTTGCGTAATTTGAACAGCATGGTGGTACAAATCGACCTTTCTATCAAAGGTCAAATGAATGAAAATCCTTGGAATGCTATTATGCGTACAGCCTTTGCCTTCGCAGGTAAAAGACTTCTTCCTTTAAGCGCAGAGATTAAACTATGAATGCTTTACCGCCTTTAAATATTCTATTAGAAGCCATTTTAAGTGCTGCACAAACACCACTTAAAATCAGTGATATCCAAACATTATTCGATATCCATGAACAACCTACAGTTGACGATATCAAAGAAGCCTTGCAAGTTTTAAAATACAAACTGGACGGTCGCGGTGTTGAGTTGGTAGAAGTGGCTTCTGGCTATCGCATTCAAGTACCACAACAATATTCACAATGGGTTTCGCGCTTATATGAAGAAAAACCACAACGTTACAGTCGAGCTTTGTTGGAAACATTGGCATTGATTGCTTATCGTCAACCCATTAGCCGCGGTGATATTGAAGAAATTCGCGGTGTTTCTGTCAGCAGTAATATCATGAAAACATTGCAAGAACGCGAATGGATCAAAATTTTAGGGCAACGCGAAGTTCCTGGGCGCCCTAATTTATATGGCACAACTAAACAATTTTTAGATGATTTCAATCTTAAGCAATTAAGTGAACTACCACCATTAATCGAATTAGAAAAGCTCGATAAAACTATTGAACAAATGGGATTATCCTTCAACGCAACTGAGGAAGCTTAAATGTTTCGCCCATTAACGTTATTCATTGGATTGCGTTATACACGCGCCAAACGAAAAAAGAATTTCATCTCCTTTATTTCATTCATTTCCATTGGCGGAATTGCATTAGGAATGATGACGATGATTGTTGTGTTATCTGTGATGAATGGCTTCCAAAATGAAGTTCGCCAACGTAATCTCGCAATGGCTTATGATTTATCCATTCGCAACAGCGATCCACAGGGTTTTGTGGATAACTGGCAGGATTCATATTCAGAAATCAAAGATAATCCAAATATAAGCGCTGTCGCACCCTTTAATAATGGTGAAGGCTTAATGGCTGCCAATGGACAATTTTTCCCTGTCAAAGTACAAGGCGTTGATCCTGATTATGAATCTGCTGTTTCTAGTATTGGTGATTCAATTACAGCTGATTTTATTTCTGCTGCGGGATTCTCCATTTTAGAAGAAGGTGAATTTGGCACAATTTTAGGCTCAGATTTAGCCATGAATTTAGGTTTAAATATTGGTGATTATGTCACTTTGATCACACCGAAAATTCAAATTACTGCTGCGGGCGCAATTCCGCGTATGAAACGTTTAAAAGTTGTGGGAATGTTTCGCTTGGGTGCTTATGAATATGATTCTGTCATCGCATTAATGAATTACAAAGATAGCGGCAGGCTTTACCAAATCCCTAAAAATAGTGTTTCTGGCTTCCGCATTAAATTGGATGATCCTTTTATTGCACGTGAAACTGCTGATCAAGTACAAGCAAAATTAGGTACAAAATACAGCACCATGACTTGGATCGAAGAGTTCAAAACATTATTCAAAATGATTGAAATTGAAAAACTCACAATGTTCACAATTATGAGTTTAATCGTTGCTGTTGCTGTATTTAATGTGGTTTCTACATTGGTTATGGTTGTCACAGAAAAGCGCCCCGAAATCGCAATTTTACGAACTTTAGGAATGTCACCTACACAAATCATGATGATCTTCATGGTTCAAGGTGTTTTCATTGGCTTTTTTGGCGCGATTATCGGCATTCTTTTGGGCTTACTCATTGCATTCAACGTTAATCCAATCATCTCATTTATTGAAAATATTTTTGGTGGCAATGTTGGCAATGCTTTTTATGTGATTGAAATTCCATCCATTGTTGTATGGAGCGATATTTATGTAGTTGCTTTGATCACTTTTGGTTTAGCAAGCATTGCAACGCTTTATCCTGCTTGGAAAGCATCTAGAACTCAACCTGCGGAGGCGCTCCGTTATGATTAAATTATTTAAGCCATTAAGTTTATCCATTGGGCTTCGTTACACAGCCGCACAACGTAAAAATAATTTCATATCTTTCATTTCATTCATTTCCATTGGTGGAATTGCATTAGGTTTAACCGCAATCATCGTTGTATTATCCGTCATGAATGGTTTCCAGCAAGGTATTACAGAAGTCAGTCAATCTGTTGCTTATGATCTTAAGCTCACGAAACGCCAAGATAGCGGCTATTTTGATGATTGGCAGTTAATGTATAACAAAACTGCTCATCATGAGAATGTTGTGGCAGGTGCACCATTTACGAATGGCGAAGGATTGATGAGCGCCAATGGTTTAATGCGTCCTGTTCGTATTGAAGGTATTGACCCACGTTATCAATCCAATGTTTCACACATCATGCCAAGCTTTGATGCGCTCAATCAAACTGAATCAGGCATTATCTTGGGTAAAGATTTGGCACAACTATTGGATGCGAACGTTGGTGATTACATTACGTTAATCACTCCCGAAGTTGCTGAACATTCCGATGCTGTCGTACCACGCGTGAAAGGTTTCACCGTTGTGGATATCTTCAGCGTGGGCATGTACGAATATGATGCCAATACTGCGATCATTCATATTAATGAAGCTAATCAAGTGTTCAAAGTCCCTGAAAATGAGACTCAAGGCATTCGTTTAAAATTGCATGATCTGAATGCGGCAAGATCAACAGCAATGGACATTGTGGATAACCTTGAGGATAACTCTGTGATGATTTATAGCTGGGTAGATCAATTTGCCACCTTAGCCAATATGATTGAAACAGAAAAACGCACCATCTTTGTCATCATGAGTTTGATCGTTGCTGTCGCTGTTTTCAATGTGGTTTCCACTTTAGTGATGGTGGTGAATGATAAGCGCTCTGAAATTGCGATTCTCAGAACTTTAGGCTTAGCACCCAAATCCATTATGGCCATCTTTATGGTGCAAGGCATTGTGATTGGCTTTTGGGGTGTTTTGATTGGTACAGCCTTGGGATTATTGATCAGCATGAATGTGAATAATCTCATTCATTGGATTGAATCACTTTTAGGTTATACCGTGTTTGAACCAAGTGTTTATCCTTTATCTCACATTCCTACCATCATTCGTTGGGATGATATTGGTATGATCTCCCTGATGGCATTTTTATTGGCAAGTTTAGCAACGCTTTACCCAGCATGGAAAGCAGCTAAAACACAACCAGCTGAGGCTTTACGTTATGAGTAATCCTGTTTTAGTGGCAACAAATTTAGCAAAATCCTATTTTGACCATAAAAATGAAGTCAAGGTTTTTGAAAATCTTAATTTCACAATTAATCCTAAAGATCGCATTGCGATTATTGGTGCATCAGGTTCAGGTAAAAGTACGCTATTGCATACATTATCAGGCTTGGATCAACCAACATCAGGTGAAGTATTATTGAATGGCAAAGCCTTCAGCCAAGGTTCTGAAAAAGAACGTGGCGTATGGCGCAATCAATATTTAGGTTTTATTTATCAATTTCACCATTTATTACCTGAATTCACAGCATTAGATAATGTTGCCATTCCATGTGCGATTGGTGGTATGAGCATCAAAGAAGCTCAAGAACGTGCCAAAGAGATGTTAATTCGCGTTGGATTATCTCACCGCATTGATCATAAACCTTCTGCTCTATCTGGCGGTGAACGTCAGCGTGTTGCTATTGCCCGTGCTTTAGTGACAAAACCATTAGCAGTATTAGCAGATGAACCAACCGGCAATTTAGATGCTGAAAATGCTCGCTCTATCTTTGATCTCATGTGCGAAATCAATGAAGAAATTGGTACAGCGCTTGTTGTTGTCACGCACGATCTAGAATTGGCACATAAAATGGATCACCGTTTTCGTTTAGATAATCATCAACTCATTCAGGAAAAATAATCATGTACGATTTATTACTTCAATTCGTTGATCTATTCATGCATTTGGATAAATATCTAGAAATGGCTGTACAGCAATATGGTGTTTGGATTTATATTATATTAATCGCCATTATTTTCTGTGAAACAGGATTAGTGGTTACGCCGATTTTACCAGGCGATTCTCTATTGTTTGCAGCAGGTGCTTTGGCGGCAATGGGATTATTGGATATTTATCTCCTATTTTTCACATTATTAATTGCGGCGATTCTCGGTGATGCACTTAATTATCAGATTGGGCATTTTGTCGGACTTAAAGTTTTTAAGAAAGATGCGAAAATTTTCAAATTAAAATACCTTGAAAAAACACATGGTTTTTATGAAAAATATGGCAGTAAAACTATTGTCATTGCACGCTTTGTTCCGATTGTGAGAACTTTCGCGCCATTTGTTGCGGGTGCAAGCAAAATGACTTATAAAACATTTGCGACATTTAATATCATCGGTGCATTATTATGGATGACATTAATGTTGGGCGCAGGTTATATCTTTGGCACAATTCCATGGATCAAAGATAACTTCTCTATCATTGTGTTGGGCATTATCTTTATCTCAGTTTTACCAATGATTTATGAAATTGGAAAAGCATGGCTAGAACATCGTAAAAAAAATGCGGAAAATTGATCAGATTATTTGCAATATGTCTGTAAAGCTTATAGAATTTGCGGACAAACACATAATGGTCTATCTTTCCGACTGAATCAATTCCCTAATTTATTTTGCTTGGCTCAATCAGTAGCCGAGTCATCTTATATTTATCTTTTATTTAAATCTAGAATTAATCTATGAACTTAACTGAATTAAAACAAATGCCAGCTGCTGAGCTAATTCGTCTTGCTCAAGAAATGCAGTTAGAAGGCATCGCCCGTGCTAAAAAACACGATTTGATTTTCTCTATTTTAAAAGCTCATGCTAAGAATGGTGAAGAAATTTCAGGTGATGGCGTTCTTGAAATCCTCAATGATGGTTATGGTTTCCTTCGTGGTGTTGACAGCTCTTATATGGCTGGCCCTGATGATGTTTACATAAGCCCATCACAAATTCGTAAGTTTAACTTAAGAACAGGTGATACTGTTTCAGGTAAAATTCGCCCACCAAAGGATAATGAAAAATATTTTTCATTATCAAAAGTTGACACAATCAACTATGAACCATTAGAAAACTCTGTGCGTAAAGTGGCATTTGAAAACTTAACGCCAATCCATCCAAATCAATTATTAAAGATGGAACGTGGTAATGGTTCAAGCGAAGATATTACAGCACGTTTAATCGATATGGTTGCACCAATTGGTAAAGGCCAACGTAGTTTAATCGTTGCACCACCAAAAACAGGTAAAACTGTAATGTTGCAGAACATTGCGCAATCCATTGAAACAAACTTCCCAGAATGTTATCTCATCGTATTATTGATTGATGAACGCCCTGAAGAAGTAACAGAAATGAAACGTTTACTCAGAAATGGTGATGTAATTGCATCAACATTCGATGAGCCTGCTGTTCGTCACGTTCAAGTTGCTGAAATGGTGATCGAGAAAGCTCGCCGTTTAGTCGAACATGGTCGTGATGTTGTTATTTTATTAGATTCAATTACACGTTTAGCTCGCGCATACAATGCTGTTGTTCCTTCATCAGGTAAAGTATTATCTGGTGGTGTGGATGCAAATGCATTGCATCGCCCTAAACGTTTCTTTGGTGCTGCACGTAACATCGAAAATGGCGGTAGCTTAAGCATTATCGCAACAGCATTAGTGGATACTGGCTCAAAAATGGATGAAGTAATTTATGAAGAGTTTAAAGGTACAGGTAACTCGGAACTTCATTTAGATCGCTCAGTATCTGAAAAACGAATTTTCCCTGCAATTGACATTAATCGTTCCGGTACTCGTAAAGAAGAACTCTTAACGAATCCTGATGATTTGGCGAAAATGTGGATTCTCCGTAAGATTTTATATCCTATGGATGAGATCCAATCAATGGAGTTCGTTCTAGAACGACTCAAAGAAACGAAAACAAATCAAGCATTTTTTGACGCAATGAAACGCTAAGTATTGCGCAAAAAATATCTTTTTGTTAGAATATCGTGCTATTTTCAACTAAGTAGGCTTTTTATTAGCCGTTATTTTTTACTTATTTACTGGATTTTATTATGAAAGCAGAAGGTCATCCTAACTATCGCCCAGTTGTTTTCCAAGACAGCTCAAGCGATTTCGCAGTTTTAACGCGTTCAACTATTTCAACGAAAGATACAATCGTTTGGACAGATGGTAACGAATACCCTCTTTACAAAATCGAAGTTTCTTCACAATCACATCCTTTCTTCACTGGTAAACAAAATATCGTGGATACAGAAGGTCGTGTTGACCGCTTCCGTAAAAAATACGGTCGTTAATCGATTCAAATTAAAAAGCATCTTTAATAGATGCTTTTTTTTTGAACATTTGAATTTTGCTAAGTTGCTCAAGCTCGTTTATATTAGTGCCATGTGTTATTAGCCATAACATAATTATTGGATAGATCTTATAAAGATCACTATGGAGGATAAAAATGACAACTACCAATAGAAATAGCGTTACCTATATTGATAACCGTACACAAAAACAAGGTGAATTCCCAATTTTGGAATCGGTATATGGTGATGATGTTGTTGACATCGCAACAATGAATCGTACTTTGAACTTGTTCAGTTACGATCCAGGCTTTGTTTCAACAGCAAGCTGTGAAAGTGCTATCACTTATTTGGATGGTGACAAAGGTGAATTACTTTACCGTGGTTATCCTATTGAGCAATTAGCAGAAAGATCTAGTTATCTTGATGTTTGTTATTTGATTTTTAACGGTGAATTACCAACGTTAACAGAATCAAAAGAATTTGAAAACATCATCATGACACACAGCTTAATGCATGAAAACCTAAAAGTATTCCTGCAAGGCTTTAGATATGACTCTCACCCAATGGCGATTCTTGCGGGTACAGTTGCATCAATGGCTGGCTTCTATCATGATAAATTAGACATTCATAACCCTGAACACCGAATGATCACAGCACATCGCTTGATCTCAAAAATGCCAACATTAGTTGCTGCAGCTTATAAACATTCGATTGGTATGCCAATGGTTTACCCAACGAACTCTTTATCATACGCTGGCAACTTCATGAACATGATGTTCAGTTCACCATGTGCACCTTATGAAATTGATCCAATTGCTGAAAAAGCAATGGATGTATTATTCATTCTACATGCTGACCATGAGCAAAATGCTTCAACATCTACAGTTCGTATGGCAGGCTCTTCAGGTGCCAACCCTTATGCAGCAATCTCTGCAGGTATCTCATCTTTATGGGGTGCATCGCATGGTGGTGCAAATGAAGCTGTATTAACAATGTTAGCTGAAATCGGTTCAGTTGAGAATGTTGCTAAATTCGTTGCTAAAGCAAAAGATAAAGAAGATCCATTCCGCTTGATGGGCTTCGGTCACCGTGTTTATAAAAACTTCGATCCACGTGCTAAATTGATTAAAGGCATTGCAGATGAAGTATTGGCTAAATATGGTAATGATCCATTGATGGAAGTTGCAAAACGTTTAGAAGAAGTTGCGTTAAAAGATGAATACTTCATCGAACGTAAATTGTATCCTAACGTAGACTTCTACTCAGGCATCATCTACAAAGCATTGGGCTTCCCAACACAAATGTTTACACCATTGTTCGCATTAGCGCGTACAGTTGGTTGGATTACACATTGGAATGAAATGATCGCGGATCCGAAGATGAAAATCTCTCGTCCAAGACAACGTTACATCGGACATACTCTCCGAAACATGTAACCCATTATAATTATTACAGACCGCCAGATATGGCGGTTTTTTTTGGAAAAACATCACACAAAGGATATATATGAACACTTTACTCGGCCAATCCATATTATCATGCGAACAATTCGATCTTCATACATTGAATAAGCTGTTCACATTGGCAGATATTCTACAACCTGTTGCATACGGCAAAGCTTATACAAAAATACTAGATGGCGCTGTAATGGGCAGCCTTTTCTTTGAAGCAAGTACACGTACACGTTTAAGCTTTGATGCTGCATTCATGCGTTTAGGTGGTAAAGTTTCAAGTACAACTGGTGTTTCATTCTCATCGATTGTTAAAGGTGAATCCATTGAAGATACAGCGCGCGTAATTTCAGGTTACTTTGATGTGTTAGTAGTTCGTCATCCTGAAGAACAAGCAATCTATAAAATGGCACAATCTACAGACATTCCTGTCATCAATGGTGGTAATGGCGCAGGCGAACATCCCACACAAGCATTATTAGATGCTTATACAATCCACAATGAATTCAAATTGAATGGCAAAACAATGGATGGTTGTAAAATAGCAATGATTGGTGATTTGCGCTATGGCCGTACAGTTCATTCATTAGTAAAATTGATGTCTTTATATAAAAACATCACATTTACATTCGCATCGCCTGACTTCCTAAAAATGCCTGAATACATCACAGAATTTGCACGTGAACGTGGTCATACTGTAATCGAGACAGATCAATTAAAACATGGAATTCATAATAATGATGTGATTTATGCAACACGTATTCAAAAAGAGCGTTTCACAGAAGGTGAAGAAACTCGTAAGCCTGAATTAAGTTTCCGTATTAATCAATCCATGATTGATCAATACGCGATGAAAGATGCGATTATCATGCATCCTTTACCACGTGATAGCCGTGAAAATGCCAATGACTTAAGTAGCGATCTAGATCAAGACCCACGTTTGGCAATTTTCCGCCAGTCAGATGCAGGTGTTCCTGCAAGAATGGCATTATTTGCAATGGTTTTGGGTGTAGATAATGGCATTGAAAATACAATCAAACCAGCAGGTTGGTTTGTTCCTTAACTTCAGAGGTTAACGCTTCAGTTATTATCGGTTATAATTAGGATTTACATTTTCATTTATGCATCTCTAGGAGAGAATTATGTCAGCTATTAAACAATTAGTTGCTCGAGAAATCATTGATTCACGCGGAAATCCAACAGTTTGGGTAGAAGCTACTTTAGAATCTGGCGTGAAAGGTGTTGCCGCTGTGCCAAGTGGTGCATCAACTGGTGCAAGAGAAGCAATTGAATTGCGTGATGGCGATAAATCACGTTATTGTGGTAAAGGTGTATTAAAAGCATGTGAAAATGTGAATGGTGAAATCTTAACTGCAGTACGTGGCATGGACGCTGCTGATCAAAAAGCATTGGATGCCAAATTAATCGCATTAGATGGCACAGACAATAAAGCTCGTTTAGGTGCTAACGCATTATTGGGCGTTTCATTAGCTGTTGCTCATGCTGCTGCAAATGAAAAAGGTATTCCTTTATATCGTCATTTAAACGATGCAACGCAATACGTTTTACCTGTACCAATGATGAACATCTTGAATGGCGGTTCTCATGCAGATAATTCTGTAGATGTTCAAGAATTCATGATTTTACCTGTTGGCGCACCTTCTTTCAAAGAAGCTGTTCGCTGGGGCGCTGAAATTTTCCATGAATTAAAAAATGTATTGAATGCTCGCGGTTTAGCAACAACAGTTGGTGATGAAGGTGGTTTTGCACCTAACTTATCTTCTAATGAAGAAGCTTTAGAAGTAATCATGGCTGCAATCAAAGATGCAGGTTATACACCTGGTAAAGATGTATTCTTAGGTTTGGACGTTGCTTCATCTGAGTTCTATAAAGATGGTAAATACGTTTTAGAATCAGAAGGAAAATCATTCACATCTGAAGAATTTGCTGATTTCTTAGCTGATTGGGTTGCACGTTACCCTATCATCACAATCGAAGATGGTATGGATGAAGCTGACTGGGCTGGTTGGAAAGTATTGACTGAAAAATTAGGCGATAAAATCCAATTAGTGGGCGATGATTTGTTCGTAACGAATACTAAAATTTTGAAAGAAGGCATTGATAAAGATATTGCTAACTCTATCTTAATCAAGTTCAACCAAATCGGTACTTTAACAGAAACATTAGAAGCAATTAAAATGGCTGATGATGCAAATTATACTTCTGTAACTTCACATCGTTCAGGTGAAACTTCAGATACAACTATTGCTGACTTAGCTGCTGCAACATTAAGTACACAAATCAAAACTGGTTCTTTATGCCGTTCTGACCGTGTTGAGAAATACAACCGCTTAATCTGCATCGAAGAAGAATTAGGTAGCAATGCAATCTATGCTGGTAAAGATGCATTCAAAGCAGTTAAATTCTAATACAGATTTTTGAATATAAAAAAGCCTCTGAGTTATATCAGAGGCTTTTTTAATGTCCATGTTTCACGTGGAACACAATTATTTTATAAATCTTTCAACATATCTTGTCGCATCATTAAAGCTTTCAAGCCTTGATCAAACAACTCCATGAATGATTTATCTTGCATGCCATCTTTGAGCATATCAATCCCACTTTGATTAGGATCTAATGATTTTCCCTGCTCTTTAGTTTTAATAACTTTTTTCTGAGTAGCTGTAGCATAAGTAATATTTGTTTGCTCGATCCACTGATCATCTGCTTTTTTTGTAGTATCATGGCATTCAAATTGCGTATACATAACTTTATTATTTTCATCTATGCATTTATTTAATGCCTTTGATTTTGGCATTTTAATCGTAGAAGAATCTAATATTGGTACTTGAGCTATTGCGATAGTAGATGCAAAAAAAAATATTAAGGTTAAATAATATTTCATTACCACTTCCCTCTCAATATGAACTATTCTAAAATTTGGGGAGCGCCACGATCACTAATACCATGAAGCCCTTCTTCTCTTTTAGATTCATCACCAAATTTTTCAGCACTTGTAATATTGGTTTCACTTAACCAACTATCAACAACAACATCATAACCTTCGGGACAGTCAAATTCTGTATAAACAATAGGATTTTTACCATTACTACATTTATTAATAGTTGAGTCCGATTTCTGTGCAAATGCTGTTGTCATGCCAACAGATAATAAACCAACAACCATCAAACTTTTATACATATAAAACTCCTCTTTTGATTATTTTTTCAATATATTAATCTAAAGAATTATAGCAAATTATTCTTTCAAGTCATTTAATTTGAATCAGTCGGCTGGCTTTAATTACATGGGGTAAATGTCGCTCACCCAAACCTAAAAATGATTGATCAGAAGCATATAAACGATAAAATTGTTCATCCAATACATGAGGCAAAGCAATCTTCTGTCCATTTTTCAAACGCAATGTATCTTCTTCACTGAATTCTAAAATTGGATAATCTGCAATTGCACTATCGACAGCTAGCAATAATTCATCTGCATTATTCTCCTCTAATGCAACTGCCAACATTTCCATCGAAACTAAATTAGGCTTAAAATAAGGAGCAACTTCTGTACGGCGCAACATTGTTAAATGCCCTAACGTTCCTATCGATTTTGCAATCTCTTCAGCCAATACTCGGACATAAGTACCTTTAGAACATGTAACTTCAGCTGTGAAACTTTTATCATCAAAACTAATTAAATTAAGCTGATAAATAGTGATATCACGTGCTGGGCGCTCAACCTCAATCCCTTCACGCGCTAATTCATACAATCGTTTACCTTCATGATGCAATGCAGAAACCATTGGTGGTACTTGCTGAATATCACCCACAAATTTATCCAAAGCTTCTTTCAATAACTCTGTACATAATTCAGGAATCGCTTGCTCTTCAATGATACTACCTTCAGCATCACCTGTATTCGTCGCAGAACCTAACAAACATGTAAATTCATAAGTCTTTCGATTATTCAGCAATTGATGATTGAACTTACTTGCCTCTCCAAAACAAATCGGTAAAAGCCCCGTTGCCATTGGATCTAATGTTCCAGCATGCCCTGCCTTCTCAGCTTTATATAACCATTTTACTTTCTGTAAAATGTCATTACTTGATATACCTTTTGGTTTATCCAAAAGTAAAACGCCATCCAAAGGACGGCGTTTGATTTTAGCTTGTTTACTCATCGCGCTCTTTATTTTTAGCTTCGTCTTCTTGAATTGCCTCTGTAATTAGAGCAGATAATTCATTACCTTTCTCTAATTGTTCATCATAAGCAAATTCAAACTTTGGAATTTTACGTAATTTAAGAATTTTACCTAACATTCTTTGGAAAGTTGAAGCATGTTCATTCAATACCCCAACCATTTCCTTACGTTCTTCATTGGGACCTAAATAGGTCACCAATACTTTTGCTTGAGAGAGATCTCTCACCACTTTTACTAAAGTGATAGAAATCATCATCGCACGTGAATCACCAACTTCTCTACGAATTAATGTAGATAATTCTTGCTTCAATTGTTCGTCAATACGACGAGTTCTTGAGATATTCGCCATGATTCCCTCCTATTAAAGGGTACGTTCCACTTGAACACGTTCATAAACTTCGATCTGATCGCCAACTTTCACATCGTTATAGTTCTTAACGCCGATACCACATTCCATGCCGCTACGTACTTCACTCGCATCATCTTTAAAGCGACGCAATGATTCTAACGAGCCTTCATAGATAACAACGTTATCACGCAATACGCGGATTGGGTTATTACGTTTGATCAAACCATCAGTTACCATACAACCAGCAATTGCACCAATTTTCGGTGATCTAAATACATCACGAACTTCAGCAATACCAATGATAGTTTCTTTAAATTCTGGCGCCAATTTACCAATCAATGCTGTTTTAATTTCATCAATTACATCATAAATGATGCTGTAGTAATGCAATGCTAAACCTTCATCTTCGATGATTTTCTTCGCTGAGTTATCCGCGCGAACGTTGAAGCCGATTACAATCGCTTCAGAAGCAACCGCTAAGTTAGCATCTGATTCATTGATACCACCAACGCCACTTGTTACAACTTTCACAGATACTTCATCTGTTGATAATTCTTCTAATGCATTAATTAATGCTTCAACAGAACCTTGAACGTCAGCTTTCAACACAACGTTTACAACGCTCATTGCACCTTCATTGATGTTAGCAAATAAGTTCTCTAGTTTAGATTTTTGTTGTCTTGCTAATTTCACTTCACGGAATTTACCTTGACGGAACAATGCAATTTCACGTGCTTTACGTTCATCAGCAACAACAGTTACTTCATCACCAGCATTTGGCACGCCAGATAAACCTAATACTTCAACAGGAATCGAAGGACCAGCTTCTGGTACTTGTTCGCCTTTCTCATTGATCAAGGCACGAACTTTACCGTATTCAAAACCAGCGAGAACAACATCACCTTTTTTCAACATACCTGATTGTACAAGTACCGTCGCAACTGCACCACGACCACGATCTAAACGCGATTCAACCACCGCACCACGTGCAGGGCCATCGGAAACAGCTGTTAATTCTAAAATTTCAGATTGAACTAAAATTTGATCTAACAAATGATCAATACCTTCACCTGATTTAGAAGAAACATAAGCAAATAAGTTTTCACCGCCCCAATCTTCAGAAATAATACCTTGCTGAGATAACTCAGACAAAATACGCTCACGATCAGCAGTTGGTTTATCAATTTTCGTTACAGCAACAATGATTGGTACACCAGCAGCTTTAGCATGTTGAATCGCTTCAATTGTTTGTGGCATTACACCATCATCAGAAGCAATAACTAACACAACGATATCTGTAACTTTAGCACCACGTGCACGCATTGCAGTAAAGGCACTATGTCCTGGTGTATCTAAGAATGTAATTACACCTTTTGGTGTTGTTACATGATAAGCACCAATATGTTGAGTAATACCGCCTGCTTCACCTTGTACAACGTGTGCTTTACGCAAGTAATCCAATAATGAAGTTTTACCATGATCAACGTGACCCATGATAGTAACAACAGGTGGACGAGTTACAGCAACTAAATCGCTCTCGTCAAAACCTTTCATTAATTCATCTTCAAGAACATTCTCACTCACAACTCTATAAGTATGACCCATTTCTTCTACAACAATAGCTGCAGTGTCCTGATCCAATACCTGGTTAATTGTTACCATTGAGCCCATTTTCATCAAAGTTTTGATAACTTCAGCAGCTTTAACAGACATTTTGTGTGCTAAATCAGCAACAGTAACTGTTTCACCTAAAATTACTTCACTCTTCTGTGGTGCCACTGGTTTTGTGAAACCATGCTTGCCTGTTTGATGAG
Organism: Wohlfahrtiimonas sp.; assembly: GCA_030149965.1. Taxonomy (GTDB): domain Bacteria; phylum Pseudomonadota; class Gammaproteobacteria; order Cardiobacteriales; family Wohlfahrtiimonadaceae; genus Wohlfahrtiimonas. Next base: position 7,847 of record JASLHB010000110.1, on the reverse strand, counting down.
ATGCTTTACGTTTTTTACCACCGCGACGAGAACCGCCATCTTCATCATAACTGAAGAATTGATCGCGACCTTTTTCTTTACCACGTTTACCTACAGATTTTTTACCGTCTTCACGCAAATCATCTAGATCACGAGCACCTGTTTTACGTACTGGTTTATCTTTTGAACGATCTGTAGAAATTACTGGTTCTGCTGGTGCAACTGATACTGGCGCAGAAGGTCTATCTCTTCTATCCGTTGGTGATGATGTTCTTTTATCATCTCTTTTAATCGGAGAACGAGAATCGCTACGTGAATCATTACTTCTAGGTCTACCGTTATTACCATTAGGCTTTTGAGTATTGCTAGTAGGTTTCTTTTTAGGTTTCTCTTCAGTTTTATTCGTATTATTAAAACTAATTTGAACCTTAGAAACTGTACTTTCACTTGCCATTCTTGCTGCATCCGCAATTTTTTGAATTTCTTCGTGTTGTTTACGTTCTTCTTGCTGTTTACGACGTTCAATTACTTCTTGAGCAGCACGTTCTTCAGCTGCAGCACGTTCTTTTGCAACACGCATGCGTTCTTGCTGTGCTGTATCAGGGCCATTTTCTTTCTTAGCAACAGTTTGAGCCTTAGGCGCTTCAGCTGCTACTTTTGCTTCAACAATCTTTGATTCCACTTTGTTTGTTGCTTCCATAACTTCTGGTGCATTTTCTGTAACTTCTACTTCAACAGTATCCATCAAGTTGTTATCCAAATCTGTATCAACAGGAGATGCATCACGTTTCACATACGTTCTTTTCTTACGCACTTCAACCGCTACAGTTTTTGTTTGCCCTGGCGCACTTGAAACTTTCAACTCAGTATGAGTTTTACGCTTCAAAGTGATTTTGCTTGGTGCCTTGTCTTCAGTTTTTTCTGTCATATTTCCACCCCCTATTCGAACCAACTTTTTCTTGCTGTCATGATGTACTGGCTAGCACGCTCTTCGTCCATTGACGCCATCTCTGATAACTCATCAGCTGCTAATTCAGCCAAATCATCTAAAGAGCTTACACCTTTCTTAGCAAGTTTATAGGCGAGGATATGATCTCCTTCCAACAATTGAATCAAATCAGCACTTGGTGCTTTATCGCCTAACTCTTGTTTTAATGATGCATAAGATTCTAATGCAGCTTTTGCAGCATCACGAAGTGCTTCAACGATTTCTTCATCGAACTCTTCAATTTCTAACATTTCCGCAATAGGAACATATGCAACTTCTTCTAATGATGAGAAACCTTCACGAACTAAGATTTCTGCAACTTCCTCATCCACACCCAATTCATCAACAAATAAACCGTTAATGCGAGATGATTCTTTGTTTTGTTTACTTTCTGCTTCTTCAGCACTCATTACGTTCAACACCCAGCCTGTTAATTCTGATGCTAAACGAACGTTTTGACCATTACGACCAATCGCTTGAGATAATTTTTCTTGTTCAACTGCGATATCCATCATGTGTCGATCTTCATCCACAACAATAGATACAACTTCCGCTGGGCTCATCGCATTGATCACGAATTGAATTGGGTTATCATCCCATAAAATAATATCTACACGTTCACCATTTAACTCTTTAGTGATGTTTTGTACACGAGAACCACGCATACCAACACATGCACCAACTGGATCAATACGTTGGTCAAATGATTTCACTGCAATTTTTGCACGACTACCAGGATCACGGCTTGCATTCAAAATTTCAATGCTACCTTGGCTGATTTCAGGCACTTCAATTTCAAATAAAGCCTTAATTAAATTTGGCGTTGTACGAGACAATACAATTTGAGGACCACGAACATCTTGAACGATATCTTCTAGGATCGCACGAACTTGATCGCCCATTTTCAACATTTCACGAGGAATCATATTTTCTTTTGGTAACAATGCTTCTACATTTTCACCTAAATCAACATAAATACTGCCACGCTCAACTTTTTTGATCGTACCACGTACTAACTGACCTAATCTTTGGCTATATAATTCAGCCATTTGATTACGTTCAGCTTCACGAATTTTTTGATAAATAATTTGTTTTGCTGTTTGTGCACCAATACGTGCAAATGGAATATTATCCACTTCATCTTCTACAATTGCGCCCAATTCAATTTCTGGATCATCTAATTGTGCAGCTGATAAAGAAATTTGTTTTGTTGCCATTCTTTCTTCTAAAGGTAGATCATCCGCAACAACAACCCACTGACGGAAAGTTTTATAATGACCAGTTCTTTGATCAATTTCAATACGCAAATCAACTTCTACAGGGTAAGAACGCTTTGCAGCAGCTGCCAATGCTAATTCCAATGCCTCAAAAATAATTCCGCGAGAAACGCCTTTTTCATTGGATACTGTTTCTGCAACTGTCATCACTTCTTTATTATTCATAGCTCTTGTTCTCTATAATAAATCGATTATTTTTTCGAAAAGTTTGGGGAAAGATTGATTCTATCTAGCATGCTGTAATCAACAGTTAACTCTTCGCCTTCTGTGACATCAGCTTGTCTAGCAGCCTTGCCTTTTTTGCCTGTAATCTTAGGAATAAAAAATGTTAAGTTTTCACCTTCAATCTTGCTCAATACAGCTTTAAATCGACGACGGTTATTCACTACGCTGATCAATTGGACATCCATTTCTGAACCAACATAGGCCAACATTTGTTCAATTGAGAAAAATGAACGATCTAAACCTGGAGATGAAACTTCTAAAGTATAGGCTGTGCTAATTGGATCATTCACATCTAAAAGACCTTCTACTTGATGACTTACATCAGCACAATCTTCTACTGTTACGCCTGATTCCTTATCGATGAATATACGTAAAAGAGCATTCACAGAGTTTGCATGAAACTCAACGCCCCATAATGTATAACCCATCGCTGTAATGGATGGCTCAAGTAATTCAGTTAACCCAAAAGGATCTTTACGCATAACAATACCTCCAAAATGATCAGCAACGAAAAAGCCCACTTTTTAAGTGGGCTTCATTATATTTGGTTGCGGGAGCCGGATTTGAACCAACGACCTTCGGGTTATGAGCCCGACGAGCTACCAGACTGCTCCATCCCGCGTCTGTGAAGTTAGTAATATACATTAAAATTCTATTAATGCAAATTTTAATTACAATTAATCTTACTCAACCACTTTATTCTCATAAAAATCAGTCAGTTGAGGACCAATGAAATTTTGTTCTAACAACTCTAAGCTTGGCCCAAAGAATTCATTTTCATCATTATCTATAGTTTTTTTCATGTCAGGCTTTTGATCACTTGCCATTGAAACTCGTTTTACAGGCGCCTCTTTCTCTTTTAGCCATTCATGAAATCTATGTTCTAGTACAGCACCATGCTCAGCATAGAATGAGTAATCTAATAAAATGCCATTCTGCAAATTCTTAGGATGATTTGTAATATATTCTACGGTACTCGGAGAAACTAAACGCCAAGCCTGTTTAATGGTTGGGCCATAATACTGTTGATTAACCAGCTTCAATTGCTGATCAGGCTGCGTTGCATAAGAAACAAAAGAATATGCTAGATCTTTTTGTTGAGATGATTTCAAAATGGCATAGTATTTCATCTCATACATTACCTGCTGCCTTGAAACTCCAATAGTATCTACACCATCATTAGAAAGCATTGCACCATCTGGCGCAATTGACATTGAAACAATTCCTTGTTCCAACCATAGCTTCAAATTATTAACATCGTTCCACCAAAGAATATCATCATAAATTAAATCCAATTTATTGAACGCTCTATCTTGACCTTCTTTAGTTGCGAGCAATAAATATAAATAACTTGGCTGAACACCATCTGCCAATAATGCAGCCTCTAGTAAATATCTAGGTTGTTTTGGTAAAGCTCTTTTACCTGGAAAACGATTAAAATCAAACAAATCCACCCAATGCGTTGGTGGCACACCATATTTATGCACTAAAGCATAACTTAATGTCATTCCTTGCACGCTAAAACCAACACCACATTGTTGAATTGCGCCACTAGTTAGCAAATTTTTATGAGGAAAATTTTCATAATCTAAAACTTCCAATTGCCCATTCGGCTTACACTCTTGCTCAAGAATATCCCTACCAACAACAACGACATCCCAATAATCAGGTAAATTTTTAGGCAAATAACTCTGGCTATTTGAGAAATTATTTTCTCTAATAGAGACCAAGCCTTGATAAGAAAAAGGATATAAAACTGTGGCTGGCAACTCCTGATGGCTCATCTGATCGTAGCTAACACTCAATGCAGCAATACTAATATCAGATATTAGAGCTCCAAGTGTTAATAACAATGCTGCCTTAGACAATTTTATTTTTTTTCTCATTCTGCCTGCCATATTATCTCTAGATCACCATCAATAAATCCAATAGCAATTGCATCTGAATCACATAATGCATCTGATAACTCATTATCTACTTCAATTAAAGCCTCTAACGATTCAGCGATGGCATCATGAATATCTTCCCAATCACCTTCAAATTTTTCTTTAGGAATAATGAATAACTCTTCACCAGAATCCCAGTTGATAGATTCAGTCCAATTTTCATTGGTATCATCATAAGCTGTTGTACCTGTAATATCCACAAGATAAGCATCTTCTTCTTCATAAAGATTAAAAACAAATGCATTCGTTTCATCTGGTATTTCTACAAGCACATCAGAAACCCAATCTGAAAATGGTTGTAATATTTGAAGCTGATCCATGATTTACCTCACCTTAAGGATATTGAAATAGCTAAGTCAACTGCTGCCACCGCGTAGAATACAACAAATCATATTCTAATTTTAGCTATCACTTAAACACTATATTTTACCCCATATTGCAATAGGAAGGAAAAGATTCATTTAAATATTAATCACTGAGTTTAAGATACTAAACTTCGGTGAAATTTACACTACACTCAAATTTTACACTTCTTAATCTTACCAGCCAAGCAAAATTGATCATTTTATAGTCATTCATGGATAAAGCTGTGGATAACTTTGATTATAATATTGCAGACAAAATGTTTAAAGTAGCCAAGTCTATTTATCCAAAACCTAAGCTTCTAACTACATACATAGTTATCAACAATGCAACTTTACTGTAAGCAATTGATATATTTGAATATTAAAGGAGTTTTGTGGATAAATAATAGGTGCTTATCATCATCTATTTATTAATATATATAAAATAATATATCTAAGATAAGCACATATAAATAAATTTATAAAAAACCTTTGTGAATAATATTGTGGATAAATCTATTTAAAAGTCTTTGCATATACAGTGCATAAAAACAGTTATTTTTTATTAAGATTTTATCTAAAAAGTTCTACAGTTTTTATTCACAATTAGAAAGATAGTTATCTTAATGAATTTATTATATTAATTAATTGCAATGTGGATAACTTGTCAAACCTATCATCATCCTATATATATAAAGAGTTATTAATATAAAGGAGAATGATGATGTTGAAGAAAGTTTTATTAGGAATTGCTTTAACAGGTTCTTTAGCATTTGCTCAAGACACCGTAAAAATTGGGATTGAAGGCTCATATCCTCCATTTAGCTATATGAACCCTGATAAATCCTTAGGTGGATTTGAACCAGACTTAGCTAAGTTATTCTGTGAACAAGTTGAATTGAAATGTGAAATTGTTCAAGTTGAATTTGATGCTTTGATTCCATCTTTAAATACAAAGAAAATTGATGCGATCTTAGCGTCAATGTCAATTACTGATCAGCGTAAGCAAGCCATTAATTTTACTAACAAATATTATCAAACACCTGCAAAATTCGTAGCATCAAAAGGTGAATATACAGATGTAAATGCAGATATTTTAAAAGGTAAATCCATTGGCGTTCAAAGTGGAACTATTCATGAAACTTACGCAAATGGTGAATTTTCTAAATATGCTGATGTTAGAAGTTATCGTAATCTAGATGAAGCAATCTTTGATCTAGATTCGGGTCGCATTGATTTAGTGTTTGCAGATAGCGTTCCACTAGATGACGGATACTTGCGTAAAGGTTATGATAAAACCTTAGAATTTGTTGGTGGTGATTATAATGATCCAACAGTATTTGGTGATGGTATTGGCGTTGGTTTGCGTAAAGGCGATGATGCATTGATGGAAAAATTTAATGAAGCAATTTTGAAATCACGTGCGGATGGCAGTTATAAAAAAGTAGCAGACCAATATTTCTCTATTGACGTTTATGGTGCGGAATAATGGAAATAATTTTAGCAAGTAATAATGTTGGCAAGATCCGTGAATTTAATGAACTTTTTGCTTCATTGGATATTACAGTTCGACCACAAAGTGATTTTAATGTAGAAGATGCTGATGAATGTGGTTTAAGTTTCATTGAAAATGCAATAATAAAGGCAAGACATGCTGCGAAAAAAAGCGGAATGGCTGCAATTGCGGATGATTCTGGAATTGTTGTGCCTTATTTAAAAGGTGCGCCTGGTATTCATTCTGCACGTTATAGTCCTGTGAAAGATGATCAATCCAATAACCAATTATTGTTAAAAAACTTAGAAGGTGTTGCGGATAAAGATCGTGTTGCATTCTTTATTTCTGTTTTAGCATTTGTGCGTTATGCAGAAGATCCAACACCATTAATTGCTGAAGGGCGAATTTATGGGCGAATTTTGACAGAAGAGAAAGGAACTGAAGGTTTTGGGTATGATCCACTTTTCTTGATTGATGGTTTGGATAAAAGTATGGCTGAACTTGAATTAGCACAGAAAAATCAAATTTCTCATCGTGCTAAAGCATTGGCTAATATGCGTGATCAGTTGAAGTTTGTGGTTCGTAAGCCAGTTTCAAACGAATAGGATTATGATCAGAAGCCGAAATATTATATGTTTTGGCTTCTTTTATTTTTAGTCCACGTATAAAAATGTGATCCAAAATTTTACCCATTACTTTAGTTCTTTGATCAATAGGGTAATCTATTTCTTTGAGATTCAATTCTCTTATCATGCGCTTAATATATAAATAACGAGATTTGCGCCAAGTATTGAAATCACCACCTAAAACGATTGGCCCAGGATGTTTTTTCAAAATATCAAAGATTGTACGTAGCTGACGAATAAAGTCTTTTAAACCCAATGAAAAGTTTACCGCATGGAAGTTTGCAACCATTAACTGTTGCCCATTCGATAATTGATAAGTTGAGATTAAGCCTGATTTTGGGAAACGAATCCAAGGTTCTGAATATTTTTGTGCTATGTAATGAAGCGGTGCAATTTTACTGATTGTCATAACTCCATTGGCATAATATCCATCTTTGAAAGCAACCACATGAATCGCTTTAAATTCATTGCTTTCAATCATGGACATCAATGTTTCGCTTTCTCTAGCTTCTTGAAGTAAAACAATATCAGCTTTGCCAAGCATATAAGAAAGCTCAGAAATAGAATTATCGAGTTTTTGTTTATAAATATTCCAGGAATATAAAACTATATCATTTGCATCTAATGTCGTAGAGTCAGGCACTGCAATGCAGTATTGATCCATAATTTTATTAAAATGATATTTTTGTGGGATGCCATAGATATTAACGTGATTCACTTTGAAGTGAGAGTATTTATAACGAATCTTATTTAACATGTTCTGAAATATCATTGTGTACCACTTTAAAAATATTGGAATACTATAGCGGTTATAATAACTTAATTCGTTAAATTTTAGGCAATAAAAAACCCTGCGCTAACAGGGTCTTCTATTTGTATGGTGCCGGCACACGGAATCGAACTGTGGACCTACTGATTACAAGTCAGTTGCTCTACCAGCTGAGCTATACCGGCTTTGTTTTCTTCG